>DATJJV010000027.1:0-14919 GCA_035491975.1 Pristimantibacillus sp. | reverse complement strand
ACGGAAGACCGTGCGCGTTTTTTAATGGTCGGTTATAATTGTTATGGTATGGCCTCGTATAAGGTGATCCAAGACGTTGAAGCCGAAGACAAGCTCATCGGCCCGTTGACCCTGCGGCAATTTATCTACGCCGTAATAGCCGCGCTATTCGCATACTTAGGCTTTTTCTTTGCCACTCACCATGCGGCCTTTATGATAATTGTTTTCTTGCCAATCTCGCTCTCCGTCGGCTTCCTGGCGTTCCCTTGGCGCCGCGACCAACCTACCGAGGTCTGGGCACTAGCTAAAGTGCGGTTTATGCTCATACCTCGTCGGCGGGTCTGGGACCAAAGCGGCGCCAAAGAGCTCGTCACCATTACTGCGCCAAAACAGATAGCCCACAGCTACACGAACAACCTCTCGCAAGCTGAGGTCCGAAGCCGTCTGCAGGCACTCGCCAGTACGGTCGACACCCGCGGCTGGGCGGTTAAGAACGCCGGGTTTGGCATTGGGCAGCTGAATATGACCGACGACTCCGACCGGCTTGTGGGGCCAACCTCGCTGCCCAAGCCAGTTGAAGACAACGACATCCGGGCTTCTGACGATATTATGGACGAGCAAAACAACGCCGGCGCTCAGCGTCTGAAGAGCATGATCGATCAAAGCTCGCGCAGCCACCGCGACAGGGTAGTGGAAAGCCTGAACAACAACACCCCCCAAGAGCAGCCAAAACCAGCCAATTATTGGTTCTTGAACCAGCCGGACCAGGCGGCCAAAATCCCGAATGATATGGTCACCTTTAGCACACAAGTGGTGGCTCCGGGAACCGCCGACGACAGCGGCTCAGCCGGCTTGCCGGCCGTCGACGAAGCCAGCATCGTGGCCAACCTTGACGCCCATAAACAACAGTCCGAGGGCGCCTACTACGGGCACATGCACACCATCAGGCCGCTTTCCGAACAGCAGGCCATCCAGCCGCCTATGCCGATGCCTGCAAGCACCCAACCAGCCATGCCGCCAGCACCGCAGCTCGCTGTTCCGATGCCGCCTGCTGCCCAGCCCGCTGCTCCTGCTCAAAATGCTAGTGCTCCAGTGACACCAGCAGGACGGGCTGCTATACTACAACTAGCCAACAATGACGACTTAAACGTGGCGACGCTCGCCCGCGAGGCGGAGCGAACCGCCCCGCAAAACGAGGTGGTCATTAAACTTCACTAGCCGTCGGCAACGGCAAAAAACAGAGGTGGAGTAACCGCTAAGGGTTTCATGGATCCTAATACACCGAACCAACCAATACCGGGGGCAGTGCCACAGGCAGGCGCTTCGTTTATGCCGCAAGTTTCCGTAGGGGGCGCGGCTCCTCAAGGCGTACCCGGACAGCCGGCTGGCGCAGCCGCCAAGCCGATGGTGAAGAGCAACCCGAACAGCACGCAGAACACTCTGCAGATTGCCGAAATCCGCGACGGCATCGTCATTATGAATGACGGCTCATTCCGATCGATAATCATGGCCAAGTCGGTCAACTTCGACCTGATGAGCCCGCAAGAGCAGGAGGCCGTCGAGTTCGCCTACCAAGGCTTCTTAAACTCATTGTATTTTCCGGTTCAGATTTTTATCCGCTCCCAAAAGGTGGACCTGCAACCCTACATCGCCAAACTGGACAAAATCCGCACCGAGCACGACAACATGTTGCTGGCGATGTTAATGGCCGACTATATCGACTTTATCGAGCAACTCTCGATGCAAACCAACATTATGGATAAGCGCTTCTATGTGATCATCCCGTACTTCCCGCACGTCGACGTCCAAAAGGCGATCACCCAAAGCAAGAACTTCCTGACCGGCCTGATGGGCCTGTTCGACACCAAAGAACAGCACGTGGTCATTAATGAGGCCGACCTGGACAAGGCCAAGGCCGAACTGAAAAACCGCGTCCAGGCCGTATTACAGGGCTTGATGCAGTGCCAGATCGAGGGCTTGCCGCTCGATACCCAAGAGCTCATTGAATTGTTCTACGATACCTACAACCCTGACACTGCCACGCGACAACAGTTGAAGAATTTCGGCAACCTGAACGCCGAGGTTGTTACGAAGGGCACGGGCAACGCACCGCAGGCCCACTTGCAGCGGGAGATGGGGCAATAATGGCACGCAAACAACAGCTCGACCCGGTCGCTCTGGCGCAGGCGCAACGCGCACGCGAACAGCAAGAGGTAACAGCCGCTTTCCAAAAGGGCGTAACTGCGCTGCGTGACTTTATCGCTCCGAGCTCGATCGAACTCAACTCCAGCTACTTCAGGTTAGGTACCCGTATGGCCCGCACCTACTATGTCTATGGCTACCCGCGCCAGCTGTATACCGGTTGGATCAGTCCAATTATCAATCTCGACGAAGTCATGGACCTTTCGCTGTACGTTTATCCGGTGGAGAGCCAGTTGGTATTGGAAAACCTGCGAAAAAAAGTAACTCAGCTGGAAGCCGGCCTGCAGATCGACGCCGAGAAGGGCAAAGTCCGCGACGTGAGCAAACAAGCCGCCATCCAGGACGCCGAGGAAATGCGCGACAAGTTACAGGTGGGCGAGGAACGCTTCTTCCGTTTCGGCTTTTACTTCACCATCTACGCCGGGAGCATGGAGGAGTTGGAATTTGTCAGCCACAAGGTGGAATCGCTGCTCGGCCAGCAGCTGGTTTTTAGCAAGCCGGCCAGCTCACAGCAGGAGCAGGGGCTCAACAGCACCGTGCCGCAGTTTGTCGACCAGCTGCAAATCCGCCGCAACATGTCGACTGGTGCCATCAGCACCAGCTTCCCATTTACCTCGGCCGATCTGACTCAGGACGGCGGCATCTTGTACGGAATCAACATGCACAACTCTGGCCTGGTGATCTTCGACCGCTTCTCGCTGGAAAACGGCAACTCGGTAGTCTTCGCCAAGTCCGGTGCCGGTAAATCGTTTACCGTCAAACTCGAGGCCTTGCGCAGCATGATGATGGGCACCGAAATCCTAATCATCGACCCTGAGAATGAGTACGAAAAGATGTGTGACGCTGTCGGCGGTGCCTATGTCCACCTCAGTTTGAACTCGGCGACACGCATCAATCCCTTTGACTTGCCTAGGGTTGTCGACACCGACGAAGCCGACAACGCCCTGCGCAGCAACCTGATCACGCTGCACGGCCTGTTGCGCCTGATGATGGGCGGCGCCCAGACACAAATGATGGGCGGACAACAGGTGACGACCCCGGCGCTGACCCCAGTTGAAGAGTCCGACCTCGACGCCGCGCTCATTGAGACCTATGCCAAAGCCGGCATCACCAACGACCCGCTAACCCACCAGGGCCTGCCACCAACTATCGCCGACCTGTACGACACGTTGCTGCACATGGGCAACACCGGTCCGCAGCTGGCTCAGCGCCTGCGCAAATACACCACCGGTTCGTTCGCCGGCATCTTCAGCCAGCAAAGTAACATCGACATCAACAACCCTTTGGTAGTCTTCAACATCCGCGACCTGGAGGATGAGCTCCGCCCGGTGGCCATGTACATCGTCCTGAATTACATCTGGAATAAAACCAAGACCGACAAACGACGGCGCATCCTGGTCGTCGACGAGGCTTGGCAGCTAATGAAATACGAGGACTCGGCCAACTTTATGTTCTCCTTGGCCAAACGGGCCCGCAAATACAATCTGGGCATCACCACCATCACACAAGACGTTGAAGACTTCATGGGTTCGCGCATGGGGCGGGCGATTGTAGCCAACGCCAGCATGCAGTTCCTACTTAAACAGTCGCCGACCGCGGTCGATGTCTTGGCCGATGTCTTTAAGCTCACCGCTGAGGAAAAAAAGCGCCTCAGCCAGTTCCCGGTAGGCCAGGGCCTGTTCTTTGCCGGTCAAAACCATGTCCACATCCAGGTAGTAGCCAGCCCGACCGAAACCGGCCTGATCACCACCAACCCGCAACCCACGCAACCCACCCAGCCCCTTGACCTTAACCAGGGGCAGGGCACTATAAGCCTGAACCAACAACCACCATTAGGAGCTTAAGACTACCGGCATGGCCACCCACACCGAAGACGACGAGCGTTCCGACAAGCTAGGCGACCAGGAACAGAAAGCCGGCAAGGACAAAGGGTTATTCTCCTCGATTCCCAAGAACGCCCAGGAGTTGAAGGAGTACGAGGCGAGTATCGGCGAAGATTCCCGGCTGAAGCGCGCGGCCTACAAGGGCGGCAAAAAGTTCGCTAAAGATTTGCTCGAGGACACTGGTGTCAGCACGTCGGCGCTGCTCGGAAAAGAGCCCGAGGTGCCCGGCGGCGGCTGGTACAACCAATTGAAGTCTGAGCCAGGCAAAAAGTTCGTCAAGGCCGCAGTGCGCAAAAACCTGCGTTATTTGTTGGGGACGGTCCTCCTCACCGTAGTAATGGCGGCCATCCTGTTCTTCCTGACGTATTTTGGAGCGCTAAAAGGCCTGCACTTCGACACTGTCTTGCGCGGCGTTAACTTCGCCCGCTACCAAATAATGGTTCGGAGGCAGTTCTCGAGCGTCATGTTCCAGGCGGCCACGCTTACCGATAATAGTGACGGTATCTTCCGGAAAAGTCCGCTCGTCAGGCAAATTATGCTCACCACTCCCGACCGGCAGATCAAGGCGTTAGGCCGGGACGGCCGGATCCGCTGGGACTTCGCTCCCAACAAAAGCTTTGGTTATGATGTGCTGCCAACCAAGGAAAGCCTGAAAGGAGTGTTTATTGATGGAGAGCCGATCTACATCGACGACATCGCCAAGCAAAGCTTCGGCGGGAGAACCTATGGCCAATTAAGCCTGGGCGAAAAACTGCAGGTACAAAGTAAATTTGTTGACGCCGTTAACGTAAAAATGGGGGACATCATGGCCCTGCAGCCTCGGACGGTGCGCTGGAATCCGTATGCCCGTGTCCGGCTAAGAGCCGGTATCCAGCTCATAAAATGGTTCAACCGGGCGCGCGAGTATGCCGGGAAGACCACGGCCGAGGCCAGAAAGATCAATATTGACGAGACGGTCGAACACGTAATGACGCCCGAGGATCAACAGCCAAAATCAGCCGACAGTGACACCAATAAGTCCGCCGAGGAGATGCGCCAAGAACGGATCCAAGCTCTCGAGACTGGCGGGCAACCGGGCAAAATCCGGACAAAGCTAGCCAGTAGAGCGCTGAAACTTCGCTCGGTTTCCGACGCCGTATTCGTAGCAACCCTATACTGCACCATTAAAGACATCATTGCATACGTGAATAGCGGGCAAGCCAAGCGGGAGGAGCAGGCGTTACGTTTCGCCGCCGACGGCTTGATTGGCGCCGACCAGACCAAAGTCGGCGATGTGGTCGCCGAGGCGATAGATGCCGACGGCCTAAACTGGAACGCCAACGGCGATGTGCCCGATGCCTCGGCAAGTGTGTTGTACCGGCAGGATACCGGCCAAGCCGTCGGCCTGGACAACCAGCAGATCAACGACCAAATCAGCAGCATACCATCGCTCAAGCCCGACTCCTTCCTGGCAGACATCGCAGGCACCTTCACCGACACGACAACTAAAGACGCAAGTGAAGACGGCGGGCCGGGAACGGTCTGCAAGATCCTCTTAAATCAGAACGTGCAGTATGGTATCGCCGCTGTCGAGTTAGTCGTTACCGTCTTCTCGGCCGGTGAAGCCAAGGGCATAACCGCGGGCATCAAGGCGGGGCTGGAGTTCGGCTTCCACTTTGCGGCCGGAATGGGCCTGAGCGAGCTTATGAACATGATGCTGGACAGCCTGATTCGTGTCTATGCCGGGGTCGACTTTGGCCTGGAGCAGGGCGCGGACCGCTATGGTGCAGACCGCGTGGCCTACGACTTCATGTCTCAGACGGCCAACCGTAACGTTAACTACGGGCGGCCGATGGCGGAAGATGAAGCCAACCAGGCCCAATTTGTGGCCATGCAGGAACTGCGCAACGAGAACAGCCAACAGTCATTCAGTAAGCGTTACTTCGCCATCGACAATCCATTCTCGCTTGTTGGTTTGACCGTCGCCCGGGTACCCTCCTCGGCCACCGACTTCGCAAGCAGCATCCACAACGCCGCATCTTTCCTGGGCTCGATACTTAGCTCACCGTTCCGGCTGATTGGCTCGCTGTCCAATATCGGCCTGCTATTTAGCCCGGCCCATGCAGCACCTACCAACCAGTTTGGCGGAGCCTTTGGCGTCGAAGAGTGGGGATGGTCCGTGGACGAACAGGAAAAAATCAAGAAAGACCCATCGTTCCAGCTACAAAACCTGGTCGACAATGTCGAACCGCGCATGGACGCACTAAATGCACTGTACCTGCCGTGTTACGATGACTCAACTTTCGTGCTGCAGCACGACCGGCCAGACCAGTGTACCCGGGAATTCCTGTCCACTAGCGACGCGCTGCACTGGCGCTACTACAACTCCCTGATGTTTGCCGCTACACACATGACGGGACCGGTGTAGGATGAAACGATTCCGCGCTCTTCCCAAAATCAACAAACAACGCCTGCAGGCGTGGCTTATGATAGCTTCGTTCCTATTCCTGCCGATTGCCCAGCCAGCAAATGTGTGGGCCAACGCTAGTGACCCGGAACAAGCCTCTACGGATCAGGCCATCCACAGCATTGTGACCGGCACCACCTGGTATGACCCCAACGCGGGCGTGTGCGCCATCGTCAACGGCCAACAGATAGACCTCAACGCAACCCAGGAAGCCAATGCCAATACCGTGATTGGCATTGCCAAAACCCTCAACCTCGGACAGCGCGGGGCCCTCATTGGCTTGATGACCGGCCTGACAGAATCGGGTCTGACGAACGGCGCCAATGACGGGTCGTATAAGGATGCTGACGAGGACTACAGCGGCACGCGTCTCAAGGAGTTGTCGTTAGCCCAGCCTCATGACAATGTCGGCAACGACCATGACTCGGTCGGCATAATGCAACAACGGGTGACCGGCGGATGGGCAGGGCTCGGGTCGAGTTATAGTAACCTTGGCAACCCAGAGGTTTATGCGCGGCTGATGAATCCCGCGTTCGCTTCTGAGGCATTTTATAAAGCGTTAATGGGCGTAACCAACTGGCAGGGGATGGATCCTGGCGCCGCCGCACAGGCCGTACAGGGCTCCGCCTTTCCGGACCGCTATAACGACCACCGGGCGGCGGCCCAGTCGCTCATCGATAAGCTCTGGGAGTCCGCCCCGGCTGTGCCGCTGCCGGTTCCGCTCACCGGCGCCGCCCCGGAAGCCGCGACTAATGGATGCGTCGGTGGTGGCAGTGCCGCAATCCTCAACAAAATACATGAGTTTGCCTGGCCGAACTACCGGCGCGCCGGATCCTCGAATGCGATGGAGAAAGTGCCCGCGTACCAAGCTGCCGTCGACCGGGCACCCTACAAGGGAGACTGTGACGGCGTCGACTGCGGCGCATTCGTAACCATTGTGATGCGCGAGAGCGGCGCCGACCCGAACTACAACTCCGGCCCCATGGGCAACACCGTCCAACAGATAGACTACCTGCACCGAATGGCAGCAGAGGGCAAATATACCCGCGTCGCTAACAAAGCCGCGCTGCAGCCCGGTGACATTGCCATAAAATCGCATTGCGCCTATAACGGTAGTAGCCTTCTCTGCGAGGGCCACACCTTCTTCTATGTCGGCAGCGCCCTCCACCAAATGGATCCGAATTGGGACGGCGATGCAGCCTCGGCCTCGCAATGTGAACGCGCGCCAATGGCCAGCGGCGCGGACACCTTTGAAGACTATGAGTGGTATCATCTAAACTAGGAGTACACCGCGTATATGGACCCGCAAACAAGAAGCAGAAGGATTTTTATACTCGGCGTTGCCGTACTGTTCGGCCTTTTGTTCTTCATCTGGTTCTTCCTGTTCGGGCCGGGCAAACGGGTCAACATAGAAATATTCGTCGTTCCCAGCGACTCGAAAGTGACAATGGACGGCAAACCAATCGAAGCAGGGAAGGTCTCCGTCAAGCCTGGTAAGCACAAGTTCGCGGCCACCCGCGAGCATTTCAGCAGCGTCGAAAAAGAGGCCGATACCGCAACGCTCGAGGGCACTAAAACAGTCTACCTGGGGCTGCCCCCGGCCGACGCGGAAGGCCAGGCGTACCTAGCATCACATCCTGATGAGCAAGCCCGCTACGAACGAATATCCGGCGCCGATTTCTCGGCCACCCAAGACAAAATACACAATGAGTACCCGGTCATCGAAAAACTTCCATACCAGACCGTCGACTACAAGATCGATTACGATGTAACCCAGGACAAAAACGTGGAATTCCTGATCACATTCTACCCGCCGAACGCCGTAACACCGGGCAGCGACCTATACAAACAGTATTTGCGGCGCGTAAGGGACGATGCACTAAGCTGGCTGAGAGATCAGCACGTGGACACCAGCAAAGCCCCAATTAAGTACGACCCGGACATCAGCTCGCTATAATTTGCAAAAGCATTTTGCAGTGTGAAAATAATCACATCCATTATCTGTTACCACTCCTATAGTTAAGTGTAGGTAGAGGCGGCGTGTCCTCGGTATTGGCCAAAGGCCCGCTTTACCGAGGAGGGTTTATGACACACACAATCATCAAGGGCGGGGAAACACAAACCGGGGGAGACCAGCCCGAGAACGGCGGCCAACGTAGGTTTTCCAGACGATTCCTGCTGACCCGGGTTGCTCCCGCCGCGGCAATTGTTGCCGGCGCGGCAGTGGCCGGAGTGGAACTTTGGCCGCGAGGCGGCGGCGGAGCGGGCAGCGGCGAGGTCAGCAACAGCGGCGCCAACCGCATCTATAATGCCATCATACACGACAGAGATTTACAGAAGGTTCTGTCGGACATGCTAGGCGGCGACATAACCGTTCTACCGCCAACCGACGCACGGCCGGAAGACGGCCCGCGCTTCGCGGCCGCCAGAGTGCAGCTTACCGGTAAGCCCGACGAAGAGATCGATATCGCCATCGGCGATCCGGCTAATCCACCGCGGCGGGAGGCTGCGGGGGCGATAAAGCGCTGGGAAACTCCCGAGCAATGGGATGAACGCAGGATGGCATCCGACGCCGCAGATGCCGCAGCCGCTTGGACGCCACTTGTTCTTGACGACGGCAAAGTGTACGGCTACCTCGGCGCACACGGCGATCTAGGTTACGCCTGGAATAACGGCCTGGAGCTTCAGGTTGTGGTTGGTGCTGAAAATTTCTACACCGGCGTACCTGACGACAGGGCTGCCATGAACATGACCGGCCAGCTAATGAACGGCTTGATCAGGACCGGCGCCTTCTAGTTCGAAACCGGGATGATTGTGCTGCTCGTAAAGTGATCGACCACCATGTCGGCATCGGTGGTAGTTATGAATGTCTGGTAATCCTTCAGAAATTCGGTGAGGGCATGGCGGCGTTTGCCGTCTAGTTCGCTAAACACATCGTCGAGCAACAGCATCGGCCGCTCGCTTTTGAGTTCTTCGACTAGTTGTAACTCCATTATTTTGAGTGCCAGGACCATTGTACGGGTTTCGCCGCGCGAGGCGGCCTCCTGCACGGCGTGGCCGCCAATAAACACCTCCAGGTCATCGCGGTGCGGACCGTAGGCGGTAAAACCACGAACCACATCCAAGTCGATTGAGGCCTCTAGTTTATGGACGAGACTGGTCTCGTATTGTTCCGGTACGAATTGAGTCCGGTAATTTAGCTCAGTCTCGTGTTCTTTGCCCGCCAAACGGCTGTACAGGTCGCTAGCCCGGTCTTTGAAGCGATCGACGATTCCGCTGCGTTCGCGCACCATTTGGCCGCCCAGCTCGCCGAGACGCACGTTCCACACAAACAGCTGCTCGCGCAAGTCGCGGGGGTTTCTCTTAAGCAGGGCGTTGCGCTGAGCCAACACCCGTTTGTAGTGGCGGCGGGTGGCGCCAAAACCGGGCACGGATTGCTCTAATAGATCGTCCAAAAATGCCCTCCGCAGATCGGGCGAGCTATTTAAGAGGAGTAGGTGGTTGGGTTCGAACAATACTGCCGGCATAGTGCGCGCCAAACTTAGCCGGCTTAGGTTGGCTCCGTCGATATCGAAAGTTTTAGTCGTACGGCCGTCGGCGGTTTTTTGGATCTTAACTATCCGCTTGCTTTCCGGCAGGTCGGCATCCAGCCTCGTCCATTCAGCACCAAAACGCACCAGCTCCGGGTCTTTGGCGCGGTAAGAGCCGCCGTGGGCCACCATCAAGATCGATTCCAACAAATTGGTTTTGCCGCTGGCGTTCGGGCCAACAATAATATTGACGCCCGGGCTCAGCTCAAAAGCCGCGTCGCGGTACGACCGGAAGTTTTGTAACCGGATATCGGTGACCATCCCTCTATTCTAACTCTTGAGAGGCATGATGATGTGGGTGTAGTCCTGGGCGGCCGGATCCTGTAAAACCGACGGTTCGAGCTTGCCGTTGAATCGGAAGCTGACCTCGTCGCCGCTCAAAGCGTGCAGGGCATCCAACAGATAGCGCGAGTTGAGAGTGATTGAGCCCCCGCCGGTAACCTTGGCGGCCGCTTTTGCGGTGTTTTCGCCCAATTGCGAGGCAACCGAGCGAATGTTTAGCTCCTGGGTCGACTCATCAACGTTCAGCGTAATGCTGCCGGCGCTTTCGCGGGCGAACAGGCTGGAAATCTTGGTTGCGTTGAGCAGGTCGGCGCGCTTGAGCACAGCCGTGGTCTCAAACTTTTGCGGGATCAGCTTGCGGTAGTCGGGATATTTGCCCTCAATCAAGCGGGCAACCAACTCAACATCGCCAACACGGAAAAGCACTTGCTGTTCATCACTAGTAACCTCAACGTCTTCTTCGACGTCATTCACGATGCGCAACAGATCTTGCATGGCAGTCACCGGAACTAGTAAATTGACCTCTTCTTTGGTTTTAGATAGCTCTTTCTCGGCCAGACGGTAACTGTCGGTGGCAGCCATATAAAGCTTGCCCTCGATGGTGTGCATATAGACGCCGGTCAGCACCGGACGAGCTTCATCGCCCGAGGCGGCGATCACTACTTGTTGCAGGGCTTTCTTGAGTTCGGCAGCCGGGACCGTCCAGGTTTTACCCTTGGTAATAGCCGGCATAACCGGAAATTCCTCGGCCGACACGCCATTAATGACCGATTGATACTGGTCGGTGGCAATGTTTAGTTTGTAGTCATCCAGCTTAAGATCAATGACCCCTACCGGCAGGCTGCTCACAAAATCCTGCATCAGACGAGCAGGGACGGTGATTGCACCTTCGTCACTTACCTTGGCGCCAATATAGTGGGTGATGGCAATGTCCAGGTTGGTGGCAGCAATACTCAGCCGGTTGTTGACTGTCTTAATAAGGACATTGGCTAGCACTGGCAAGGTGCCTCGTGTGTTGGCTACCCGGGCTACCATGCCGAGCGCTTTATTAAGATTTTCTTGGGTGACTTGTAGCTTCACTTTTTTCTCCTCAGCTGCCTTACTTACTAAATAATATGAATAGTTATTGTATTTATAGGGGGTGTGGATTGTGGGGAAAACAGACTTTTTAACGGGGGTTGATTGCGGTATTTGGCTGTGGGAACCCATGCGGATTGATTGCGGCTGAACTGTGTGAAAGTTGTGGTTTGTGCACGCCTAGTGGGTTGGCGGTTGCAGGAAGTCGTGCACAAAACTTGTTCGTTTCCACGACTCGAACAGCGCATTTCCACGGGTTGTACACAGCTTTTACGCATACAATTTACCCTTGATGCTGCTGATTGCAGCCCGGATGTCGGCGTCGATACGCGACTCTTTTTCGATCTTTTCAATGGAGTGGATGGCGGTGGTGTGGTCCTTGCGTCCAAGCTCTTTGGCAATCTTTGGGAAGCTGAGATGCAGCTCACTTCTGAGCATATACATAGCCACCTGGCGGGGGACAACAATATCTTTGTCGCGCTTTGGCCCTAGTATGTCTTCGAGCGGGATTTGGAAGTGTCGTGCCGTGCGCTCGATAATTTGCCGGGCGCTGATGTGTTTGGGCCGAGACTGGTTGTTGCCAAGCAGGCTGGTGGCTATGGTCAAATTCGGCTCAAGGGCACGCATTTCACAGAACGCCAGCAGCTGGTTAAGGGCGCCTTCAAGTTCGCGGATGTTGGTCTGAACGTTGGTAGCAAGGTAATCGGCGACATCGTTCGGCAGGTTGATCCCGTGGGTGTGGGCCTTGGTCTGGAGGATAGCGCAGCGCGTCTCGAAGTCCGGGGTCTGCATGTCAATACTCATGCCCCAGACAAAACGGGAGCGCAGGCGTTCTTCGAGTGTCGTAATATCGCGTGGTGGCCGGTCGCTACTAATAATAATCTGTTTGCTAGCCTGGTGCAGGGCATTGAAGGTGTGGAAGAATTCTTCCTGTACCTTTTCTTTACCGGCGATGAACTGGACGTCGTCGACGATCAGCACATCGGCGCCGCGGTAAAAGTCGGCAAAGTCGGTGTTCTTTTTGAAGCGCAGGGCATCGACAAACTCCTGCAAGAACTGTTCACTCGAGACGTATACGACCCGGGCTTTGGGGTTGTTGGCCAACACGGCATTGCCCACAGCCTGAATAAGGTGGGTTTTGCCAATACCAACGCCGCCATATAGAAAGAGCGGGTTGTATTTGGTTCCTGGGTGGACAGCGATGGCCTGGCAAGCGGCGTAGGCCAGCTCGTTGCCGGAGCCGACAATGAAGTTTTCGAAGGTATAGCGTTCGTTTAGGCCTTGGCGGTAGGTGTGGGTCAGGGCGGTAGTTTGAGTTTTGGGGGTCGCGGTAACTGTGCCGGATGACGGTGAAGGCCTGAGGACTACCGGGTCCTCTTCTCGAGATGGGGTCAGCGAAGAGTGGATCTTATATTCTACCCTCTCGGCATCAGCGCCGTTTTTGCGCAGCGTGCTGACCACCAAGTCATTATATTTACGTTCCAGTTGCTGCTTTATAAAGACGTTGGGCACGCCGATGATAATGCGCTCGGCGTCCTGGCGGAGCAGGCAGGTATTTTTGAACCAAGTCACAAAATTGCCGCGCGAGACCGACAACTCAATTTCCCCTAATACTGCTTGCCACAAACTCGACGGCTGCATCCCTCTTATCGCTCCAGGTTATGTAACAGACTATACGCCAGCGCAAGCGACTTTTCCACATCTTTTAACAAAAGAATATCTGGAATTGAGAACACGGGAATTTATACACAGTAATGATCTCCATCTGTAAAACTGTGGAAAGTACTTGGCTAAGTGTGGAAAAACTGATAAGATTAGTGGGCTAAACATTGTTGAAATAACAAGCAGGAGCGGGGGTGCGGCCAGGTTCACTAAACCTTGTCCGCCGATAGTCCTTCCTGTAGAGTGGAAGTATATGCCAAAACGAACCTACCAACCCAAAAAACGCCAGCGCTCTAAAGAGCACGGCTTTTTGAAGCGCATGGCAAGCCGGGCCGGCCGCGTCGTTCTTTCACGCCGCCGCGCCAAGGGCCGCCAGCGCCTGTCCGCCTAACTAGTGCGGCCGCTCGCCGGCTAATAGGCCAAGGAGCTCTTTACGGAGATGATAAACCGTACGCACCGATTCCATGGGCGGAGCAGCCTCCGCTATGTCTATCAAAAGGGCCAAACTGTCCGGGCCGGTTTTGTCTCGCTGCGCTATGTTCATAACACCCGCCAACCCAGCTACCGGGTGGCGGTAGTGGTGAGCCGCAAGGTTAGCAAATCCGCTGTGGTACGTAACCGGGTGCGCCGCCGTTTATATGAGATTGTCCGTAAACATGCCGGGCGCATCAGCAAACCCTACGATCTTATTTTGACCGTCTACGATGAGCACGTCGCCGACATGAGTCATGCCACATTGCAACAGGCGGTTCTCGGCATGTTGTCAAAGGCTGCTATACTGTCCGGTACGCCAACCCCAGAGGCGGAGCATGGTATAGTAGATGAAAAGGAGACAAACATATAATGGGTGACCTTTGGAACGCGTTGATCGTTCAGCCTATCTTTAATCTACTGGTGTTGATCTACGGCATCCTGCCGGGGCACAACTTTGGCTTGTCCATCATTATCTTTACGATTATCGTCCGCTTGTTGATGTGGCCGTTGGTTAAGAAGCAGCTGCACCAGGTGAAAGCGATGCGCAAGGTCCAGCCGGAACTGAAGCGTATCAAAAAAGAGGCAGCCGGCGACAAGCGCAAAGAGTCGCTGCTCATGATGGAGCTCTACAAAGAGCGCGGCATCAATCCGTTCGGCACCATCGGCGTGTTGATTATCCAGATCCCGATCCTAATTGGCCTGTATATCGGTTTGCGCAAAGTATTGGTCGACCACAACGCCATCGACACCTTTGCATATCCGTTCCTGCAACACCTGCCCTGGATTGAACACATCTCGCATCACATCAAGGAGTTCGACACCACGCTTTTCGGTGTGGTCGACCTAACCAGGAGTGCCCTCGGCCCGCAAGGCCTGTACTGGCCGGCAATGCTGATTGTGCTTGGCAGCGCCGTCGTCCAGTTCTACCAGAGTAAGCAGCTCAGCCCGGACACCAAAGATTCGCGCAGCCTGCGCTCTATTCTGTCTGAGGCCAAAGAGGGCAAGCAGGCTGACCAGTCCGAGGTTAATGCCGCGGTTGGCCGCAGCACCCGCTATCTGTTGCCGGCAATGATCTTCCTGTTTACAGTTAACATTCCGTCTGCCCTGGCCCTTTACTGGTTGACCAGCGGTTTGACGGCTCTGATCCAGCAAAGTATTGTGCTGCGCGAAGACACCGAAGAAATGGAAGCTATGGCCGAGACAAAGGGCGGCAAACAGGTCATCGAAGGCGAAGTTATCGAATCCTCAAAATCAAAAACCAAATCTTCAAAGCGAAAGACAACCGCTAAGAAGAGGAGGAAAAAATAATGGAAGAAGCAATCCG
>DATJJV010000026.1:0-6021 GCA_035491975.1 Pristimantibacillus sp. | reverse complement strand
TACCATTACCAGGCGCACAGCGCGGGGCAGTCGGTAGATTGGCAACTGGGCCTGACCGGCGGCACGCCGCCCTACAACCTGTCGATTGACTGGGGCGACGGCACTACCAGCAGTATCAACCGGCCGGACAGTTCCGAGTTCAAGCTCTCGCACGCCTACACAAAGCTGTCCGCAACCGACCAAAACTTTACGGTGCTGATTGCCGTGGTTGACGCCCGCGGCGCGACTACTACGATCCAGTTGGTGGCGGTGGTCAAAGCAACTGCCGCCCTGGCCAACACGCACCGCACGCTGTTCGGCGGTTTAGTCTCGTTTGTCCGGCAGTGGCTGTGGGTGGTCTGGCCGGCCTATATTGCTGTGGTTTTGATGGTCATCAGTTTCTGGATCGGCGAACGCGAGGCTTACCGGCAGTTTATGGAGCGGCGCCGTCTCAAGCGGCCGCGGCCGCACGCGAAGGGACGATGATTTTGAAATCTAGCGGGCTGATGGCGTAAGATAAATACAATGATGGCAATCGTAGCTGGTTTAATCTTGATTGCGCTGGCGCTGGTAGCTTTGGCGCTACAGCGTTTTTACAGTTCGGTGCCAGCCAAGGAGTTAAAACGGCTGGCGGCGCGCGGCGACCATCTGGCCGAAGCTCTCTATCGCCCAGTAGCCTACGGCGCCAGCATGCGTCTGCTGCTGTGGCTAGTGTTTTGCCTGGGTTTGACCGGCGGTTTTTTGCTGACGCTCTATAATATGTCGCCGATTGCTGCCTTTGTAGTTGTGGGGCTCAGCGTCGCATTGGTCGTATTACTGCAATCTTTGCGTCTGACTGTCGCCAGTGCCCACTTTGCGGTGCGAGTCGCCCCGGCGCTGAACTGGCTGATGGTTTATCTGCACAGTCCATTTGATTTGGCCGCTCGCCTGCTCAACCACTACCGCCGGCATGTCGCCCACAGCGGCCTCTACGAGAAAGAAGACCTGCTCAATCTGTTGGAACAGCAAGCCGACCAGCCGGACAATCGTATTGCCAAGCACGATCTGGAGTTGCTAGCCCGGACCGCGCGTTTTGACGATCGTCAGGCGGCCGATATTGTGTTGCCGATGTCGCGCGTTAAGCTGGTGAAGCTGGATGACCACATCGGTCCGGTGTTGCTGGATGAACTGCACGATAGCGGCCAAAACAGCTTTTTGGTGTACGAAGACACGCCCGACCACGTCGTCGGCACCCTGTTTCTACGCGACGCCATGACCGCCCAAAGCGGCGGCCAGGTCCGCCAGTTGATGCACCCGCGCCTCTGTTTTGTACACGAGGACTTCTCTTTGCGCCAGGTGCTGCAGGCCTTTGCCCGCACCGGCCAGTTTATGGTTGTGGTGGTTAATGCCTTTGAAGAGCCGGTCGGCGTCATCACACTCAGCCACCTGCTGACTCAATTGATTGGCGAGCCGGGCGAAGAAGACTTCGATGCCTTCGAAAACCGTGCCGCCGTCGCTGCCTTCAAGCCCAAAGAACTGGAGCTGGCCGCCGAAGAAGCCCCTGCTGAAACCGAAGAGGCTTCCGCTGAGGCAACAGAGGTGGTAGAATCAGAGCAATGACCACACGCGGCCAAGCTAATATGAATCTCCGGGTCGGCGACTACTTGTAGGCGCAAGTAGCTCGTGCCAGACGACCCCGCGTTAGCCGCTTACCATCAACTATTTAGGAGATACTCATGCGAATCTTAAGTAAAGACCTCCACGACCACATAGGTAAACCAGTCATGATACAGGGCTGGCTGCACAAAAAGCGGCTGCTCGGCGGCCTGACATTCATTAACGTCCGCGACCGCGGCGGCCTGGTGCAGGTCGTTTTGAAGGACAAGAACGAAGTTGAGAAACTGCGCGGCCTGCAAATCGGCACCGTGTTGGAAGTTGAGGCCACTGTTAAGGAAGAGCCCCGCGCTCCCGGCGGCGTGGAACTGCACGACGCCAAACTGACCGTTATGGTGCCGGTGACTGAAGAGCCGCCAATTGAAATCGACAAACCGCTCAGCCACAAATCCGACAACCTCGACACCCTGTTCGACAACCGGGTAATCGGCCTGCGCAACCTGCAGGAAACGAAGATTTTTAAGATTAGAAGCGAATTGACACGCTACATCCGCGAATATCTCTACAAGAACGACTTTGTCGAGATCAACACCCCTAAGCTCGTGGCCGGTGCGGCCGAAGGCGGCGCCGAAGTCTTCAAGCTGGATTACTTTGGCCGCGAAGCAACCTTGGCCCAAAGTCCGCAGCTGTATAAGCAGATCATGGTCGGCGTGTTCGAGCGCGTGTTCGAAATCGCTCCGGCTTTCCGGGCCGAGATGAGCGCTACCACCCGCCACGTCTCCGAAGTTACCATGCTGGACATCGAAATGGGATTCATTAAGGACCACTCTGAGGTTATGGATACACTGCAGGGCCTGGTTTATAACGTTCTGACCCGCGTGTACGAAGAACACGGCGACGACCTGAAGAGCCTGAATGCGCCGGAACTGGTGATTAAGCCGGAATTCCCGCGCTTCACCATGGCCGAAATCCATCAGATGTACAGCAAAGCCACCGGCAAGGACACCAGTAAAGAGATCGACCTGACACCCGAGGAAGAGAAGTGGATTTGCGAGTACACCAAGAAAGAACTGGGCTGCGAAGCTGTCTTTGCCACCGGCCTGCCCCGCAGCAAGATGAAGTTCTACCACATGGCTAACGATGAAAACACCGCCCGCTCGGCCGACCTGCTGTTCCGCGGCGTTGAAATCTCCACCGTTCCGCAGCGCGAACACCGTCACGAGAACCTGGTCCAGCAGATGAAAGACGCCGGCATCGACCCGAACAGTCCGGGCTTTAGCCATTTTGTTACCGCCTTTAAGCACGGCCTGCCGCCGCACGGCGGTTGCGGTTTCGGTATCGACCGCCTGACCGAAAAGGTCATCGGCCTGGCCAACGTCAAAGAAGCCATCCTCTTCCCGAGGGATATCAACCGCCTCGCCCCGTAGTTTAGTCTCCTTGACCGGATAACTGACTGGTTTTGTAGCTATTCGGCTACTGCTTTTGCTATGATGTATGCAAAGTGAGCATGACGTGAGGATTCTAGTTTTTGGCGACAGCATCGCGTATGGCGCATGGGACACAGAGGGCGGTTGGGTAGACCGGCTCAAGCGTGATGCCCATCGTCAGACCGTGGCGACCGGCGGCAAGCCCAAGCTGCAGGTGGTCAACCTCGGTGTTGGAGGCAACAGCAGCACCAAAATTTTGAAGCGGCTGAAGGCCGAAATTGAAGCCCGCAAGTCAGCGAGCTGGCCGCTGGTGTTTGTGTTTGCCTTCGGCACCAATGACCAGCGCGTGACCGACGGGCAGATCGAGGTCGCCTACGAACAGTTCGAGGCCAATGTGCGCGACATCATCAAACTGGCCAAGGGTTACACCAGCCGGATTATCTTTGTCGGCCCGCCGCCGCTGGCCAAGCACACCGTTACACTCAAAGATCAAGAGTATGTCGACCAACGCCTGCGCGACTACGAGGACGCCATGCAACGCATTGTCCAGGAAGAGGGGCTGCCCTTTGTGCGCACCCGGCCGGCGTTTGAGCAGGAGGGCACCGAGAACCTCTTTGCCCACGACGGCCTGCATCCCAACGACCGCGGCCACTACATTATTTATGACCAGGTGGCCCCTTGGCTGGAAGAGATGGTTACTACCAGCATGCCCGTTAACGATGAGGGCCGGTTCCAGGTTGGCGTCGGCGCCGTTCTGGAGCGTCCGGACGGTAAAGTGTTGATGATCAAACGCGTCGGCAGCGCGGTGGGCGGCGGCGTGTGGGAGTTCCCTATAGGCCGGCTCAAGCAGTTCGAGCCGATTGAGGACGGCCTGAGGCGCGAAGTCCACGAAGAAACAGGTATCTCTAACCTGGAGTTGGTAATGCCCCTGACCACCTTCACCTTCATGCGCGGCGGCGAAACCGCCGAAAACGAATTGAAAGGCATCACCTTCTGGTGCCGCACCAAAGACGCCGAGCCCCGCACCAGCGAAGAACACGATGGCTGGCAGTGGGTGACCGCCGATGAGGCCATTGACCTTACTACTCACCAAGGTATCAAGGACGACCTGAAGACGTTTAAGGAGTTCCGCGAACGTCTGCAAAAGACTTGACGGCGCCAAACAAAAGCAGTATATTCCCTTGGAGTATGAACAGGCGGCTAGCATGAAAATCTTCACGCAAGCTGCCTGTTTTTCAATTCCCGGAAACCAATCCGGGAATTTTTTTATAGGAAGGAGGTTGGCACGAAAAGAACCGATCGCGATTACTATCAAATACTAATGGCCCGGTAACGGGCCTCTTTTTTTAGAGGGGGAGAAAAATATGAACGACAATTATATCGGCACAGAAGACATTGCGGCCTTTAGTGACGTGGTCAACAAGATGCGCGAATTCTGCCTGAGCAAAGGCTTCCTGGAGGTGAGCACCCAGGACCGCCTGAGCATTCTGGCGGCCTGCGAGGATCCGGACACGGTGGCCACCTACAACTACAATGGCAAAAAGTGGCCGCTGCCGCAAACCGGCCAGATGTGGCTGGAGTACGAGCTGCTCAACAACCCCAAGCTGCCGGGCGTCTTCTGTGTTAGCACCAGCTACCGCGCCGAAAAGAATCCGGTGCCCGGCCGGCACAAGATCATCTTCCCGATGTTCGAATTCGAGCTGCCCGGCACCATCAAAGACCTGGAAAAGTTCGAGACCGAACTGCTCGAGCACCTCGGCTTCGGCAAGAAAAAAGACTTCCGCTACAAGACGTACGACGAGCTGAAGAACCACTACAAAACCGGCGAGCTGACTCACCAGCACGAAGGCAAGATGGCTTCAGATTTCGGACCAGTCGTTTTCTGCGAAGAGTTCCCGGTGAGCACTTCGCCCTTCTGGAACATGAAGCGGAAAGGAACGGATTACGCCCACAAGATCGATGTGATCATGCACGGCCACGAAACCATTGGAAGCGCCGAGCGCAGTACTGATGTTGACGAGATGCGACAGGGGTTCCACACCATTAGCGGCGGCGAATATGCCCAAAAGCTATTTAGGCTCTTCGGCAAGAAGCGGGTTCTCGCCGAGCTTGAGAACTTCCTGGCATTCAAGTTCTTCCCGCGCACCGGCGGCGGCATCGGCATGACCCGCATGATCAACGCCATGAAGAAGCAAGCGGCGATGCAGTGAACGTGCTGTTTCTGCAGACTGGCGGAACCATCGACAAAGACTATCCGCGGCTGACGAGGGGTTTTGCCTTCGAGATCACGATGCCGGCAGTCAAGAGGATCTTATCTCGAGTGAGCCCGATATTTAACTACACCGTTAAAACGGTTCTACGCAAGGACAGCACGGAAATTACCGATAAAGACCGTCAGAATATCTTGGCCGCCTGCATCTCAGCGGCCGCCGACAAGATCATTGTCACACACGGCACCGACACAATGATCGAAACGGCTGAGGTCCTAGCCCGTGTGCCCGACAAGGTGATCATACTAACCGGTGCGATGCGGCCGGAGAAGTTTTCAGACTCAGATGCGCCATTTAATGTCGGCGTGGCTATCGGTGCGCTACAAGTACTCCGGCCAGGTGTGTATGTCGCCATGAATGGCCGTGTCTACTCCTGGGACAAAATCGCCAGAGACCACACAACGGGCCAGTTTGTAGAAAAGGGTCGCAAGAAGTAGGGGACCTAAACAACGGGCTTGTTATCGAGCGCTTGCCAGATGTACCAGCAGGCCACTGATTCGTAGGGGTGCCAATGGTATTTCTTGGCGATGCGCTGGACGGTTTTGACGTCGGGCTGCTTCTTGAGCCCATATAGTCTTTGGATTCCATTGCGTATCCCCAGGTCGCCGTACGCCAAAATGTCGAGCCGACCCATGCAAAACATCATAAACATGTGCGCGGTCCACTCGCCGATACCTTTTACGGCGGTCAGTTCTTTGATAATTTCGTCGTTGGTCAGGGCATCCAGATGGTCGAACTTCACCTTGCCGTCA
>DATJJV010000025.1:0-4927 GCA_035491975.1 Pristimantibacillus sp. | reverse complement strand
GGCCAGCGCATATCTTGCGCCCGACACCGCCGACAAAGCCGTAAATTTATTGTCCGAACATTTGCCCATGGAACGCGGCGAGCTCGACACCGTCGACCGCCTGATGCGCCGCCTGCACTTCTAACGGCGTTCGTCTGGATTGACAAATAGTACAAATTGTGCTATATTTATTTGTACTAACAGATACAAAAACCATGGCAAACGAGTCCCCCTCCCCCATACACAACCAATTTTTGGCTACGCCCGAGCAGCTAGCCCCCTACGAAGCGGCCTTTGCCCCGTTTGCCGAGGCTGCCTATAGGGCCGCCGGCCAAATCGACGACTTCCGGAGCCGAGCCGGCCTAGATCCTTATGGCCTGGGCGATGTCAGCTACGACACCACCTTCGGCGAGCAGAGATGTCTGCTGAAAGAAGGGGGTTCTATCTGGAGTGACGGGAGTAGCCGTTGGGTGGAGGGTTTGAGCGAGATCAAGGGGGCCGGTTCTGATAAGTGGGTAACCATTATTGACGGGCCAGACGGACAAAAATACGCAGTCAAGGGCATGCGGCTTGATCCCACTGACTCATATGCTTCGCGCAAGAAGTTGGACGGAACGGAGGGCGAAGCATCGCCAGAGGAACGGCTGCGCCGGAAACTACTACACAGCACCGCCCCACTGATTGCCGGCGAGAGCCTAGAGGGTCTCGAACAACTGGTCGCCGTCGACCTCGAGCGCAACCTAATGGTAACCACGACAATCTCGCCCAGCCAGCTGGTGGTAGACATGAGCGGGCGCGAGATTGCCGCGCAGATGCGCCGACGGCATGTCGAACAGCTGGCCAGAACACGGGTAGGTATGCGTGAACGCGGCCTGCACTATCACAATGCCGGAGGAATCCTCTTTAACCGTGACGCAGGTTTTCTGTTCGTCGACCCTACGTTCGAAGAGGCTGAGAAGCTTGACCCGATTCGCGGACTTATGTTGGCTTCGCGCAACCCGGCCGACTCCACAGAGAGTCTTATCCAATTCATTGTTGAAGATCACCGCAAGATAGAGGCTATGCAGCATGACCGAGCTATGGGATCCGGAACGCCCTATGAGTTCATGAGAACTACTGGCTTGCGTGCTGTATGGCAAGGCGTGTTGATGCGCTGGGCCCGGGAAATCGACGCCCGGACGCAAACTGGCCAGTAGTCTTCCCTGCTCAAAATAAAAAAGCCGCAAGCAGCGGCTGATAAGTTTGGCGGAGAGGGAGGGATTCGAACCCTCGATAGAGTTGCCCCTATACTACATTTCGAGTGTAGCGCACTAGACCAACTATGCGACCTCTCCGTGCCAACATTTTAGCGTAAACCTCCCATCTAGCCAACAGAGACAAAATCTGCTATATTTAACAGGTTCCGCATTCTAGTTTGCACCCGTAGCTCAGCTGGATAGAGCGTTGGCTTGCGGAGCCAAAGGTCGTGTGTTCGAATCACGCCGGGTGTACCAAGCAAAGAGTCCGTCTTCTGACGGGCTTTTTGTTTGGTTTCGTATAATAACTGTATGCACCGCCATATCGGTTTATTTTCTGGAACGTTTGACCCGATCCACCAGGGGCACCTTGCCTTTGCAGCGGAAGCGCGGCGGGTTTGCGGGTTGGACGAGGTTTTGTTCATGCCCGAGCGCCGGCCGCGCGGCAAACACGGCGTTACGGATATTGCCCACCGGATCGCGCTCATCGAACGGGCCACGAAAACGGAAGCGGCCTTTCGGGTTTTGAGCCTGGCGGCAGATCAGTTTACGGTTAAGAATACCCTGCCCGAACTACGCTCGCTACTTGGCAAGGCAGACCTCACTCTTCTAATCGGATCGGACGTCGTCCGGACTTTTTCTTATCGTTGGGAAGGTTTGGACACTCTTTTTAAAGAAGTTTCATTCGCCGTGGGCATGCGGGCCGACGACAATCCCGCGGAGATCACCGAACTGCTGGCCGGGCTGGAGCGGGAATACGGTACGAAAATCCGCTACACTGCTATCAACACGCCGGAAGCAGGTATGGCCTCTTCGCAGATACGCAGCAATTCAGCCAGCGCCGCGCGGCTGCATCCGGACACGATTGCATACATTCAAGAGCACGGGTTGTACCTCAACCCAGCCTAGCGTACTTACTGAACAAGTTTTCTGGTCGGCCGGGGCCTGGGTTTGGCCGGGGTTTCAGCGCCGGCGGGTTTGCCGGCTGATTCTTCGACGGGTTCTTTCTCGGCCTTTGCAGGTGCGGTTTCTATTCCATCCTTTGGTTTGATGAAGCCCTGGGCAACCAGTGTTGCAATGGCTAAGCCAACAAGCGTCAGGCCGAAGACCAGATACCACATGCGTAAGTCGTTTGCCAGAACCTGGGCCACTTTCAGGCCGCTTCGCTGCGCCGGATTAGAGATGTCTATCTTGGTGCTCGCCTTTTCCAGGCCGAAACTGACGGCCCAGCCGAGCAGCGAAATAAGCGTGCCGATGACGATAGCGATAATCGCCACCTTCTTGAATCCGGAGCGCCGAGTTTTGCTCAGGAAAACTATGGCCATGGCCAGGAGCAGCACCAGAAGGCCCAACAAGTAGACACCCATGCTGGACTTTTTGTATATGTCGGGTGCGTTTTTGAGCTGCTGATCGAGAGTCTTGCCGTCTTTGCTCTTCAGGGTGTCGGCGTTGAGCTGGGTGTCTTTCAGGAAATCCCCTCCGGTGATCTGACTGCGGGCCTGGGCAGACAGCGCATTTATGTCAGCTCCCTTTGGCAAACAGGTTGCGTTAAACGGATCAACATCACCCTGCGGCACTGTGCCTGGGGCGCAGGCCGGTAGGCTGGCAAGGCGCTGCTGGGTGTACTGCCCTACCCCGTCGGCCAAGCGGCCCTTGACGTCGGTCAGGTCAATCGAGAAGCTGAGCTTAGCAGTCTTGCCTTGCAGCCAGGCGTACACTGCGTCAAGGATGGTATCGGACTGGGTCTGCAGGAAGTCCGGCGTGGCGGCATTTTGGACAATCGACTTTACCTCCGGCCGATCCAACGGCAGCTGGTCTCCGCCAGATTGGCCATTCTTTTGTTGGTCTTTTTGGGCTTGCTCCAGCGCGTCCGGAATCGCCGTTTGGTAAATGCCGCTCTGCTTTAGCGCCGACTTGATAGCCGTAGGCGTGCTGAAGACCCGCTGCAGGCCGAACATGACTCCGAAGAGAAATAAGGTTGTAATGAATAATGAGGCCACGGCCCCGAGGGTGGTTTTTCTGATGAATTGCATAACCCCTATTGTGGCAATAACATAAGCAAAATACAACAGAACGCAATCTGGAGCGTATTCAAGCACTGGCCTTTTGCGGCTAGTTCTTGCCAAAATTTCGATTTTGGTGTGGTATGATATGGCTATGGATGAGAAGGGGCTCGGGAAGCGTCTGCAAGAGGCGCGGCAGAGTGCGGGTTTGACCCAGCAGGCCTTGTGTCACAAGGCTAATTTGAGCTATTCCACGTTGACCAAGATCGAGCGCGGAGCTATCAAAGCGCCGTCGATTTTCACGATTCAAAATATCGCCGAAGCCCTAGGTGTTGGCCTCGACCAGTTGATGGGTTCGTCGAGCCGGTCCTCACACCTCTCCGCTAAGAAACGCTCGCGGAGCGGCATCACCTTTGTATACTTCGACATCAACGGCTGTCTGGTGCGCTTTTTCCACCGGGCCTTTACCCGTTTGAGCGAAGAGACCGGCGCGCCGGCCGACGTCGTCGAGACCACCTTCTGGCATTACAACGACATTGTTTGTCGCGGCGAAATGGACCTGGCGGCTTTCAACGAAAAACTGACCAGCGAACTGCACGCCGACAAACCGATTGACTGGACCGAGTACTATATGGAGGCCATCGAGCCCATCCCGGCCATGCACGAGCTGGTAGCCTGGGCGGCCGAGCACTACCGTGTCGGTCTGTTGACCAACATTATGCCCGGCTTCGTGAACATCATGATCGAGAAGGGCTTGTTGCCTAATGCCGGCTACGAAGCTATCGTCGATTCCTCGCAGGTGAAGGCTATCAAGCCGGAGGTCGAAATTTACCAGACGGCCATACAAAAGGCCAACGTTCCGCCTTCGGAAATCCTGTTGGTTGATGATTCGCGCGTGAATCTGATGGCCGCTGAAAAACAGGGTTGGCATGTGCTTTGGTTTGACGACTACCGGCCCGACGAATCGGTTGAGCGCATCAAGAGTGCGCTGCAGCCGGCCAACTAGCCGCCCATCTTTACAAATCAGACTCCCCTACCCTATTGTTAAAGCATGTTGGCAGTTGCCTTTACGCTGTGTATGTTTGTCTCGACCTTGTTGGGCGGTTGGGTTGCTGTGCGGCATGCCGGTAAACTGCGGCACATCCTGGGCTTTACGGCCGGGATTATTATGGGCGTGGTCGCTTTCGACGTCCTGCCGGAGATGTTCGGTATCATCCATCGGCTCAACCTCGACCCGACCTGGGCGATGGTGGCGTTGATGATCGGATTCCTTGGCTTCCATATTGCCGAAAAACTGTTGTTGATCCACCACGAGCACGAGACCCAATATGGGAAGCATCGCCACCCGCAGGTGGGGATATTGTCCGCGCTGGCTCTTGGCGGACACGGGTTCCTGGACGGTATCGGCATTGGCTTGGCTTTTCAGGTTAATCCCAGCGTAGGCGTGGCCGTTTCGTTGGCCCTGATTGCCCACAAGTTTGCCGATGGCCTGAACGCCGCCAGCCTAATGCTCATGCACAAGAATGGCGTCCGCCGCACCATGCAGCTGGTTGTGGTCAATGCTCTGCTGCCGATCGCCGGCGCTCTATCCACCCTGCTCTTCACCTTGCCCGAGCAATACTTGCCTCTCTATCTTGGCTTCTTTGCCGGCTTCCTGCTCTACATTGGTGCCAGCGACATTTTGCCGCAAGCCCACGACGAAAAATCCGA
>DATJJV010000024.1:0-8688 GCA_035491975.1 Pristimantibacillus sp. | reverse complement strand
CCGAAGTCCGCAAACTGCAGAAAGAACTCAAGCTGGTTAATACTCGTATTGATGAAGCGGTAGACGGCGAAGACTATGAACGCGCCGCCCGCGAAAAGACCCGCGCGTCCCAGATTCACGAAGAACTGGGCAAGCTGCAGGCTACTGACAAAGACACCAAGCGCATCGATGTCACCAGTGAGGATGTCGCCGAAGTGGTGGCTCGCATGACCGGCGTGCCGGTAAAGAAAGTTATCCGTTCCGAGGCAAAATATCTTCTAAACCTGGAAAAGAATCTCGGCAAGTACGTGATCGGCCAGGAAGAGGCGGTTAATGCCGTTAGCCGTGCTATCCGCCGCAACCGTTCCGGCATTGGCGCCGGCACGCGTCCGATCGGTTCGTTCATTTTCTTGGGTCCGACCGGTGTCGGTAAGACCGAACTGGCCCGTGTTCTGGCCCGCGAATTCTTCGGTTCCGAGGATGCTTTAGTAAAGATCGACATGAGCGAGTTTGGCGAACACCACAACGTCGCCCGCTTGGTTGGCGCACCCGCCGGTTATGTCGGTTACGACGATGGCGGTCAGTTGACTGATAAGATTCGCCGCCGCCCATACAGCCTGGTACTCTTCGACGAAATCGAAAAAGCCCACCCGGATACCTACAACATGCTGCTGCAGATATTGGAGGACGGTACCCTAACCGACGCCAAGGGCCGCAAGATCGACTTCACTAACACGATCGTCATTATGACCAGCAACATCGGCGCCGAAAAACTACAGAAAGAGGCCTCTTTCGGCTTCCGCGCCGAGCGCCAGGACGACCTGAAAGACCTCGACGCGCTGCACGCCGCTAACCGCGACAAGGTGCTCGACGAACTGAAGAAAACGATGCGCCCGGAATTCTTAAACCGTATCGATAAAGTCGTCGTCTTCCGCGCCTTGACCCGCAAAGACATCTATCGGATTATCGACCTGCAGATCGAAGAACTGAACAAGCGCCTGCAGAAGAAGGGCATGGCGGTCCGGCTGACTCCGGCTACTAAGCAGTACCTGCTCGATCATGGCTATGATGCGAAGAATGGCGTTCGCCCGCTGCGCCGTCTTATCCAGGACACCGTTGAAGACCACATCGCCACTGAACTCTTGAACGAGTCTTACCAAAAAGGCGACATCATTTCGGTCGGCGCTCAAAAAGACGAACTGACTTATTCCACCCTCAGCGAGTAGACTCTTAACTTTTTGCTGGTGCCTGCTACACTAAGCATATGAAGTTTGCCCGTCGTTTTTGGCCGCAAGTGCTGCTAGTGCTGCTTGTGGCCGCGGGTATTACATTTTGGTTCCAGCACGACCGGATTCTTGACTGGGCGGTTACGCGCAACTACCACCCGTCCGCGGCAGTCCAAGGCTTGGCGAACGATACCACCATGACTGCCTATGGCAGAGAGCTGTTTTATGCCAACCGGCCGGCCATTGAGGCTAAAGACGATTTTAACCAACATTGCACCAATCTGTCAGACCAGGTAGCAGTGTTGGGTTGTTTCGAGGGCAACCGCCTGGGCATCTACGTTTTTGATGTAACCGACGAGCGGCTGAGCGGCATCGAACAGGTGACCGCCGCCCACGAAATGCTCCACCAGGCCTACCAACGCCTCAACAGTTCGGAACGGAACTACGTGGATGGGCTCTTGCAACAGTATTTTGACCAAGGAGCCAGCCAGGCGCTCAAAGACAAGATTAATAGCTATAAGCAGAGCGAGCCGGATCAACTGCAAAACGAGATGCACTCGATCTTTGGCACTGAGGCGACCAATTTGCCGCCCGAGCTGGAACGATATTACGCCCAATACTTTGCCAATCGCTCTGCGGTGATAGCCCTGCACCAGAAGTACCAATCCGAATTCGACCAGCGGCTGGCGCAGATCAGTAGTTACGACGCTCAGCTCGGCCAGTTGAAGTCACAAATCGAGAGCGACAAGACTCGGCTGAGCCAGCAAGAACAGGTTTTGCGCCAGCAGCGCGAGCAGATGGATTCCTATTTGTCGTCCGGCCAGGTGGCCAAATATAACGCCGGCGTGTCAAGTTTTAACAATCAGGTTGACGGTTACCGGGAATTGGTGAAGGAGACGAACAAGCTGGTCAGTGACTTCAATAGCATTCTAGCCCTGCGCAATTCGATTGCTGTCCAGGAGCGCCAACTCGAAGACGCCATCAACAGCAACGTAACCACCGCGCCGCGCCAGTAATGATATACTGTGACGGTACTTAAAGAGAGCGACCCCCAACACCATGGTATTTACCGTTATCGGCATCGCAAGTTCCATTATTTTTTTGATCGGCGATTACCCTTATTTTGTGAATGCGGCCAAGGGAAAAATCAAGCCACACCGGGTCACCTGGGGAGTGTCGTTTTTGCTTAACTGCATCGGCTTTGCCAACCAATATGCCAGCGGCGCAGGCAATTCCTTGTGGCTATTCGCGGCGGCAGCTTTGGCTACCGGCGCGATCTTTGCCGCTTCGCTGTTTAATGGCACTGGCGGCTACTCCAAGCTGGACATCTTCGCCATAGTGACCACAATGGTCGGCGTACTCCTGTGGGTCGTCTTCGATTCGCCGGTTCTGAGCATTTTTTCGACGCTGTTGGTCGTGGAGGTGGCATTGACGCCGACGATCCTGAAAGCCAAGAAGCATCCGGAGTCGGAGACGCGCATCGCCTGGCTGCTCGGCTCGCTCAGCTCGTTCATGGCCACGGTGTCGGTTGGTAAGCTCGACTGGAAGCTCCTGATCCTGCCGTTCAACGCCGCGCTTATCCAGGCCTACATTGCCTATATCCTGTATTTTCAAGTCAAGCGACGGCCGGTTACGGTTGCGGCAAAGTCATAAATATTCCAAAGTGATACAATACTAAGAGATGGCGAAAGAACGCGTTCGATACGTTTGTAGTAATTGCGGCGAAGTGAGTTTGAGCTGGGCTGGCAAGTGTCCGCACTGCGAGGCTTGGAACACGCTGCAAGAGGAAATGGTGCTCGAGTCGGCTCCCGGGCGAGTAGCCAGCGCCGGTCGTACGTTAGAGGCCGCCTCGGTAGACAAACTGGTGGCCCGCGACCAGAAGCGCCTCGGTACCGGCATGCCCGATGTCGATACGGTTTTGGGCGGCGGGATTGTGATCGGCAGCGTCAACCTGATTGCCGGCCAGCCCGGTATCGGCAAGAGTACGCTTCTCTTACAACTGGCTAACGCCGTGGCTAAGGGCCACAAGGTCCTATATGTCAGCGGCGAAGAGTCCGGGCACCAGATCGGACTGCGCGCTCAGCGGTTAGGTGTCGCCAGCAAACAACTCGAGCTAGCCACCAGCACCAGTGCCGACGATATTGCAGCCACCATTGCCACCAATAACTTTGAGCTGGTCGTGGTTGACTCTATCCAAACCATTGCCGCTGGTGCAATCTCGTCGGCAGCCGGCAGTGTCAGTCAGATTACCAACAGCACCCAGCTATTGATCCAGGCAGCCAAGCGGTCCGGTACGGCCGTGGTGCTAGTAGGGCATGTTACCAAGGAAGGATCGATTGCCGGGCCGAAAGTGCTCGAGCACGTCGTGGACGTGGTACTGCAGTTGGAAGGCGACCGCTACGGCGGATTTAAGGTACTGAGGGCCACCAAGAACCGTTTTGGCCCCACCACCGAGGCCGGCATCTTCGAAATGGACGAGCAGGGGCTTAAACCGGTTGCCAATCCATCGGCTGCGCTATTGGCCGAACGCCAGATAAGCGACGGCTCAGTCGTGCTGGCTACTTTGGAGGGCACTCGTCCCTTGCTGGTGGAAGTTCAGGCTCTGGTGAATAAAACCAGCTACGGCTACCCCAAGCGAGCCGCTAGCGGAATCGACTTAACCCGCGTAAACTTACTGGTAGCGATGCTAGAACGTCGCACAAAATTATCTCTAGCCGACCAAGATATCTATGTTAATATCGTGGGCGGCATGCGAATCACCGAACCGGCAGCCGACCTGGCTGTCTGTATGGCCATCGGCTCGGCGGCTAAGGGCCTGCAGCTCAAGGCTAATGCCGTGGTCTTCGGTGAAGTGGGCCTAAGCGGCGAAATCCGCCACGTGCCTTACATCGAGAAACGTGTCGCCGAAGCGAAAAAACTCGGCTTCGACGCCGCAATCGGCCCGGTTCAAAAGGCCGGCAAAAAACAGAGTTTCCTAAAAGGGGTGCGCGACGTGCGCAGCGCCCTCAACCAGTTCCTGGAGAAAGACTAATAGACGTTACACACAATGCTGCAAATCCTTCAACTGCTCTTACTCCTAGCCATTCTTGGCCTGCTGCTTGGTGCCAAAACGGGCAAGAGCTTCCGGCTTTTTTCCAAACCGCACCAAGTCATTCTGGATAGCTGTGCACTCATTGACGGGCGGATTGCCGAAATTGTCCGCACCGGGTTTATTAATAGCGATTTAATTATTCCTCAGTTTATTTTGAGCGAGCTGCAGTTGTTGGCCGACGGCAACGATTCGCATAAGCGCGAGCGAGCCCGTTACGGCCTGGATATCGCCCACGAGCTGCAAGACAGCCTGCCGTCCAAGGTGAAGGTCGACCGCACCCTTATCACCGGTGTCGACACGACCGACGACAAACTGGTGGCGTTGGCCAAAAAACTCGAAGCCCAGCTCTACACTACCGATTACAACCTGGCTAAAGTCGCCGCAGTAGAAGGCGTGCAGGTTCTGAACGTCAACGAGCTATCGCATTCTCTCCGGCCGATCACCCTGCCAGGCGAAACGCTGAACATTAAGATTATCCAGAAGGGCAGCAACCGCGAGCAAGGCGTCGGCTACCTCGACGATGGTACGATGATTGTAATTGAAGGCGGCGCGCGTTACGTAGGCCGCGAAGTTCCGGTTAGTGTCACCCGTATGCATCAGACTGTCGCTGGTAAGATGGTATTCGGCCAAGTCAAAGAGCAGCGCCGCGCACCGGCAGCCGCTCCGGCCAAACCGGAACAGCCCTCACAAAACGCCAAGAACCGGTTGCGCATGCGCCACTTGACCAAACCGCTCAGAGCTTTCCACCAGTAACATTCTAGAAGAGAAGGTGATGGTGGGGCGGCTTGGTTGCACCCCTTCAGTTGATATCGACGTTGACCGATTTGCTGGCGCTATAGAGGACGCTGTCGGCTACCTGTACTTCCACGGTGATTGGGTTGTTGTCCGTAGGTGCGTAATCGAATGAGTAGTTCCAGACATCCGGTGAGTCGATAGGCACTGTCTTGACTACCTGGCCGTTCACCAGGATGCTGGCTGTGCCGGCTGGCTCGGCGGTATAAGTGCCGCCCATTAACGGGTACTTGCCGCTGCTGACCGCGATGGTAAAGGTACAGTCGGTCTGGTCATGGCAGCTTGGGTTATTGGGGTCTCCCGGCGGTGTGAGGGTTAGCGACGGCTGGGCATCATTACAACTGTGGACATCGTCGACGGCACCAGAGGTTTGTTGCGGCGAGGTACTGTTGTTAGTGGCACCCATGAACACGTCGGCAGAGAAGTTATTTTGGCCGTTGTCGGCGCCGCTCTTTTTGGCAAGCGGTGGCGTGCAAGGCGTAGCCAATTTGCCGGAAACCAAGTCGATGGCTTGGTCGTTGCCGCCGGACTTCGGCGGGTTGTACCACGACGGGAAGATGTCGGTCGACGGGCTTGGCTCGCGCGAGCTGGCGCCAACGTGGGTGGTGACCACAAAGGCCGGCAGGACCTTGATGTCGCTCGGGCGGGTCCAGTTGACCGGTTTGATGCCGAGCATGTCGTGCGCGCCCTGCATCCAGTCGCGGATAATCGGCGTAGTCATGTTTTCCATGAAGCCGGTCATCGCTTTGTTGCGGGTGTGGTAACCAACCCAGGTAACGGCTGTGTACTGGGTAGACCAGCTGGCCATCAGACCGTCGAAGGAGTCGTTAGTGGTACCGGTTTTGACCGCGAAGTTCCATCCGTTATAGTGCTGGAATTTGCGGGCCAGGTAGCTGGCGTTCGGGTCGGAGAGCATGTCATCCATTATGTAGGCCGTGTCCGGCTTCAGAACCTGCTTCGGCACCGGTTGCTTAAATTCGTCCACGACCTTGTTGGCTGAGTCGATAATCTTCAGGATGTAGGTGTGCGGGATCTGTTGCCCGCCGCGCGCTAGGACCGACAAACCGGTCACGTGGTCGTCAAGGTGGACGTAAGCGCCGTCACCGATGGCCGACGAGGCGTAGCACTGGGTTTGGTCTTCCCGCGTGGCGGTGAAGACATCGGTACCGGGGTTGTAACAGACGTAGCCGTCTTCTCTGCCCATCATAGTATTGGCGGTAGAGATGGTTTTATTGATGGATGCTACGCGGCCTGGGCTGGTGTCGTTTGGCACGCTCGACAGCATGGCCTTCATGGCGGGTACGTTGCGCGAGCCGGCCAAGGCGTAGCGGAGCGTCAGCGGCCCTGGGAAACGGAAGTCGTAGTCGACGGCACAGTTGCCGCCCTTTTTGGGGCCGGTGGTACATGGATAACCGGGCAGCGGACCGGACGCGTCAAAGAGGACTGAGCCGGCACCGGCATTGTTGTTGTCTATGAAGGTAGAGTAGTCGTAGGGCTTAAAGCTCGATCCCGGAGAGACGCGGATGCTGTGGCCGAAGTTGAGGTAGCCAAACGTCGGGTCGGTAAAGTCGGCGCCGCCTACCAGGGCTACAATCTGTCCGGTCTTGTTGTCCATGGCCACGAAAGCAGCGGTGTCGCCGCCTTGGCTGTGAATTTGCTTCATGTCCGCGGCAACTTTTTGCTCGGCCAGGTTCTGCAGTTTGAGGTCGACCGTAGTGATGACCTTCCAGCCGCCGCGCTGGACGGCCTTGTCGCCGTATTTGGTTTTGAGCTCGTCCTTGGCAGCCAGAACGAAGTAAGGCGCCTTAATGCCGGTGTATAGCGACGGTTGCTGCGGCTTAACTTCTGCCAGGATGTCGACCGCTTTGGCCTCGTCGCCCTGGGCTTTGGTGATCATGTGCTGGGAGACCATCTGGTCGATAATGTACCGCTGGCGGGCCAGCAGTGCGGAGGGTTCGTAGTCGGGACCGTACGGCGAGTAGGTGCTTGGCGACTTCGGAATGGCCGCCATCATGGCAGCTTCCGGTATCGTCAGGTCGCTCGCGTCTTTACCGAAGTAGTCCTGAGCGGCAACCTGCACGCCAACAGAGACCGGCCCGTACGGCGCAGCGTTCAGATAACCGGTAAGGATGTCGTCTTTGGTGTACTCGCGCTCCATTTCGACGGCCAGAATTACTTCTTTAATCTTATTGCCGATGTTGCGCTGCGCGGTCCAGTTTTGGTCCAGCTTCACCAGCTGTTGGCTGATGGTCGAACCGCCTTGCAAGCCGCCGCCGCGGTTCAGCAAGTTGTTGACGCCGGCCCGGGCAATACCGCGGACGTCGAAGGCGCCGTGTTTGTAGAAGTCTTTGTCTTCGACGGCGACGGTGGCGTCGCGGACAGTCTTGGCCATCTTGTTGGTGGCAACCGGCTGGCGTTTGGTGTCGTTATAGTCTTGCCAGAGGATGGTTTGGCCGGTGCGGTCATAATATGTCACGCTGCCGCCCAGGGTTTGGCCGTTCAGGTTCTTGATATCAGGCAGGTCTTTGCGGAAGTAGGCGAAGATACCGACGATCAGTACGAAGCCGATCACCAGGGCAATACCCACAATCTTGAGGGCCATAATCGCGCCGTCGCGGCTAAACCAGTAGCGCGCCAGCTCCTTGGGGTGCATACGGAACAAGATTCGCTTGAAGCGGTTCTTGGGGAGTGTACTCAAATAGGCCGCGCGCCGGCGCGCTCGGGCATCGCGGTTGGCCTTAATGCGTTCGCCCAGGCTCCGGTTCAACTTAATGGCCGTGCCTTTTTTAGTCGTAAATGTATTTTTGCCGGCGCGCTTCCTTGCGCCTCCGACTGGATTCTTGGGTGCATCCATGTGCTTAGTGTCTCTCTCCCCAGGTCCTCATAGTTATGCAGGCATTATACCAAACCCCTCAGTTGAGGACGCAATAGTGGATTTATTTCTTATCTGTTACACTGGTGACGAGATGAAACAAAACGATCCGCTCCCGCACCAATACCTGTATATGCGTTCATACTGAGAACGAGCTGAACGTGTATTATTGATGTAAGGAGCATACATGTCAGACATGACACTTTCTGAAGAATTGCAGTGGCGCGGGTTCATCAACCAGACGACTTTCGCCAACCTAAAAGAACTTGATAACAAACAATGGACGTTTTACCACGGGTTCGACGCTTCGGCGCCGTCGCAGACCGTCGGCAACCTGGCTGGCATGATGTTCGACAAAGTCTTTATGCGCCATGGCCACAAAGCTATTATTTTGGCCGGCGGCGCCACCAGCCTGATTGGCGACCCGGGCGGCAAGGATAGTGAGCGGCAGCTGCAAGATGAGCAGACCATTGGCGATAACGTCGCCAGGGCCGAAGAGCAGCTGAAGCAGATTTTTCGGGGTTTCGAATTTATCATGGTGAATAACCTCGACTGGACGCGAGATATGAAGGTGCTGGACTTCCTGAGGGACATCGGCAAGCACTTTAGTATGACGCCGCTGGTTCAGCGCGATTACATTGCCAAGCGCCTCGGCGAAGGTGGTGCCGGTATCAGCTACACCGAATTTAGCTACACCCTGTTGCAGGGCATGGATTTTTTGCATCTGT
>DATJJV010000023.1:0-7149 GCA_035491975.1 Pristimantibacillus sp. | reverse complement strand
TGGACAGCGAGAGCGAAAAGCTCATCCAAGCTGCCTTGTGGGAGCTGATGAGCGGCCGCACCGCCATCGTCATTGCCCACCGCCTATCCACTATCCAAAAAATGGACCGGATCGTGGTATTGGACAAGGGATCAATCGTCGAGCAAGGCTCGCACAGCCAACTACTAGAAAAGAATGGCACCTACGCCCGGCTCTGGGCCCACCAGTCCGGCGGCTTTATTGAGGAGTAACTTATGAAACAGAACATTTCCCTCCGGGCCTTCATTTCCTACGCCGGGTCGTTCAAGTTGGCCTTTTGGGGTACGGCTGCCGTGTTCGCCATATCCGATATCGTCCTGTCCGTTATCCCCTGGATGATTGGACGGCTGACCAACGGTTTGGTAACGCACGAGCACATCGTACTGTGGACCGCCCTATTGATTGTCGCCAGCGTCAGCCATGATGTCCTTTGGCGGACCGGCGAGTTCCTGTACCTCGGCTCCATCTTCCCGAAAGGCCAGCGCATTGATGACCAGCTGTTTGCGGCCGTCCTCGAGCACCCCTATGGCTACTTCGTAGACAAATTCACCGGCAAGATCAGCAGCTATACCAACTCGCTCGGCCGCGGCTTCCGCGACCTCATGGACAACGTCCACTACCAGTACGTTAACCTGCTTGTTGCCCTGCCGATCATTGCCGTGACGATGTTTATCGTTAATGTCTACACCGGCATCGTCTTCCTGATTTCGGTCGTCTTAATGTACGTCTGCGGCCGGCCGCTGGCCCGGATTATGGCCAAGGCCGAGCGCAAGCAGGCCGACGAACGCTCCACTATGGACGGCTACGTCGTCGACGCCATTGCCAACTTTGTGAGCATCAAAGCCTTCGGCCACGAACGAGCCGAGGCCAAACGGCTGCACCAGAAGCGCGACACCTTACTAAAGGCAGCCAACTCGGCCTACTTTAAGAGCATCCTGTTCTGGGGTGCGATGAGTATATTTGTGCGTTGGGTCATCTGGCCGAGCACCTTCATTCTCAATATCTATCTGTATGTCCACGGCCGGATCGATTTGGCGCAAGTGACCACCTTCCTGGCGGCGATCGTACTGTTCTCGAACTTCATTTGGGAAGTTATTTGGAACATTTCGCAGCTCAACATCAAGATTGCCAACGGTGAGGAAGCCTACCGCTACCTGTTCGGCGAGCGCAACATCTTCAAAGAGCCGCCGTCTAAGGGCGTAGAGCAGTTGCCGGTGAGCGCATTCGCCCAAAGCCTGGAGCTAAAAGACGTGGCTTTCGCCTATCCGGACAAACCCCAGGTTGAGGTGTTGCGTGACGTGAATCTGCGCATCCGCCACGGCGAAAAGGTCGGCGTGGTTGGACACAGCGGCGGCGGCAAATCGACGCTGACCAAGCTGTTGCTCGGCTATTACCCGATCATCAAGGGCCAAATGCTGCTCGACGGCCAGCCCATCGACAACCGGGCGCTCAGCAACCTAACTTCCTACGTACCGCAGGACACGGCGGTCTTCCATCGGCCGATCAGCGAAAACATCGCCTACGGCAAGCAGGACGCGACTGACGAAGAGATCATCCAGGCCGCCAAGCACGCCCAGGCGCACGACTTTATCACGGAACTCGAAGCCGGCTACGACACGCTGGTCGGCGAACGCGGTATCAAACTTTCCGGCGGCCAGCGGCAGCGCATAGCTATCGCAAGGGCAATTCTGAAGGGCGCACCGCTACTCATCCTCGATGAAGCCACTAGCGCGCTCGACTCTGAGAGCGAAAAGCTCATCCAGTCTGCGCTGTGGGACCTGATGAGCGGCCGTACCGCCATCGTCATTGCCCACCGCCTATCCACCATTCAAAAAATGGATCGCATCATTGTGCTGGATAAGGGTACAATTGTAGAAGAAGGCACCCACCAGGAATTGCTCGGCAAACAGGGTGTCTACGCCAAATTGTGGGCGCACCAGTCCGGCGGCTTCATAGAGGAATAAACATGACAAAAATCGCTCGCGAACAATTGGCCACCGGCCAGACACTCAGGCTATTCTATAAGGCAACGATGCGGCATCAGCCGTATGCGCTGCTAGCGCTCTTGTTGCCAATCGGCGGCATTTTTATGTCGGTCGCCTCGCCTTTCTTTGCCGGCCGTCTGCTGGCCGGGGTGGCCCAACATAGCGAACATCTTGGGCGGGAGCTCTGGCTGCTAGGTCTCTCTGGCGTCATCGGACTCATCTGTAACCGCATCGGCTTTAACAGCTGCATGACCGCCCAGGCCTATGCTATGAACGACTTGCACCAGAGCGTCTTTAACCGATTGCTCAGCCGGAGCGTCGGTTTCCACGCCAACCACATCAGCGGCAAATTAGTTTCCGATGCCATCGACTTTATGGGATCGTACGGCAACCTGCTGAGCGCGGCTTTTTTGAACGGCATGCCGTTTATCTTCAGTGTTGTCGCCGGCATGATTGTGGTTTTCGTGAGCTCCTGGCAACTCGGGATCTTTGTGACTTTCCTGGTAATCGCCACCACCGTCTGGGCTTACATTGACAGCCGGATGCGCGCCGGAATGCGATTGGAACGGCTGACTGCCAGCAAGGCGCTGACCGGACATCTGTCGGACACCATCGTCAACACGCCGACGGTCAAAACCTTCAGCCAGGAAAAACTGGAAGCTGCCCGCAACAAACAGCTCAACAAAACACTACAGCGGATCCGAATCCACGACTGGCACCGCAGCGGCCGCAGCGGCAATAATCGCATGGCGGCCCTGCTGGTCATGCAGTTCGGCATGCTGCTGTTTATCGTGCACTTGAGCCGTTCCAACCCGGAGACCTTGGGAGCTGGCATCTTCGCCTTTACCTACACCTTTATGTTGTCGTCCCGGCTGATGGAAATAAACGGCCTGACCCGGATCATCGATGAAGCTTTCCTGAACGCCGCGCCAATGACCCGCCTGCTTCAGGAAGAGGCCGAGATACAGGACGTGCCCGGAGCCCGCAGCCTGGAGGTCACGAACGGCGCCATCACCCTCAGCAATGTCCAGTTTGCCTACGCCGAGAACGCCCATACCGGCGGTGTCTTCCGCGACTTAAGCCTGAGCGTGCGCCCAGGCGAAAAAATCGGCCTGGTCGGCCCAAGCGGCGGCGGAAAGTCAACACTCACCCGTTTGCTGCTGCGCTTTGATGACGTGCAAAGCGGCACTATCGACATCGACGGCCAAAACATTGCCGAAGTAACGCAGGAGAGTCTGCGCCAATCAATCGCCTATGTGCCGCAAGAGCCGTTGCTGTTCCACCGCTCGATTAGCGAGAACATCGGCTACGGCCGGCCGGAAGCCACCCACGCCGAGATCGTCGAGGCTGCCCGTAAAGCCCGGGCGCACGACTTTATTGACGCTCTGCCTGGCGGTTACGACACCATTGTCGGCGAACGCGGCGTGAAGCTCTCCGGCGGACAGCGGCAGCGCGTGGCGATTGCCCGTGCCATCTTAAAAGATGCCCCCATTTTGATACTCGACGAAGCCACCAGCGCCCTCGACTCGGAAAGCGAAGTCCTCATCCAGGCCGCCCTTTGGGAGCTGATGAAAAACCGGACCACAATAGTTATCGCCCACCGCCTATCAACCATCCAAAAAATGGACCGCATCATTGTCCTCGACGGCGGCAAGATTGTCGAAGAAGGCAGCCACAAAGACCTGCTCCAACACGATAGTACTTATGCTAAACTGTGGGCACACCAATCCGGCGGATTTATCGAAGAATAAGAACGATGAGCGAACAAAACTCCACCAAAAAAAGCACTTGGCACGCCCAAGGGGCTGAGTTAAAACGCCTGTTTGCCAATGCCAAACGCACGTTTGGGTACGCCTGGGAATTCGACCGGGCCACGATTATCCGCTATTCCATCGGCATTGTCACCCAGGTAGTGACAAGCCTGGCCGGGGCGTACTTTGCCGCGCAGGTCATTAACGAATTAGTAAAATATTTGGGCCACACCGGCGGCAGTACCGCACCGATCTTTACCAATCTGCTGCTCGGCGCCGGATTGCTCATGCTGGAACAACTGGCCTGGCGCTACATGTCTTACGCCCACAGCCGCTCGTTCATCACCTGGGGCACCAACATGACACCCCGGTATCTGATGAAAGTCTCCGGCCTGGACATGCAGCGCTTCGAGGACGGCGACTTTAACAAGCTCATCAACAAGATCGCCCAGGATTACGGCTGGAAACCGGCCGACTTTATGTCATCTTGCTACAACGTCTTGCACGGCGTCATCCGCATGATGAGTACAGCGATCATCCTGGTCCATTTTGCACCGTGGCTGATTGTTTTGCTACTGGCCGGCGTGATCCCCAGCCTGTTGATCGAACAAGCCCAGGCCAAAATTAAATGGGGCATCTGGAACATCAAAGGCGACACCTCGCGCCGCTATTTTAAAGTCAGCAGTATGATGCGCGACAAGCAAGATGTCGGCAACATGCGGCTCTTTGGGCTGCGCAGTTACTTGACCGACTACTGTCACACCATGCTGAGCGAATTTAACAGCGAACAGCAACGCACCATCAAGCGCTTCATCCGCCCGGCCATGCTGGCGCGTTTCTTTGAGGGTGGACTGGTAACCGGCGTTCAAATTTGGCTGGTGATGAGAGTGCTGGCGCGCAACGGATTCAGCATCGGCCAGTTCAGCTTCTACAGCGGCGTTGTCTTCCAGTTCAACAGTTCGGTCGGTGTAACCTTGGGTAGCCTGACCCAGGCGCTGGAAATCAACCGTTACATGACCGACTTTTACAAGTTTATGGACACGCCGACGCTGCTGCCCGAGCCGGAACAGCCGATCGTTTTGGATAGCGACCACGTACCCGAAATCAAATTCGAGCATGTCAGCTTCCGCTACCCCACGGCCAAAACCTTCGTCTTTAAAGATTTAAATCTGACCATCGCGCCTGGCGAGCAGGTCGCGCTGGTCGGCGAAAACGGCGTAGGCAAAAGCACACTCATTAAACTGTTGTTGCGTTTTTACGATGTAACTGATGGCAAAATCCTGGTGGACGGACACGACCTGCGCGACCTCGACCTGGCCAGCTGGTACCGGATGATCGGCGTTTTGTTCCAGGATTTCAGCCGCTATCCGTTTAGCGTGCGCGACAACATTTGGATGGGACGGATCACCAAACGCGCCACCCACCAGGAAATCAGCCACGCCGCCCAGCTTGCCGGCTTCGACAAAATCGCCTTAGGCCTGCCGAGAGGGTACGACACTATCCTCGACAACTCATTCGACGAGGGAGTCGAACCAAGCGGCGGCCAATGGCAGCGCGTAGCTCTGGCCCGGGCGTTTTATCGCCAGGCGCCGGTGCTTATCTTGGATGAGCCAACCGCCGCCATCGACGCCAAAGCCGAGTACGAAATCTTTAATAATATCTTCCGCGAACACTCCGGCCGCAGTGCACTGATCGTCAGCCACCGCTTTAGCACGGTACGCAAAGCCGACCGCATCCTGGTGTTCGAAAAAGGCAAAATGGTCGAGACCGGCAATCACGAAGAGCTAATGAAACACAGGGGCGTCTACCACGATATGTTTACTAAACAAGCTGAAGGCTACCGCTAAACTCGATTCGCGCGAGGTTCGCTTTCTGGTTTGGAGCGGAATTTTTGCCACTCGCGCCATACGAGCCAAATGATGATAATGTCCAGCACCGTTAGGAACGCCATACCAAATGACGGCCCCTTCTTTAACAGATATGCCTGGTAGACCAAGAACAGCACCAACGCACCAAGCGCCCAGGGGTACGCCCACAGTTTCTGGCGCAGCAGCGCAATCACTAACGCCACTTTGACCGCCCCGTGGGTCAACAAAAACAGACTGGCAAACAGGTGCTGGCCGTGGGCCAAGGCATTGCCGTAATCCAGGATGTGGTTGGCAACAAAATCGTGCGGATCGTCGGTGATTTCGCGCTGGGTCAAAAACCGGGCAAAGCCGGTAATCACCGACGGGGGCACGGCAATCAGGAATATCCCGCCCATCAATTCGAGCGTGCCGTCGATGCCCTTGATGAACAACCCAATTTCATAGGCTTTATCAAGCAACGACTTGGGTCTGAACCAATTCATACCCTCACTCTAAACCAGCTGACGCTAACTAGCTAGTCCAAGCGCCGGCCAGGTAGTCTCTAAGCCAGTCCGACGGACGCCCATCAAAAAGGTTCATAACCGCATCAGGCTGCTTGAAGCTGAGCGCCAGCCGGATACGGCCCGTTTGCTTGTCTTTCGAAGCCTTTATTTTTGTCATGGCAACATCGACGTTTGGCGCCAGCACCAACATGCCGAGCGCCTCCGCCAATACTTGGCCTAAACAAGCTTTCTTGAGCTTGTCACCGGTGCTGCAACTGTATAGCGCCAGCAGGGCATCGTCCACAAACTGACTGGCAAGCTTCTGGAGGCGACCGCTAGCTATATGGAAGAAAACATCTGCGGCATCGAGGAACTCACAACTCAGGCCTTGCGTTCGATTAGCAAGCCGAAAGCCTTTTGGCGTACCGTGGGCTACCATCAGCCCAAACTCAAGCTGGCGCTCGTAGACATTCTCGGCTTGCATAATGGCTCCCTCGACATCAGCCACTGAGGCACACTCGTACACTCTGAGCAGACAGCCCATAGACTTTAACTGCTTATAGAGATCGCCAATCTTGTCCTTGACCGAGACAAAGGCGCTATTGTAATCAGCTTCGGCATACATCACGGCACCGTAGGGCATATCCTTGTTATCGATGTTCGCATACATGTCTTCCCAGATTTCCACTGGGCAGCGGGCAAAGTTCGAGATCTTGAAACGGTCGCGCAGCGCTTTTGAGATGCCGGGATTGCGCGATTCGAGATCGAGAATCATTTCGATGTTGTCACGGTGGTAATTCGGATTCTTCTTCGGATCGTGGCCGTCTTCCCAAGCCGGACGGAGGGCAACAAAATCCATTCCGTACGCCGCGGCCAATCCTTGATTGATCACCTGAGTTGGCCGGCTCCCTCGAAGCGAGTGGACAGCGCTGTAGTCTATAAGGCCTTCTGTTATAGCGGCGGCCAGTTTTCGTGACGACGGATCTTGAGCCAGTTCCTGCACCATATCAATCAACCGCTGCTGCTGTTCGTCACTACACCATCT
>DATJJV010000022.1:0-13165 GCA_035491975.1 Pristimantibacillus sp. | reverse complement strand
AGCGGCTACTTTTCTCTTCATATGTTCAGATTAGCACAATGGCAAAAGTTTGGTCGTCCTGTCTCTCCCCCTCCAAATTGGCCCTAAAATAACAAAAAACCAAACTCTTTTTACAGATGTCTGGCTTAATGTCCGTACTGTATGTCTATACCTGGCAGGGGAGACAGGACTTGAACCTGCGACACCCGGTTTTGGAGACCGGTGCTCTACCAACTGAGCTACTCCCCTTTATGCGCCGATAATAGCAAATTTTACAGGGAAAAGCTAGGTTGACCAGCAAATAAAGACATGTCATAGTGAGTTTAATTATGAGTGCGCCTACACATATGGCTTGGAGCGGTGGGGCTTGGGGTAATGAGATCTACCCGAGCGGCAACCCTGCGGTTGCGCCGCACGTGGTTATGAGAGAGTTGCCTATCACCGGCCTGTTTGCTTACGACTTTTCGGTCGCCTTAGCGGGGCCCGAAGGGCCGGCGGGCGTGCACAACCTGGAACCGGAGCTAATGGACCGGGTCTGGATACCTACCAGCATGCTCTATGGGAGCAAAGACGAGCACGGCCCTACATACCCGATCGGTGACTGGGTCGAAAATCCAACGAAGATCAATGTTATAGCGCCGGATGCGGGCGACCGGCTCGCTCTGCCATTCGCGCCGCTGATTGTCTTTACCGAGTGGCTTGGCCGAATGGGGATAGATTGGGAGTACCATCCAGAGTACGACCCCCTCAAACTGGCCATGCGCGGCGCAATAGCCGTCTATGCCACTGTTGAGCCGAGCGACCATGCCCTAGTAGTTGAACATGAGGGTCAAACGGTTTCGGTTGAACTAACGGCTCAACACATCGTCGCCGGCGGCCTGCGAGCCATTTACGCCCATGAAATGGACTGGCGCCCATACGATGACGAACTTTCCTAATCTTGTGTAATCTGGTATATCTATTACTACGATGGTTAAAGTAGTTCCTACAAAGACTCTATTCATCTTATTGTATGGCTACCCCGGTTCCGGTAAGACCTTTTTTGCCCGCCAACTAGCCGAGAATCTTCAAGCCGCCCATATCAGCAGCGAGCGTATCCGCGGCGAACTATTCGAATCGCCCCGCTACGACAAGGAAGAAAACGATGTTGTCGAGCAGTTAATGAGCTACATGGCCGGTGAATTCCTAAACGCGGGCCTGAGCGTTATCTACGACATCAACGCTATGCGCACTACCCAACGCCGCACTTTGCGCGATATGGCCCGCCATTCCAAAGCGCAACCGATACTTATTTGGCTGCAGATCGATGCCGAAGGCGCTTTCACCCGCTTGGGTAACCGCGACCGCCGTCGTTCCGACGACAAATACGCCGGGCCGGCCGACCGCGCCACCTTTGACCGCATTGCTGGCGGCATGCAGAACCCGCAAAACGAAGACTACATTGTGGTCAGCGGCAAGCACACCTTTGACTCCCAGCTGAGCGCCTTCCTGAAACGCATGCGCGAGCTAGGCCTGGTAGCCGGCACCAACGAAGTCAATGCCAAGGTAGTCAAACCTGGCCTGGTAAACCTGATTCCAAACCCCGCAGCCGGCCGCGTCGACCTTACCCGGCGCAATATTACGATTAGATAGGGGCCGCACTAATGGCCACCCGAACTGTAGACATTCCCGAAATCGGAGCTGTCACGTTGTACAAGCGGCGCGGCAATCGCTCGCTGCGTCTGAGCGTGGGGGCTAACGGCGAAATCCGAGTGTCGCTGCCATCTTGGGTGCCGTATAAGGCCGGCGAAGAGTTTGCCCGGGCCAAAGCGGGCTGGATTGCCTCGCACCGTAAACCGCACAGCGCTGGCCTGGTGCACGGCCAGACCATTGGAAAGGCGCATCATCTGTTATTTACGCCTTCAGCTATAGCTACGCGAGTGACCACTCGTGTCCGCCAAAACCAAATTGAGATTACGCACCCGCTTGATTACGATCCGGCACATCCGGACATCCAGCGCGCCGCCCAATCGGCCGGCATCCGGGCGCTGCGCCGCGAAGCCGAAGCGCTTTTGCCGCAACGGTTGCGCAGCCTGGCCCAGCAGACCGGCTTTCATTTCAGCAGCGTCGAAGTAAAACAACTCAAAAGCCGCTGGGGCAGTTGTAGCTCCAAACAGGAGATCGTGCTCAACCTCTTCTTGATGCAACTGCCCTGGGACTTAATTGATTACGTACTTTTGCACGAACTGACTCACACCAAAGTGATGCGGCATGGGGCGCCATTTTGGAAAGAACTCGAGAAGCATGTGCCGCGCGCCAAACAGCTGCGCAAAGACATCGCCAACCACCATCCAATTTTGGCTACTTCGCCGAGCAGTGTGTAATAATAGTGCTTATGGTACGAGGCTTATTAGCCAAGTCTGCAAGCGCTAGGCAGGCCAAGATTGAACACGAGCGGCTAACCAGTCTGGTGAACAGCATGGCTGACGGTGTTTTGGCCGTGGACCAGGACATGGAAATCGTGCTGAGCAATGGCGCCGCGCTGAACATCCTTGACGTAAACAACACCCTCAAAGGGCACCGCCTGGGCGAGTTCCTGCACATAGAGAACCGCGAGGGGCAGAAGACGGATATCGAAGATCTAGTAACTAAGGCTACGACGCCAATGACCAGCCGCGATTACCGGCTCCGTTACGGCGACAATAGCACCATCAACCTGTATTTGAGTATCGCACCGGTTCACCTAGGCTACGGCGGCGCCGGCAAGCAAGGCTACGTGCTGCTGATGCGCGACATCACCCATGAAAAATCATTGGAAGAGGAGCGCGACGAGTTCATCAGTGTAGTTAGCCACGAGTTACGCACGCCGATTGCCATAGCGGAAGGCAACATCTCGAACGCACAGTTCATTTCTGACAAAGCCGGCGACATCGAGCAAATCAAAGACGCGCTCAAGCAGGCCCATGATCAGGTAATGTTCCTCTCCGGCCTGATTAATGATTTGGCGACATTGTCTCGCGCCGAGCGAGGCAAGTTAGCAATCGAAGTCGAGGAAATAAACGTGCCCGAGCTCATCAAGGACCTGACTTCCAACTACCGTCCGCAGGCCAGGGACAAAGGACTCAAGTTTACCAGCGATCCAGGCAAAGCCAAGACGCTGCAGTCGAGCAAGCTCTACGTCCGCGAAGTGCTGCAGAATTTCATCACCAACGCGCTCAAATACACCGAAAAAGGTTCGGTCGACCTTAGCGCCGAACCAGCGGCCAATGGCGTGAAGTTCATTGTCAGCGATACGGGCATCGGCATTAGCAAAGGCGACCAGGAAAAGATTTTTGATAAGTTTTTCCGGAGTGAGGACTTCCGCACCCGGAAAACCAACGGCACCGGCCTGGGCCTTTACGTCACCCTGAAGTTGTCGCGTTTGCTACACGCCGAAATCGACGTGCAGAGCGAACTCAACAAAGGTTCTAAATTCTCGATTTTTATACCAGATTTGGGCGAGTAGCCGGATCGTCGATGTTCGGCAAGTGAGGGATGACGTGCATCGCCGGGATGCAGACGTTGCGGCCTTTCCAGTCGACTTCCGAGAATTCGTATTGCCACATCGAGATATGTAACAGCGCCAGGTCGTAGAGCAAGCCGACGGGCAAGGCAAAGAGGCCAATCACAGGGCTGCCAGTACGCGTGGCAACTACCACGAAGAAATAAGTCAGCACGTAGAGGACAATCGCTGCGCCGGACATAAGCTGAGCGGCAACGCCCACCGACACCCAAACACCGACAAGGACGATGGCAAAGGGGAACAGAATGAAGAACCCGTAGGCCTGGCCGAGCAGGAAAACATTCTCCGGTCGCTTATGCAACTGCGGGTAGCGCATGCGAATGGCCGTGTCGTGCTGTTCTTTGGCTGGCTTGGTGCTTTCTATGCCGAGTGCCTTGCTAGCGCGCATAAAACTGTAGGAATCATCTTTGGCGGCTAGCGCTTTGGCGAAATGGGCCTCGGGCACGATAGAGCGGGAAACGGACACGAAACCGCCGGCATTCAATAGCTCTTCTTTGCGGGCAATCCAACACGTACTGAGCACCGGCGGGCGGTGGAAGAGGCGGCGCGGAGGTGCCAATTCCCAGAGGTATCGCATGGCCTGGACCACGGCGAAGCGCCGTTCGGCACCGGCCGCGCGCCAGGGTAGGATGCTCATCATCAATTTCTTTTTGCGAATCATGGTGCCGATCAGTTGGCGCAAGCTATTTGGGGCGAAGCGGGCATCGACACCACAAAACAGCACATACTCACCACTGGCCTCGCGCAACAAGTGGTCGTAAGCCTGGTTTTTGGGCAACCAGGTCGGCTTGGGTTCTTCGCCGGCGATGAATCGGACGCCGTCGTGCGCGAAACTGCGGATGATCTCCGGCGTTCGGCGGGTCTGCGAACAGTCATCGAGCACCAAAATCTCTAGTTTCGAGTAATTGTTCATGACCAACGACTCCAGGCAGGCTTTCAGATCTTCGGTCTCATTGCGGGCCGGAATAGCAACGGTGAGCGTAGGCAGTTCGCTATCGGGAATCGACGCCGACTTAGCCGGCCAGGCCGTGCGCTTCATCCTCCGTACCGTAGAGATAAAGAGGATTAGCGCGGCGGATAGCTGCGCAGCGGAGATTAGCGCCCACACCATATGGCCGGTTTGGTGCCAGCCATTCCAGAGGTACCAAAGTCCGGCGATGGCCAGTTGCAGGGTGGCCAGTACAGCGGTGCTGCGCAAAGTGGCGCGCTTCAGGTAGTGCTCATTCATACGGCCTTCGATTAGCCGCAAGCAGTTGACGATCCTATACAGACTCACCAACAACAAAAGGAAACTCCAGAGGTCGAGCCAAATAACTGCCAGCGCTCCGCTGCCAAATGCTGTCAACATTATTGATGCGAAAGCCAAAGGTTTGCGCCAGCGCCACAACACGCCGGGCAGATGCAGGCACAGCTCCAGCGCCACCCCCAAGCCGAGAAGCATAACCAAAAGCAACATATGGTTCAACTATAGCACGCTCGACGGCTTGACTTGGAGACCCTCTAAGGTGTATCCTTGACTTCGTTGGAGCTTACCTTAGTAGTAAGCTCTTTTTAGATGGGAGAGACAGCAGTGGCAGAACCAGCCAAACCAAAACGACGGATGGTCAAACAGACCGAGTCAATCCGGGAAAAAACCGTAAAAGCAGCTCAGCCGAAACCAGAGAAGAAAACGGACGTCCTACGCCTGACACTTCACTACATCGGCATGCCGTTCCAGTGGATCGGGCACAAGCTGGCCAAGCTAGGCAAGAAACTTGGCAAATTCAAGTTCTTCCGCGTGCTCGGCTACATCGTCTGGCCCAAGTACTTCCGCAACAGCGTCAAGGAGCTTCGGCAGGTCACCTGGCCGACAACTCGCGAGACCTGGCAGCTGGTACTGGCAGTCATCATTTTTTCGGTTGTCTTTGGCACTATCATCGCCATTGTCGACTTCGGACTAGATAAAGCATTTAAACAGGTACTATTAAAGTAATGAACGCTAAACGCTACGACACAACCAAGCAGTGGTACGCCATTCACACTTACAGCGGCTACGAAGAAAAAGTTGCCGAATCGATCCGGCAGCGCGCCGACTCGTTGGACATGAAGGACAAGATCTTCCAGGTTTTGGTCCCCAAAGAAAAGATGATCGAGATCAAGAACGGCAAGCGCCGCGTCGTTGAGAAGCGCATTTTCCAGGGTTACGTACTGGTTCAGATGAAGATGTCCGAAGACGCCTGGTACATCGTGCGCAACACACCCAGCGTGACCGGCTTTGTCGGTTCGGGCACCGAGCCTACTCCGGTGAGCGAAGAAGAAATCGAAAAGATTCAGAAGCGCATGGGCTTGGAACAGCCAAAACACAAGATCGACTACCGCCTGGGCGAAGTTGTTAGCATCACCGACGGTCCGTTCAAGGGCTTCGACGGTTCGATCAACGAAATCGACGCCGCCAAGGGCAAGCTCAAAGTTTTGGTCAACATGTTCGGCCGTGAAACCCCGGTAGAACTCGATAGTCTGCAGGTCAAGCGCGTCTAATGTCGCTCGAGTCGTCCATCCAATCGATGGGCGGGCTTTGTCGGGATGAGCAGGTAAAGTGTGAGAGGTTGCTGCAAAGCTTCCCCATAGGCACCGAATGGAAGTGCCCGTATAGCGCCACAGTCATGCTCTACGAAGTAGACGAGAGCGGTGCGGCTGAACCATTAGGCGAGACGCAATACAATTGCGGTATGAAATTCACACGCCTCTCGGCTAATACCGTGAGGCAGGCCACTGGGAGCGTCTGCTTGAAGTCGATCACTACAGCACACTCCAATCCCGATGACTGGGACAAACACCTCCGTCACGCAGAAGAAGCGGCCCTTTCTTAAAATCACCTGAGCAAAGAAGAAACCGCCTGGACATTTCAGACGGTTTTGTTGTAAAATACATCTGTTACGCACTACTTAACGGTAGGAGAGCAAACAGAGGCTTCTAACTCATATTGCTCGAAAGGAGATTAAACCTTATGGCAAAAGCCGTAAAAGCAAACTTAAAGATGAAAATCCGCGCCGGTCAGGCATCTGCCGCGCCGCCCGTGGGTTCTAGCCTTGGTCAGCATGGCGTGAACATGATGGACTTCATCAACCCGTTCAACGACCAAACCAAGGAACTGCAGGGTCAAATGGTGACCGTGCACATTACTATTTTTGACGACCGCACCATGAATTGGCGCGTTGTAGGCATGCCTACCGACGACCGCATCCGTGCTGCCCTCGGAATCGACAAGGGTTCCGGCCGTCCGAACAGCGAGAAGATCAGCAAAAAACTGACCGACGCGATGCTTACCAAGATCGCCGAGGACAAGGCTGCCGACATGAACACCGACGACATCCCAGCCGTCAAAAAGATGGTCGCTGGCACTGCCCGCTCGATGGGTGTTGAAGTCGAAGGTTAACATGTCACTTCCAGACGCTGGCGAAGGCATGCAAACTGTATTGTTTTGGGGCGACGAAGGCCCTTGGTTTGACGGGTTGGGATTACCAATCGAAAAACCTGGACCAATCATCGGACTCGACGTGCTCGAAGCGCGTTACGCAGAGGCGATCAGTGAAAGCAGACCCGGCAAAGCTAGAACTCCTGAAGGGTCGTGCCGCATAGAATTCAGCCTGGGCGAAGTAGGTATAAACAATTAATTAAGTTTGTGGGAGAGTTATAAGCTCGCTAGCACCACGAAAGGATAATTATTATGGCAAAAGAAGACAAGAAATCACCAGAAGAACTCGAAGCCGAAGCAATGCAGGAAGTCGTTGAGACTCCTGCTGAGGCTGTAACCGAGGAAGTAGCCGAAGAAAAAGAAGAGAAGGCAACCGCCAAGGCCGGCAAACGCAGTGCCAAGGGCGTTGCCGAGGCCGAGGAAAAAGCTGCCAAGGAAGAGCGCAAAGCTCACGCCAGCGAAGCTAAGGCCGAAGAGGCCGAGAAGCCAAAGCCGACCGCCAAGCCTGCCCGTACCCGCCTGGAGCGCCAAGGCAAGAATTTCCGCAAGGCTGCCGAATTGGTCGACAAGAGCAAGGCTTACACTCTGGTTGAGGCCTTGGATCTGGCCGTCAAGACCAGCCCGGTCAAGTTTGATGCCAGCGTAGAGTTGCACATCAACCTGAGCGTTGACCCGCGCCAGGCCGACCAGAACATTCGCGACAACCTGGTCCTGCCCGCCGGTACCGGTAAGACCGTCCGTATTGCCGTCTTCGACGACGCCAAGGTAGACGGCGCCGACATCAGCGGCACCGAGGACGTTTTGAAGGCTCTGGAGAAGGGTGAAATCAACTTCGACATCCTGATTGCCACTCCGGCCCAAATGCCGAAACTTGGTAAGTACGCCCGCCTGCTTGGCCCTCGCGGTCTCATGCCAAACCCTAAGAGCGGTACCGTTACCAACGACGTCGCTAAGGCTGTGGCTGAGGCTAAGGCCGGCCGCGTTGAATACCGCGTGGACTCCACCGGTATCGTCCACGTCGCTTGCGGCAAAGTCAGCTTTGGCGCCAAGAAGTTGGAAGAAAACGCCCGCGCTGTGTTACAGAGCGTCAAGAGCAACAAGCCTGCCAGCGTGAAGGGTACCTACGTGAAGGCGATTCACCTCGCTACCACTATGGGCCCGTCGATCACTGTCGCTAACAGCGAAATGTAATCGACCCCCGCCTGCAGGGACTAACACCGCCACCTAACCGTGGCGGTGTTTTTATTGGAGATAGTACTCCGGGTCCAAGCGGCACCAGGGCGCTACCTTTTTGCAGGCAGCCGGCATATTGGCGTGACTGGCATTAAATGTAGTCACGCTGAAGTTGGCATTTAGCCGGGGATCGGTGAAAAACCTGGCAAAATTATTGCATGCCTGGTCGGCGATGACGGTACCGTCTTGGGCGGATTTACAGTAGATAACCCGGGTTTTGTTATCAATGATGCCGCGCGCCGCCAACTCTCCAATCATCGACATTAGTTTTGTTTCATACACGATCCGCAGTTGGTCCATGTACACCTTTGGCGACACGCCGGTCTCCGTATTGTGCACGGCCCGGGTCCAGATGTCTTGCATTTTGCCTAAGAAGCCGGGGCGGTCAGACGTATGGTCGTTGATCAAATTGAATAACAACTCTTCGGCGAAGTTACCGTCAAAGCCGTGTTCAACCGCCCAGGCAACGTCCTTCTTTCGGTACACGTCGTCTAGTCCCGATGGGCTGCTCACCAGTATGAAATTGTCGACGTGCAGCGGCTGCTCTGTGAGCAACAAGGCCCGGAGCAGCGTCAGCGAACCCATGCTGTGGCCCAGTATATTAATGCCCGTACCATCCGCAGAGTAGCTATACATACAGGAAGCGTTCTCTTGGTCGGAGATACCCTGGTTCGGCAGATACAAGCCGCCTACCATTGCTGTTTCTTGGGGCACGCCGAGCGCAATGTAGGCTAAGTCTTCGGCCGGCTCCAGGCTGCTCTGGCGGCCCAAACCGCTGCCTACCACCCACGGGCTTTTTGGAACTTGTCCCGCTTCGGGCAAGCGCCGCCGTGAACCGCGGACGGTTTGTATTTTAGTGTGGTCATCAGGCCAGTAATGGTTGGTCTCGACATCGTTAGCCACCCAACCGGCAGCGCCCATAAGGGTGCCTACGGTTACGCCGCCGATAACGTATAGGGAATGCCGCCGAGTCATGCCATCAAGAATAGGCTCCACCAACTGCTCATCTGGCGGTACAGGCCATTCGCCCGAACTCATGTTTTTAGTTTATGTTCGTTTCTTCACAGACAAAACTGGAGAATTATCACATACAAGAAAGCGTATGTGGGCCAGAAGAATCGATAATTCAGCAAAAGAATTCGGCAAGCTGCTGCTGCCGGAGCAAATCGACCGGAAGATGACGCTCCCGCTCGCGGCCCTGGCAATCCGCAGCGGCAAGGGACGGATCGCGCTGCAATCGCGCAAAGGAGTAGCCGGAGCATGGTTTCCAGTCAGCCCGGTCGAGTTGCCGGCTCCGCGCAGCGATCGCGAAGCAGACATTGTCCGCGCCCTCGAAAACGTCCTGATTATCATGGCTGCGGAATTGCATATTCGCGTCGACCAAATCCGGCGTGTGTATGGATTGGCTCCTGTGCAGCCTCTGCCGCCGGAATTGCTTGCCGTTCGCAGCAAAGAGGGGGAGAGCCGCCAAACCGGCATTTTGCCGCTTGGCATTGAGATGTTCGCGCAGCCTCAAATGCCGGATGGTTCATGGTTCAGCCCCAGCGAAGCCGGACGGCACATTACCAGCCGCGCCGAACCGAGCGAGCGTGCCGTAGGCATGATCATGCTCACCAGGGCTATGACCGGCCGTTAGGCAGTGCGCAACTCGCGGTCATCACCGACGGCGTTTAGCGTTGTGCCTGTGGCAGCCCTCTCCTCAACCTTGACCAGATTGCCGTACAATACATCGGCCAAACCAGTATCAAATTTGGACTGCAGTAAAACGGATACCGCCGTCAACAAATTACTGGCCCGCTGGGCCAAGTGGTCACGCCTTTTGAGGAACAATTCGACGTTGCCGGCCGGCAGTGGCTCTCCCATTTCAACTACGGCCTGTAAAAGTTCAGTGGCGTGGAAAACATAATTATGACCGGGTAATCTCCAGGCGAGGCCGCTTGCTTCCATTGCTTGGGTTCGAGCCATAGTATCGATTTCCCGGAATGTTGCAGTTCGGCCGCCAAGGCTCTCTGCCAGGTTAATACGATGTGAGGCAGCAATATTGAATAGGTACCACGACAGATCGCCATACTCCTTGATGTTACGCTTGATCGCTCCTGGTTCGTCAAAGGGATATTCGAGATAACTGGGCAGGACCAACTTGGCCATGCGATGGTATGAGGGAACGATTTGGTCCCGCTCAAACGTTTCGGCGTACTCCTCGAATAGGCCTTTGACCATGTAGCGTACCGGTGAGACTCGCTCGATGGGGCCGAGCGGCCACCTCTCTGCCGTATCGGTCTGCACCTGTGCTACTACTGCGCATTGGTACATATCCGGCGTCAAGCAATCGGCGCCAGCTGCAAGCGCCGTATCAATCGCCCGCCACTGCTGTTCGTTCCGTCCGCTATCGCTCATATTCAATTACGTTTACTCTAGCATCAGCGTCATGCACCGGCAAATACTCTTTACAACTGCAGCTGTCTCACGGCATAATGCTTGGACATAAAGAAGGGTTATGACATGGCAGAAGACAACACTCAAGCAGATGGCTACTACGGCGAAGATGACGGTACTGATGAAGAATTAGACCTCAGCTTCCTGGACGAAAAAGACGACAAGTAGGCTATGAAAATAGGACTGGTTGTTCCGCATATCTTTATTGATAAAGATATCTTGCCGAGTGTGATCTTTTCGCCCGGCACGCTGGCTTTGCAACTGGCCGAGGGCTTACAGGATTTAGGTGCCGAGGTCACACTCTTCACTCCCGACCGGGCTGACACCACCGTAACGAACGTGACCGCAGACATGTCGCTGTTTGAAATCGAGCTGGCCGGCCGCGGCGACAACTATCTCGATCTGCTCAAAAAGCATCCGCTCACGTTTGTGTCGCTGGCCAGGCAAGTCCAGGCCGAACTAATTGCTAAAGCCTACGCCATGGCGAATCGCGGCGAGTTAGACGTAGTACATATCTATACAAACGAAGAAGATATCGCATTGCCATTCGCTGAATTTTGCCAGAAGCCAGTGGTCTTCACGCACCACGACCCGTTCCGTTTGCTGGTCAAATACAAGAGCAGCTTTCCGAAATACAGACAGCTCAACTGGATATCGATTTCGCTAGCACAACGCCAACAAATGCCGCCGGATACCAACTGGGTAGCTAACATCTACCACGGCCTGCCAGAGGGTGAGTTTGCACCGAACTACGAACCAACAGGCAATTATGTCGCCTATATCGGACGCATTATTGAGTCTAAAGGCGTACATCTGGCCATTGATGCCGCTAAACAAGCGGGAGTTAAGCTGAAGATTGCCGGCAAGCACTACGCTGGGCACGGCAAAGACGCCTACTGGCACGAGAAGGTCGAGCCCCAACTGGGCCAGGACATCGAATATGTTGGCTTCGTCAAAGGCAAGGCCAAGCAGGATCTTTTGGGCAACGCTGCTGCTTTGCTTGTTCCTTCAACTTTCGACGAGCCTTTTGGCATGGTTATGATTGAAGCTTTGGCCTGCGGCACGCCCGTGATCGGCCTGCCCAGCGGTGCCATCCCAGAAGTTATCAAAGACGGCAAAACCGGTTTCGTCACCGAAGATCTCCCCGGCGCTATCGCCAAGATCAACACGATCGACCGTCACACCTGCCGCGCCGAATTTGAAGCCCGCTTCACGCTGCGCCGCATGTGCGAAGAACACCTGGACGTCTACGGTCGGCTACACGATCACTAGATCAGTTTTGATTTTGGGGTGGGATTGGTAGTCTTCGAGGACGAAGTTTTCAGCTTTGAAGTCGTCGATATTTTTGACGTTGCCGACGATTTTGAGCTTGGGGAACGGGTAAGGTTTACGCTTGAGTTGTTCTTTGGCGGCTTCGATGTGGTTGTTGTAGAGGTGGGCGTTGCCAGCCGAAATAATCAGCTCGCGCGGCTCGGCGCCAATCAGATGCGCTACCATGTGCAGGAGCATAGCGTACTGGGCGATGTTAAACGGCGCGCCGAGAAATACATCCCACGAGCGCTGGTACAGCTGCAAACGCAACTTGCCCTTGGTCAGGTCGAACTGGAACATGGTGTGGCACGGCGGCAGACGCATTTCGTCCAGCTCACCGGCATTCCAGGCGTTCACAATGATTCCTTTGGAATCAGGGTTGGTTTTTAGCTGGTCGATAGCCCATTGCAGCTGGTCGAATTCTGTGCCGTCCGGCCGCTTCCAGTGCCGCCATTGCACGCCGTAGACACGGCCGAGGTCGTTGGAACCCTCATGCAAAAATCCGTCCCAGTAACGGATCTTGTGTTCGTGCAAATAGGTAACGTCGGATGTGCCAGAAATAAACCAGAACAGCTCGTGCAGCAAAATCTCAAACGGCATCTTTTTGGTGGTTAAAAGCGGAAAACCGGCGCGCATATCGAAGTGCACTTGACGGCCGAACACCGACTTGATGCCGTGGATACCGCGCGTCGGCTTGCTCTTGCCGTTCTTTAAAATGTCTACCATTAACTTGAGGTATTCATACTCCGGATGTGTCATGGCACAAATTATAGCGTGAGCACAATCGTCGTGTACACTAGACTTTACAATGTCTAAAGAGTTAGCGGCCAGAATTCTACAACAATACGGCTTGGAGGCCAGGGAAATGCACCCCGTCCAAAAAGGTTACCGCAACGAATCGTATGCCGCCACGCTGACCGGCGGTAGAATGGTGAACTTGATCATCTATAAGCGCGAGCCGGAAATCCTCAGCAGAATTCGCTGTGCCAACTACGTCTCAAATTTTCTGGCGTCCGCAGGCATGCCGGCGCGAGCGACTGCCGACCCGCGCATTCTGGAAGGGAAGGTCGGCGAATTCGTCAAATACGCCGCGCTCTACACCTATCTGGCTGGCGCGACAATCCCGTGGGAGGCCTACACCATGGACCACATCAAGCAGCTTGGCGCGGCGATGAGCGACATGCATGCCGGGCTGAAGCCGCTGCCGCAAA
>DATJJV010000021.1:0-3183 GCA_035491975.1 Pristimantibacillus sp. | reverse complement strand
TGGCCGCACGCACAGTTAACTCGTCGGGCATGTAATTGTAGCCAATGTCGCCAGCGCGCAGTAATGCGTGCGCGCTATCAAGCTGGAGCCAGCCGGTAAAGGTAATGTGCTTGCCGATCCCCATCTCCTCAGCCTTAGCTTTAAAGTAGGACATGTGCTTACCATCGCCAATCAACAGCACGTGTACGGCTGGATACTGGTCAATAATCTTCGGCAATACGTCGAATAGCGGCTCGACAATATTCTTGCGGTTAAGCGCGCCAAAAAATACAATCTGATACTTCCGCTTTCGGGGCAAGACCTTGCCAAACCAGCCCGACTCGACGCCATTAGGCAGCCAAAGTACCGGCTTTTTAGGGAAAGCCTTGGCGTATGTATCGCTCAAGAGGGTCGATGCCATTACAAGCGCGTCCGCCCGGCGTAGCGCGAACTTCTCGCACCGCTCAACCAACTTGCGCATATACAACGGGTGACCCTCAACGCGCATTACCTCGCTACCCAGGTCATCCATATCGAGTACCACCGGTATGCCACGCAACTTGGCGATAAACCCAACAACACTGATGGGTGTTGGCTTGTAGACATATACTAAATCGGGCTTTTCGCGTAACACTAAACGCGCGGCACCAAAAAGATAAGGCAACAGGTTGATTTCGAGCCGCTTAGTGGCGAACTGGAAAGGCTGCAGGACGCGCACGCCGTCGATGGCATTAATATTTTCGGGCGTAAAATTATTATACTTGTCGGCCTTGGGAGCGATGATCGAGACCTCATGGCCGCGGCGGTGCAGAGCTTTGCCAAGCGCCAGCAAACGGTACATAAAATTGCTTTTTACGCTGCCGGAGCCGAGCATCAGGATCTTCACGACAGTAACTCTTTCAGGAGTTTCTCGGTCTTGGCACCCTGGCGCGACCAGGTGAGTGCCTCGGCTCGCTTGTGACCAGCCAACGCCAGCTGCTTTTGCAATGCCGGATCGCCGAGCACTTTATCGATAGCCGCCGCCAGAGCCTGCGGGTCGCGCGGAGCAGCTAGCACGCCGTCTTTGCCATCGTTTACCACATAGGGAAGCGCGCCGATGTCGGCGGCGATCACTGCCGCAAAGTGCGACCAGGCCTCCAAAATAACCGTCGGGAAAGCGTCGTTTGCGGCGGTCGGATAAGCCACATAAGCGGCAGCTTCTTTCAGCAAGTCGTACTTCGCTTTAGCGGTCTGCTGTCCATGGAAAGTTACCTCTTTGGTAATACCTAAGTCCGCAGCATGCTGCTCGTAGTGCTGGCGATAGTCGCCGTCGCCAACCACATCCAAATGCACCGGCTTGCCGGATTGCTTGTAAATGGCGACCGCCTCCAGAATGTCATCAAGACCTTTCCAGGCGTGGGCTTTGTGCAAGTTGTTGATAAACAGCAGTTTGGACGGCTTCTTGGACAGCATCTTGTCCAAAAGCTCGTTGTCCGGGATAGCGTTTTCGACCAGGCGGAACTTGGCGCGTGTCTTTTTGGAGACTTTGTCTTTGTGGTAGGGCGTCACGGTGATGATCATCCTGGCTTTGTTGAAAAGGAATTTTTCCAGGAAGCGGTAGCCAAAGATGACGGTGTTAAACAACAGGTTGTCCTGCTTGTAGAGGGTTGCAGCGTGGTAAGTAATGCAGAAAGGCGTCCTGCCGGCAGCACGCGCGGCGGCGTCGGCCATGCCCGGTACCGGGGTGTAGGCGTTGATGACATCCGGTTTTTCTTCTTTGATGATCTTGCGGATGCGGCGCGCCCAGTCGAAACCGAATGAAGTGTTCGAGAAGGTAAACGATGCTGGCAGCCGATAGACTTTTACACCGTCCACCTCATCCACGCGAAACTCTTTACCCTCATGGTTGGCAGCTACGGCGATGACATCCCAGCCTTTCGCAATTAGCTCCTGGGAGATACGGTAGGCGTAGTTTTCCAAACCGCCGACTTTCGGCGCGTAGTAGGGGCTGGCGAGGAGCATTTTGGGCTTCCGGGTCATGAAGTCGCCAAAATCCTCTCCACCTCCTGTGCAACTTCACTCCAACGATATTTGCCAAATTGCTCTTCGAGCGTCTTGGCGGGTTTCAACAAGGTAGAACGCTTAAGGATTTTGCGAATCTGCACCGCTAGGCTGCGGGCGTCGGGTTGGGTGAGATAGCCGTTCTGGCCTTCGACAATCAGATCGCGGCCGGCGTTGTGCTCGTGTGCTGTGGTAACGACCGGGATGCCGCAGGCGTTGGCCTCAACAATTACCAGGCCAAAACCCTCGCGCGTCGAAGTCTGCACCAACATCTTGGACGCTTTCATCAGGCTGTACAGTTCGTCGTGGTCTTCGACGAAATTGAAGAACGTGATGTTGTCGCTCAGTTGCAGATCCTGGACTTGCTGTTCCAGGCGGCCGCGCTCCGGCCCTTCGCCAACCACCAGGCAGCGGATGTCCGGCATCTTGGCCTTTACAAGACTAACGGCATCGATCAACATGTTGACGTTCTTATTCTCGAGCAAACGGCCAACGAAGATGATGTCGCTAACGAAGTCATGGGCCGGTATGGTCAGAATCCGGTCGACATCGACGCCGAGCGGCACGGTCGCAATCTGCTTTTTGATGCCAACAGCGCGCAAGCGGGCAGTGGTGTGGTCCGAGTTAGAAACAATCAGATCCGGTGTCTTCAGCGCCATAATTTCTACCAAAGCGCCAATGAGCCCCGAAACACCGCCCAGATATTTGCGCCAGTACGCCGCGCCCCAGACCTCGTGCCAGGTGGCGTTCATTTTCTTGCGGCGCAACCAGCAAACGATCCGTACGATGAACAGCGGGAAGAACGGCATACTATCGACGTCGACAGTGTCAAAACGACGGAAGATGAGCTTCCAGCAACTCAGCGCAAAAAGCACCGCCTCGCCGATTGAACGGCGGTCGTTCTTGTACAGCGGACGGAACTTCGTGATAGCGTGCAGGTGGACGCCGTTCGGGTTGATGATGTGCTTAGGGCCGTCCCACCACTTCATGGTGTACACGTCAACCTGGCGGCCATCTTTGACGATACGTTTGGTAATTTCATCCAGGCGCTTCTCTTTGCCGCCCTTGTTGTACGGCCAGATCGAATCGGACACGAAGGCAATACGCTCCAGGCGCGGGCGCCACTTCAACTGCTTCAAGAACTCGCGCAAAATGCGGGCGCCG
>DATJJV010000020.1:0-17210 GCA_035491975.1 Pristimantibacillus sp. | reverse complement strand
AGGCAATGAAAATAAGTGTTAGACAAGATGCATAAACGACTCTATAATATGATCAGTAATGCAAAATCAAACATCGTCCCTGCTGTATTTGAAATATCTCACTACAGCTTTCGACAACATCAATGACGGTGTGGTCTTAGTTGCAATCGAAGAGGGCGAAGTCTATCGCATGCTGCTGGCCAACAACGCCTTCCACAAGATATCCGGCTTCTCGCTCGACAGCGTAGGCAAAGAGGTGGGAGAAATTTCCACACCGGAAGGCTTCGATTATCTGACCACCCGCTACCGTAAAGTCCGGGAGACCAAAAAGCCCCTCGAATACATACGCTGGTCGAATGTGCCGGCAGGGCGGCGCGCTTATGATGTACGGATGATTCCGGTTATGAACACGGTCGACGAGGTGGTACAAATCGTCGCCATCATACGCGACGTCACCATGCTGCTCAAACTCAAGGAAGAAGTCCAAGAGTTACGCGCCAAAGTTGCCACCAAGGCCTAGCCCGGCCGTCTGCTACAATAATGCTTATGGCCCGCCACGCGGCAGCACACAGACACCTCCACAAAAAGCCAAAAAAGACGTTGTTTGATTACGTTTTGTACTTCTTTGTGATTGCTACGCCGCTGTTTGAGTTGCCGCAGGCGTTCACGATTTTCCATACCAAAAGTGCGGCCGGCGTATCGATTTCGACCTGGGGCTTTTTCGTCATCGCCAGCTTGGTGTGGATAATATACAGCTTGCGCCACAAAGAGTGGCCGCTATTTGTCACGTCATCGCTCTACGTGGTTATTGAGTTGGCAATCGTCGTCGGTATTATTCAATACAGATAAGTTTCGCCTGAGTGTGCTATATCTGGCCTGTAACGAGGGCTGGTATGAGTGAAGGGCGTCGGAAGAAATCGGGATCGTGGTGGCGGGTACTGGTGAGCACGCTATGCATTGTGCTGTCGGCTGCTGCGTTGGTCGGAGCTTTAGCCACGCGCTACATTGCGCGCAATGTGCTCGACACCAATGGTTATCTGGCAATTGTCGGGCCATTGCCGGACAATCCGCAGGTAGCCGCCGCCCTGGCACAGTTCACTACCGAGAAAATCTTCGACGCCGCAGGCACACAAAAGGCCATAAAGGATTTCCTGCCGCCCAGACTTGGAGCCTTGGCTAGCCCGCTCGACGACACGCTCCGGAAAAAATTTACCCAAACGGCCCAAACATTTATTCAAAGCGACGCGTTTAGCGCAATTTGGACCACGGCGAACAAAACGATGCAAAAGAGCCTGCTGCGCCTGGCCGAAAGCCGGGAGGGGCAGGGGAAACTGGCGGCGATTGGTTCGCTCGATTTGAGCCGCCTGCCGGCCGGTGTGCGCGAACGGTTTGGCAATTCCGGCTTGCTGTCCGGCCAAGGCCAGGACAAATTATCGACCATCCAAATAAACCTGCACCAGCGCGTTGAGCGGCTGCGCACCACGGTCCGGGCCGTCAAGGCTGGCGCATACGCTTTGCCGTTCGTGGCGATTGCGCTGTTGGCCGCTGCGGTGGCAGTAGCCTATAACCGGCGCCGGGTGCTGCTGGCCGCCGGCACGGCCTTATTGCTCCTGGGAACGGCGCTGCTACTGGCATTTAAAATCGCTTCCGGGAACCTGCTGGGCGAAATCAGCAACGCCGCCTACCGCTCGGCCGCCCAGGTCGTCTACGAAGCGTTTTACAGCGATCTGCGCCAGCGTATTGTCATCGCCATGGTACTGGCCGGCCTACTCATCATTCTGACGATATTGGCCGGTCCGTATGGATGGGCCAAACGGTTGCGCGACTCTCTCGGCCTTTCCAAACTACGGCAAACAAAACCGCACAGCTGGGCGCTGGCAATCCGCGCCCTCGCTGCCAAGGCCGAACCCTGGCTGGATCTGGCCGGGCTGGCACTCACCATCATCTGGCTGCTAGCGTTACCGGCGCTGACCCCAGCTACCCTGATTGTTATCCTCAGTATTCTGTTAAGTTTCGCTAGTCTGGTGCATATCGTTGCCCGTCCAAGCCCGGCCGGGATATCATAGTAAGGTATGATGCGTTTTGAGTTATTGGAGGCCGAAGAATATTACCAGTCGCTGCTCAAGGAGATACCGCGAGCCAAGCAACGGGTTACTATCGCCGCGATGGTTGTTTTGTGGGGCGAGCGCACCGCGCCAATTTTTGACATGCTGACCGAAGCCGTAGAGCGGGGAGTAAAAGTAACCGTGCTGCTCGACACCTACACCCGGCTCACCTATCTGTTAGATTTAGACCCGTCAACTTCAGGACCTGAACGGCTGAAGCAAACCTATCGGCGGCTTGAGGCATTGAGCGCTAAAGGCGCCGCGGTGTACAACTTCGGCAAAATCGTCTTTCCGCCGCACAAAGGCCGCTGCCACTTAAAAGTCACTGTCATCGACGATATCAGCTACTCGTTCGGCGGCGTTAACTTCAACGATGAAATGTTTAGCAATAGCGATTATATGCTGATGAGCCGCAATCCGGAGGTTGCCGACTGCCTCGACCAGTTAGTCGCTAAGATTAGCGGCAACCGTCCGCCGCTGACCGATGGCGAAGTGCAACTCGACCCGCAGACCACAATACTATTCGACGGCGGCGCCCGCGGCCGGTCGCTAATCTACGAACGAGCCTGCGAACTCACCGCCCAGGCCAAAAATGTCCAATACGCCAGCCAGATGGTGCCTAGCGGCCAGCTGGCTCGTTTGCTCAATGAAAACCATGCTGAGATGTACTTTAACCGGGCCGAACAAATGGGTTCGCTGTCCGGCATTGCCCAAGCTTTCGACCAACAAAAATACCGCGTCACCAACCGTTACCGCGGCACAACCTACATCCACGCCAAAGCTATGTTGTTCGAGCTGCCCGGCCGGCGCAAAGTGCTGCTGAGCAGCTCGCACAATTTCAGCTACCGTGGTGTGGCGTTCGGCACCCAGGAGATTGCCCTCTATTCCACTGATCCGGCACTCTGGAGCGCCATTGAACGCTTTATCCGTAAGCGCATCGTAAAAGCCCGATAACTTCTCTAAAAACCTGTCATATTTTTCACAGCTTGCCATGAATAGGCGGGCGTAGAGTACGTCTGTACCACTAAACAGGAGGGCTCTGATATGGCAGATGACGACGAAGAAGAAAGCTGAGGATAAATCGGCGACAACGGCGGCTAGTGCATAGGCACGGCCGCCAATTTTTATATAATAGGACTTATGTCTAATCCACCAAAACTGACCGACAAGAAGCGGCTCGAGTTCGCTAAACAGGTCGAATACATGTACGAAGCCGCCAACCCAGGCTGGCGCAAACTACTAACTTTCGCGTTCCTGAAGGGCATGGCCACCGGTTTTGGCGTCTTTCTGGGCGGCACTATTTTAGTGGGGCTAATGCTCTGGATCTTGAGCGGCTTGAGCCAAGTGCCGTTCGTCAACGACATCAGTAAAAAGGTCGAGCACAGCCTGGAAAAACAGTAGTCATAAGGTTTTTGACAAAGCATCGGCACATCCCATACAATAAGGTATGGATACATTCAAAATTGCACTGACGTTTGATGACGTCTTACTCAGGCCCCGCTACGCGGGGTTTTTGCGTTCCGATATTAACCTTGGCGTCCAGCTGACACCTCGTGTCAAACTGCAGGCGCCGCTAATTTCCGCCCCGATGGACACGGTTACCGAGAGCGAACTGGCGATTGCCCTGGCCAAGGTAGGCGGTCTAGGCATCGTCCACCGCAACCTGACCATCGACGACCAGGCCGCCGAAGTCAAAAAAGTAAAGGCCAAGGGGCTGCTGGTTGGCGCAGCCGTCGGCTCCAGCCCGGGCTTTGAGCCGCGGGTAGAAGCGCTGATGAAAGCCGGGGTTGACGTTTTGGTAGTCGACTCTGCACATGGGCACTCGCTGAAAGTGATTACCACGCTGGCACACATCAAAGACAAATACGACGTTGACGTGATCGCCGGCAACGTCGCCACCGAAGAAGGCGCGCGGGCGCTGATTAACGCTGGGGCCGATGCCTTGCGCGTCGGCATGGGACCGGGCGCGATTTGCACCACCCGCATCGTGTCCGGCATGGGCGTACCGCAGCTGACCGGCATCATGGAAACCGCCAAAGTAGCGCAGCGCCATAACGTACCGGTCATCGCCGACGGCGGCCTGGTCCACTCCGGCGACGTGGTCAAAGCCCTGGCCGCCGGCGCATCATGCGTGATGTTCGGCCGTTTATTTGCCGCCTGCAAAGAGGCGCCCGGCAAAGTCGTCATGCTCAAGCCGCAAGAAGTCCCGGCCCGCTTCCGCAGCATTATCGACGGCAAGGCTACCGAGTACTGCTTTAAAGAATACCGCGGCATGGGCTCGGTCGCAGCCATGCAGCAGGGAATCAAGATCAGTTCCGAGGACGAGTTCCACGGCAAAAACTTCCAGAGCGATGTCCTGATCGCCGAAGGTGTCGAGGGCTTGGTACCGTGCAATAGCACTGTTAAATCCTTAACCGAACAAATGCTAGGCGGCGTCACTTCCGGAATGTATTACGTCGGCGCCCGGAACATTACAGAACTCTGGGAAACTGCCGAATTCATGCAAATCACCCAAGCATCCTTAAGCGAAAGCCACCCGCACGACCTGCTGGTGACCAACCCCGGCGAAAGCTACGCCCTTTAGAAACTGCGAGTAATCTGGATGGTTTCGCCGCCTTCGGCTAGCGGCGCAGCGACCACAAAACTGCGGTCACCAGTTTTATGTATGGTGTAGCCGGTGATTAGGGCGATATCGCTCTTGGTGCAAGCCGCACCCGGCCGGTCTTTGGCCGCTTCCGGATCAACCGACAGGTCTTTGGCGTAAGCTGGCACCAAGAGAGGGCAAAGGTTGAGCATATCGGTGTCGTCGCCAATTGGTATCTCATCGGTCGTGATCATTGGGGGAAGCGAACCGGTGGCTTTTGCATAGCGGGTGAGCGCCTGACTGATCTGGGCCACACCTGTCCAGCGCTCGGCGTTGCGCTGCTTGGGGCCGAAGTCAATCGGGTGGCTGAAAAAAATCGCCAACACGGCGAGCACGCCGACAAAGCCGCCGGCCACCAAAAGTTCGGGCAGAGTAAAGCCTTGCTGAGATCTCGGCACGCGCATGTATTTAGGGTAGCACAACACGGCGGCCGATACTCTCGTAGCGAATTCCGGCACCTTTTAGATGATCGAGGTCGAAAAGATTGCGTCCATCGAATATGAGCGGCTGCTTGAGGTGCTTCTTAATGGCCTCGAGCGGCACTGAACGAAACTGCGGCCACTCGGTAGCAATCAGCAGCGCGTCGGCACCATCCAGCGCGTCTAGTTCGTCTTTGGCGAAGGTTACTTCCGACGCATCAGCCAGGACCTGGCGGGCGCGTTCCATGGCTTCCGGGTCGTACGCCCGGATACGCGCACCCTTGGCCGTCAGGTCGCGGATAATCTTGAGGGCCGGCGCTTCACGAATATCGTCAGTTTGCGGCTTAAAGGACAGCCCCCAGATTGCAAACGTTTTATCCTTCACGTCCTGGTCAAAATGCGCGAGCACTTTGGTTTGCAGGCGTTGCATCTGGTAGGCATTCACTTCCAGCACGGCCCGCAACAGCTTAAAGTCATAACCGGTCACGGCCGCCTGCTTAGACAGTGCCAGCACATCTTTAGGGAAGCAGCTGCCGCCATAACCGATGCCGGCATACAGGAAGTGCGGACCGATGCGGCCGTCGCTGCCGATGGCACGGCGGACATTGTCGACATCGGCGCCGTTCAACTCGCACAGGTTGGCAATCTCGTTCATGAAGCTGATTTTCAGGGTTAGGAAGGAGTTGTTGGCGTACTTGGCCAACTCGGCCGAGGCTTCGTCCATGCAGAGCAGGGAAGCATCCTGTCCGACGAACGGTGCATACAGCTCGGTCATGACTTCTCGGGCCCGCTCGCTGGAGCAACCAATCACTACCCGGTCCGGATGACTAAAGTCCTGGACAGCCAAACCCTCGCGCAAAAATTCGGGATTCGATACCACGTCGAACTCGTGTTCGGCGTGCTTGGCGATGCGCTCCCGCACTTGCGCGGCAGTACCCACGGGCACCGTACTTTTATCGACAATCACTTTGTAGCCGTTGATCAGTGGCCCGAGTTGATCGGCTACGCCGAGCATGTACGACAAGTCGGCTGAACCATCCTCGCCGGGCGGCGTCGGCAGCGCCAAAAAGACCACTTCGGCAGCCGAAACGGCCTCGGCCAAATCAGTCGTAAAGGTTAAGTGTCCGGCGGCCCCAGCAGCCAGGAACAACTCTTCTAAACCGGGTTCATAAATCGGGACTTTGCCGGCAATCATCTGCGCCACTTTTGCCTTATCGACATCGACGCAAATAACCCGGTTACCCACCGACGCCAGGCATGTACCTGTTACCAGGCCGACATATCCAGTCCCCACGACAGCGATATTCATCTGATCTAGTATACCAGTTACTGGTATGGTTTAATGAAAACATCTTAGGAGAGTTAGAGAAGTGAAGTTAGTTATCCAGTGTTCCTGTTTGAATGAAGAAAAAACGCTGCCCGCGGTACTCGAGGCCATTCCTAAAAAAATTCCGGGAATCGACAGTATCGAGGTCGTCATCGTGGACGACGGCAGCACCGACAACACCATTGCCGTGGCCAAAAAGCACGGAGTAAAACATTTCGTCCGCCACACCAAAGTCAAAGGCTTGGCATATGGCTTCCGTGATGCGGTGTCCAAAAGCCTTGAAATCGGCGCCGACATTATTGTGCATACCGACGGCGACAACCAATATCCGAGCGAGCGGATTCCCGACCTGATCGCCCCAATCCTCGACGGCAAGGCAGATATGGTCATAGCCGACCGCCAGACACAGCACATCCAACATTTTTCACCGCTCAAAAAACTCTTCCAAAAATGGGGGACACGCATACTGAACATGGCCGCCAATACCCAGGTGCCCGACGCGCCTAGCGGCTTCCGGGCTTACAGCCGCGAGGCGGCAATGCGCTTGAATGTCGTCACCACCTTTAGCTACGCCATGGAAACGCTCATCCAGGCGGGCAACAAACGCTTCGCAATCGCTTCGATCAAAATTAAAACCAACGCCAAAACCCGTGAATCACGCCTGTTCAAGTCCCACCGCGAACACGTAGTAAAATCCGGGGCTGCCATCTTGCGCGCGTTTGTAATGTACCGGCCGTATGCTTTCTTCGGCACGCTTGGCACGACCTTGCTGGTCCTTGGCGCTATTCCGTTCGCTCGGTTCTTATATTTCTTCGTGGTTGAAGGCAGCGGGGACGGGCACCTGCAATCCCTGATCACCGGTAGTATTTTGCTGACCGGGTCATTTATCGCTTATACGCTGGGCGTAGTAGCCGACCTGATCCGCATCAACCGGATACTCATCGAGCAATCACTCGAGCACGAGAAACACATTCGCTTCGACCGTCGTTAATTGTAGTACTTCGGGCCCTCAAGCATGAGGGGCGCCAACACATCGCGGGCGGCCTGGTTCAGATTGGTGATTGCCGGGCTGGGCCAATACCAGCTCGGGTCGCTGCGCAGGATAAAGCCGAAGATACCGCCGCCTTGTAAGAAACAAATGATAACCAATACCGCCGCCCAAGCTCGGACATGCGGCCAGCGCCGCGTAGCCACGCTCAGCCCGCGGCCGACAACCGCAACCATCGGCAAGAGTAGGGGAAGAAAATAGCGGCCGTTGATCGACACCGGCTGGCCGGTAGAGAGGTATGACGAGTAGTTCTGAAGCCAAAGTACCACCGCGTACGTGGCGGCCATGAACAGCAAGAAGACCAAAAACGGACGGCCGCCAAAGACTTGCCGCCAATAGAAAACCAAAGAAGCCGCACCAAAGATGAGCACGACCACGGCCACACCGCTAGGCAGCGGTGACGGAGGATAGTTCACAAATAGCGGCGGGCCGCTGACCATGAAAAACATCCGGTAGTGCATACCCTGCAGCCACTGCCAGGCGTAGGCAAGGGGTTCGGGACGAACAGCAGGCTTCACGGCAGTCAACGCGTAATCACGCGCCCACGGCCCATACTCGGCACAGGCATCGACGCCAATCACCGCATCGCAGGACGGCACCGGGTCGTGGTAGCGAACAAGGTTGGCGCCATACCGCTGCAGAAACAACCCGGCGCTGACCGCCGCCAATACCACCAGACCGATCTGCACACGAGTAGACAACTTGGCGCAGGCCCGGCTCAGGACTTTGCCGAACTGCTCGCGGCGGAAGGTCCGCCACAGCACAACAAGGAGGTAAACAGTGACCGCCACAGCAATCGGCAGGAAAGCATACTTAACCAAACACGCGAGCATTAATGAAACGGCCAGAATTACGAAACGTTTGAGATCGAGCGTTTTCCGCTGTAAATCATCGGTAATCGTCAGCACCAGCCAACAAACCCAGGCCAGAGCCAACAGGAACAGGCTGTCGTAATTGATCTGACCGGCCAGCAGCGGCACGGTTGGTATCAATGCAAACAGCAGCGTCGCTACGCTTACCAGCAGGGGAGACGTACCGGTGCGCAACAAAACTTTACGGAAAAGCAGCACACCGGCAGTGATGATGCCAATATTAATTAACCGCAAAACCATCACCTGGACGTACTGGCTATCTGTTAGAAAAGCGACGGCTCTGTATGGAAAACTCATCAGATAGTGATACAGGTATGAAGGATCAGCTGCCAGTGCGCCGTACGCGTTCGCGCCATCCGGCTGTCCGGATAAAAACGGCAAGAATTGGTGGGAGTAGATCCTAATAACACCCAGGTGGAAATCTTCATCAAAAGCCATTGGGTAGCGGGCCGAGAAGGCAACCCATACGGCCTCGAGCACGAAGAAGATAATCACCGCCCAATAGAACTGGCGGGATCCGAGCACCCTAGCAACCCTCGTACGTACCTTCTCCATCAAGATCATATTTGATTATACCGTATAAATCTGGGAGCGGGGCCAGTGGTATACTGACAACATAGGATGAAGCAGAGAATAAAAAAGATTCTGGGGCCAATTATTATTGGTATCACGGTGGCGGCTTTTGCGTATTACATTAAGCGCCACCCCGAAACATTGAACCAACTGAAGCAGCTGCCGCCGGCTGCTATCGGCCTGCTGCTCGTGCTGTATGCCGCCGGTTTTTTGGTGTATGTCTTTATCACCCGAGTCCAGCTGCGGATGTACGACAAGAAATTATCCGCGCAGGAAAATATATTATTCAATGCCTACTCGTCGCTGATCAACTTTTTCGGGCCGGGGCAGAGCGGGCCGGTTTTCCGCGGCATTTATCTGAAGAAACGCCACGGGTTGGGGCTCAAACAATTTACCTTTACGACACTGCTATACCTTGGCTGCTTTGCCATTATCAGCGCCATATTTGCTTTTATCGGCAGCCGGCCATGGTGGCAGACCGTACTGTTGGTGAGTTGTGCAGCGGCGTTTAGCGTCGGGCTGATCCGCTACTACAAGAAGCGCACGCATGTCGAGACCGGCGGCGTCCTGAGCCCGGCCAACTTGGGCTGGTTATTTGGAGCCGTGGTGCTGCAAGTCCTGTGCATAGCCGTGATTTACGGCATTGAATTACACCAGGCTGGCGCATCGCCTTCGGTCGGGCAGATCTTGTCCTATACCGGCGTAGCCAACTTTTCGCTGTTCGTAGCGCTAACTCCCGGGGCAATCGGCATCCGCGAGGCCTTCCTGGTCTTCAGCCAGCAGCTGCATCACATCGACAGTTCGGTGATTGTTGCCGCCAACATCATCGACCGTGCCGTTTACTTACTGTTCCTGGGTATCTTGTTCGTAATAATCATGAGCCTCCATGCTCGTGAAAAATTACAGATTAAGCCTGATAATCTCCGCAGCGTGGACCCGTGAGCGCCAACCTGGTTGCCGTACTGTTTGGGGTAGTTACTGCCGTAGGCTATGGGTTAGCTGACTTCTGGGGTGCAAGGGCTTCCAAAAAGATCGGGCCAATAACGGCGCTGCTGGCGATTGACGTATTAATGCTGGCCACCTATCTGCCGCTATACTTCCTCTTGCCAGATGCCGGGCGCCCGCTGACTTCCAGCGGTGTCGGCTTTGCCGTGCTGGGCAGCGTACTACTCAACACCGCCTCAATCCTATTTTTCAAAGGTTTGGCACTCGGCCCAGTGAGCATCGTCAGCCCGCTGTCAGCAGCCTATCCGCTGGTATCGGCAGTGCTGGCCGTAGGTGTCTTCGGCGCTCGTTTGTCTCCGCTGCAACTTGCCGCCATTGTTGTCATCGTTATCAGCGTCATGATTGCCAACGGCCTGTTCAGTCCGAAGACTGGCGGGCGTCGGCTGGGGCGCGGCCCGCTGCTGGCTACGATTTCGGCCGTCTTTTACGGTGCCAGCTTTTCCTGCCTGGCGCAGGCTTCGCAACGTATTGGTTGGCAGACAACCAGTCTTATAGAGTTCACTGTCTTGGTCATCGTTATTGCGCTCTCAGTGCCGCTGGTAAGGGGCAGGGAAGTCGTATTTGGAAATCTCGGCAAAGCACTCACCAACGGTTTTGTCATTATCGGCGGGCTGACAGCGGTAGCCACCATCGCCATATTTAATATGGGCTTCACGCACGAGCAGGCATCGGGCGCCATCCTGATCGCTGTCTCAGCCTGCTATCCGATCATTACTGCCGGGCTGGCGCTCAAGCACTTTAAAGAAGAAGTCCACCTTGCTCCGCTTATCGGTGCAGCGGCCAGTGTTGCCGGAATTGTGCTTTTGTCACTCGGCTAGACTCGCCCCCAAAGCTGTTATGATTAGTACATGGATTGGCTCGACCTGTTCATCAGTCTTTTCCTGTTGGCCGCTTTGATCAGGGGCGCCGAGGTGGGCTTTGTCCGGCAATTCTTCTCGACGCTCGGTTTTTTCATCGGTTTGTTTCTTGGCGCGTGGGTCAACTCGCTGGTCGGAAATGCAGTTCGGACACCCGATGCCCGAGCGCTACTCTCGCTGTTTCTGGTGCTGGGTTTCGCGCTGGGCTCGATGTTGGTCGGCGAACTTATTGGCCTGAGGATCAAATTCCGCCTGCGCGACGCACGGGTAACCAACAAACTGGACCACTTTTTTGGATCGGTACTAGCGATTGCGACATTGCTGGCTGCCATCTGGCTGGGCGCGTCAATCTTCCGTAACATACCTGACAGCGGCTGGCAGCGGCAGATCCGCAACTCGCGGATTGTCACGCTGCTCGACAATCACTTGCCGTCGGCGCCGGCAGTACTAACTCAGCTCGGCCACCTAATTGACCCGAACGGCCCGCCGCAGGTATTTGCCGGCCTGGAACCGGCATTCAAAACCGACGCGCCGCTGCCCAACATGGGCGATTTGAATCCGGCCGTTGAAAAAGCCCGGCCGTCGGTGGTCAAGATCGAAGGCGAAGGCTGCGATAGCGAAGTAGAAGGCTCCGGCTTCGTCGCCGGTAATGACGAAGTGGTTACCAATGCCCACGTGGTGGCCGGGGTTCGCAGCCCGTTCGTTATCGACCAGAAAGGCAAACACGGCGCTAAAGTTGTCCTGTTTGACCCGGATCTGGACATTGCCATCTTAAAAACCAGCAGCCTCGCCGGCCAGCCGCTGGCGCTGATTGCCAACCCGGCGACCAACGGCACGGCCACAGCCATTTTGGGCTATCCTTCGAATGCCGGCTTCACCGCCAAACCGGGCGTAGTGTTGGAATCGTTTGAGGCAGAGGGCCGAAACATTTACAACCAAGGCCATACCGTCCGCGACATTTACTCGGTCAAAACCGAGATCGAGCATGGCAACTCCGGCGGCCCGATGATCAACAAGGACGGCGGTGTGGTAGGGGTTGTCTTCGCTAAATCAGTCAACTACGACCAAGTCGGCTACGCCCTGGCCATGCAAAAAGTTATCGACGAAATTAATCAGGCAGCCAGTCAGAACACCCGGGTCAGCACCGAAAGTTGTACCGATTAGCCTCCCAGAGTACACTGAAAGCATGAAGATTTTGGGGAAAAATATCACACTAGTGAAGGCACTGCCGTGGATCTTAATTATCGGCGGTACGATCGGTCTGTTAGCCTCGGCCATTATTACCTATGACAAGATTGCGATCCTGCAGGATCCCAACTTTAAACCGGGCTGCGACCTCAACCCGGTCGTCAGTTGCGGCTCGGTCATGGAATCCAGCCAAGCTGCGGCTTTCGGCTTTCCAAACACATTCATCGGCTTGGCCGGCTTTGGTGCGGTCGTTACCACCGGTGTAGTACTGCTAGCCGGCACCGGCAAATTGAAGCGCTGGTATTGGCTGGGGCTGAACCTGGGCCTGCTGTTCGGCCTGGCGTTTGTGCACTGGCTCTTCTATCAGAGCGTCTATAATATTGGCGCGCTATGTCCGTACTGCATGCTCGTCTGGGCGGTGACCATCACGATGTCCTGGTATACCACGCTCTACAACATCCAACTCGGCCACATCCGGCTCAAGGGCTGGCTGCTGAAGGCTTCGGTGTTCGCCCGCAAGCATCATCTGGACATTTTGTTGTTCTGGCTGCTCATTATTGCCGCGCTGATCCTGAAGCACTTCTGGTATTATTACGGCGACAAAATTTTCTAATCGCCAACTTCATTTTGAATTCATATTAGCGGCCGGGCTTTTCTGCTACAATGACCTTAACGAGTCATGCTATGACCAGTCAGAAACACAAAATTTTAACCCGAACAGCTGAAGCGCCTGCCGAGATGCTTGGCCAGGCCGTCCTGGTCACGCAAGTGATCCACGATGCCACCTTCAACAATGAAGTGGTTAAGAAGACTAAAGATTACTGGCACATGCTCGGGCCGGGCCTAACCACCGGCGCTTCCGACGACGACCCTTCGGGCATTGCCACCTATTCGCAGGTTGGCGCGCAGTACGGCTTCGGGTTGCTTTGGATGGCGGCCTGGACCTTCCCGCTGATGGCCACCGTCCAAGAAATGTGCGCTCGTATCGGCATGGCCACCGGCCGCGGCCTGGCCGGCAATATCCGGGTATTTTTCTCGGCGCGGTTGTTGCACGTCTGTACCACGCTGCTGTTCATCGCCAACGCTTTCAACATCGGCGCTGATCTTGGCGCCATGACCAAAGCCACGCAGCTGCTACGCCCCAGCCTCAGCTTTGGCTGGATGGTGGCCGGCTTCGCGATCTTTAGCCTGCTGCTGCAAATTTTTACCCCGTATGCCAAATACGCTCGCTACCTCAAATGGTTAGCACTAATCCTATTGTCCTACATCCTGTCTGCTGTCCTGGCGCACCTGAACTGGCACGACGTTTTGCGGAACGGCTTTATCCCGCATATCGAATTCACCAAAGACCAGATCATCCTGATCGCCGCCGTGCTGGGCACGACCATCTCACCGTATCTGTTCTTCTGGCAGACCAGCCAGGAAGTGGAGCGCGGCGTCGAAAATGGCCACCTGACCGTTAAAGAGCGTCAACACACCGACATTGAGGACGTCAAAAGGATGCGCATTGATGTCTGGAGCGGCATGCTGCTATCTAACTTGGTGATGTTCTTTATTATTGCGGCAGCCGGCGGCATTTTGTTTCCGCATGGGCTAACGCAAATCGAGTCGGCCGCGCAAGCTGCCGAAGCGCTGCGGCCATTTGCCGGCAACGCCACCTACTTTCTGTTTGCTATAGGCATCATTGGCACCGGCCTGTTGGCGATTCCGGTATTGGCCGGCTCCACCAGCTACGCCGTGGCCGAGAGTATGCGCTGGCGCGAAGGCCTGTACCGCAAGCTCGACCAGGCCAAAGCTTTCTACGGCATCATCATCATTTCGATGCTGGTGGGACTGGGTATCAACTTTGTCGGCATCGACCCGATCAAAGCATTGATTTACGCCGCGGTCGGCAACGCGTTGGTCTCACCGGTAGTGCTGTACTTTATCGTGCGCATCTCGAGCAGCAAAAAGCACATGGGGCCGTGGGTCAACCGCAAGCTAACCACCGCCATCGGCTGGCTGGTCTTCACACTTATGACTCTTTCGGCGATAACAGCTATCGTAGCGTTGGTTTAGATAACTACTCGTGGCGCAGGGCTTCGATGGGGTCTTTGCGCGCGGCCTTGATGGCCGGAATTGCGCCAAAGATGATGCCGATGGCAATCGATACGCCGGCGGCAATACCAATCGCCGGCCAGGAAATCACCGGCTTAAAGTCGGTGTAAATACGTACCAGCTCGACCGAACCGGTCGACAAAATAATACCGACTATGCCGCCGACTACGCTCAAAACCGTCGCTTCGGCCACGAACTGCCCCAAAATCTGGCGACTGCTGGCGCCGACGGCTTTACGCACGCCGATCTCGTGCATCCGCTCGGTCACGACCAGCAGCATGATGTTCATAATGCCGATGCCGCCCATCAGCAACGAAATGGCTGCCACGGCAAAAATCCACATCGACAATAGCTGGATCAACCCGTTTCCGGAATTCAGGCTATGCCGCGAATCAGCGACTGTGAAATCCTGCTGCCCGTCGCGGGTGCTGAGCAGCTGCTTTTGGATAGCATGGATGGTGCCGTCCAGCTTGTCTGGGCTTTCCGGCTTGGCAAGAATAACGTAGGGGCCGGTCGAGTTGTTGGTCAGCTTAGCAGCGGTTTTGTAGGGGATGAAAGCTACGTCGTCAAAGCTGGCGGTCGGAGAGAAAGGTATATTGGCGAACGAGGCAAAGATGCCGCGCACCTGGAAACTTTCGCCGCGGAAGGTAAAGCTGCGGCCCAAGGGAACCGGTTCATCAAAAATACTCAGCGCGGCCTTCTGGCCCAGGACGGCATAGTGTGCGTCCTCGTCTTTGTCGGTCCAAAAATCGCCATATGCTATTTCTTGGCTAAGAAGGGCGGGGGCGTCAGCTCCAGCACTAAAGACTTTGGCATTATTGATAACCTGGCCGTTTACATCGATTGTGCCGGGCACAATACCAAGCGGTGAAATCATTTTGACGCCTGGCGTGCGCCGGACCTGTTCGGTATCGCCATTACTCAGGTTAACTGCGCTGCTCAGGCCGAAAACCACGTCGGATTGGCCGAGTTTAGCTGGCGAGTTATCGACGGTCTGCTTGGGCCGTACCACAATCAAATCTTTGCCAAAATGGTCGACCGTGCCGGCGATCTGCTGCTTCACGCCCTCGCCAATACCGACCATCGTCACCACGGCTACAATCCCCACCACAATGCCGAACATCGTTAGTATGCTGCGCCACTTCGAGCCGCGCACACCGCTGAGCGCCATGCGGAAATCACCACGCAGAACCGCGCTCATACCGCTGCACCCCGTTTGGTTTTGCGGATTTTAGCCTTGGGCTTCTTGGCGGCTTTTTTTGCCGGCTTCTTTTTAGCGTCGGCTTTGTCGCTGCCGGGGATAGCTTTCATCAACGACGACACACCGGCCAGGTCATCCTCCTCGGTCTTGACCGGCAACGTATAAATAGCGCGGCGGGCGATCTTGGCGATATCGCCGATCGCAGTTTGTTCATCGTGCACGATGGCGCCGTCGTGCATGTAAACCACGCGGGTGGCATAACGAGTCAACTCTGGGTTGTGGGTAACAAACAGAATCGTGTTGCCAGTTTTGTGGATCTCGCTGAGCAGCTCCATAACGAGACGGGAACCGGCACTGTCGAGATTGCCGGTCGGTTCGTCGGCGATGATAATCCGCGGATTGTTCACGAGTGCCCGGGCAATCGCTGCGCTTTGCGCCTGGCCGCCGCTTAGGTGCCGCGGGAAGTAATATTCGCGGCCGATGAGGCCGACGCGTTCCAGCATGTTCGTGGCCAGCTTAACCCGCCGCCGGGTGCTCATGCCTTTATAGGCTAGGGGCAGGGCAACGTTCTCCAGAACCGTCAGGCGGGGCAGGAGGTTAAAAAACTGGAACACAAAGCCGATGGTGTCGCGGCGGATCTTGGAGCGCTGCCCGGGCCGCAACCGCTCTACCGGCCGTCCCTGCAGGTTGTAGACGCCGTGGGTCGGGCGGTCCAATAGACCGATCAAATTCATCAGCGTCGACTTGCCGCAGCCGCTCGGACCCATGACGGCCACAAACTCGCCTTCGTTAATGCTCAAATTAACTTCGTCAAGGGCCAGCGTAGTGGCGTCCCCAAAGCCATAGAGCTTGCTCACGTCCTTCAATTCGATGATCGGCATTCTGATCTTAGTGTAACCCTGGCTTTACATTGGCTGCAAGGTGTTTTTATGGTGAAATTTACGATATAATGTTCGAGTCGCGGAGAGGTCGCATAGTTGGTCTAGTGCGCCATCTTGGAAAGGTGGTGTAGGGGCAACTCTACCGGGGGTTCGAATCCCCCCCTCTCCGCCAGGTTACACACCATGTCTGACCAAACTTACGACTGGAAAAAACACCACCAGAAATACTATAAGGCTGCCGACTGGATCGATAAGCCGGCACTGTTTGCCCAAGACGCTATTTCCTATCTTCCGAAAACCGGCAAGATTTTGGACCTGGGCGCCGGGCAGGGGCAGGACAGCCGCTATTTTGCCGAGCACGGCTATGATGTGGTTTCGACAGACTTGGAAGAGTCGGCCCTCGACCTGAGCAAAGCCAAACTCCCGGGGAAGCTGAAAGAGAAGGTTACAGTTCAAAAATTAGATCTGGCCAAACCATTCCCATTTGATGATCATTCGTTCGATGTTGTCTACGCCCACTTGTCATTGCACTATTTCAGTGACGCCGCAACCAAGGCCATCTTTGCAGAAATTAACCGCGTCCTGCGGCCAGGCGGCGTGCTGGCTTTCTTTACTAATTCGGTCGACGACCCGGAATACGGCACCGGGCCGGAGATCGAACCCGACTACTTCATGATCGGGGGCTTGGCCAAGCGTTATTTCAGCGTCAAAACCGCTGGCGAGTATGCCAAAAATTTCGAGGTCAAGTTGCTCGACAACAACGGCGAGACCTACAAAGACGCCGCCAAAGGCATCCACCATTTGATTCGTTTTATCGGCACCAAGCCGCAATAGGTTCTAAACCGTCCAAAAGATGCCGGACAGCTGGGCGTTGAGATCGAGCCGCAACTCATCGGGCAGTGCCAGTACTTTTTGCATAGCGCGCAGTTCCTCGGTGCTGGCCTTCGTCGGATCATCGTCGGTGTATGTGCGGTCCCAAAGCCGCTGTGGGTCTTTACGCTCATGCACTGGTAT
>DATJJV010000019.1:0-4725 GCA_035491975.1 Pristimantibacillus sp. | reverse complement strand
GTGGTGGGCTTGATGGTGTTTTTGGTAATCGTTCTGCTGGTGAGCTGGAGCGGCGTGAAAGCTATCGAGACCAATTACGGCCTGCAAAAGGAAATCTCGGCGCTCAAGCAAGAAAATGGCGTCAAGAAATTGGCCGACGAGAACCTCAAGCTCGAAAACCAGTACTACAACACCTCGCAATACCTGGATGTTGCCGCCCGCCAGGATTTTGGCTTGGCAGCGCCTGGCGAAACAGTGCTGAATGTGCCCCGAACAGTGGCCCTGTCATACACGGTGGACCTGCCGAAAGACACCAAGGCCGAGGAGGCACCGAAGGCCAAACAGCCTGCCTACCAGCGCAACTTCCAATCTTGGATGGACTTTTTGCTGCACAGAAGGCACGCCGATGGCTAACCCTTTAAACCGGCTGTTCGGCAGCGATGTGCGTTCGCCTTTCGAGCGCGTCCTGCTGGCGGTCTGCGGCACTAGCGCGCTGGTGTTTATCGCCCTCTGGCAACTCGGCCCGTATCATCTGCCCAGCGGGATAACGAATATAGTAACAGTGGTTTTCATCGCCTCCATGCTGCTCTTCGCCGGGTCGTTTATCGCGCTCGGCGTCCTGGTAGTCGGCCGGAGTGCGGGCAAAAAGACATATGGCGCGCAAGCCAGGTACACATTCGGCCGGACGTTTTTGTATCTGCTGTTGCCGTGCCTGGTGTTTGCCATTGCCTCGGTCGTTTGGGCTGTCCTGACCGGCCGCGTCTAGGAAGATTGACATAGCTACCTCTGTTTGATAAGATATAGGCTGGTTTTGCCGCGGGATGGAGCAGCGGCAGCTCGCGTGGCTCATAACCACGAGGTCGTAGGTTCGAGTCCTACTCCCGCAACCAAAATAAGGCACCCACGAAAGTGGGTGTTTTGTTTTGGAGATGGGCTATTCGAACGGTTCGGCTTGCCTTTTGCTATGATGTAGCCATGAGTACGTTTATCTTTGTGAGGCACGGACAAAGTGACGGGAACGCCAATGGATACATCGCCACCGCCGATACGAAATTAACAGAGGTTGGCGTGGAGCAAGCAAAAGCTACCGCGATGAAGGTGAAGGGCAAAGGCATTACAAAGATCGTATGTTCGCCGATGATTCGGGCCCAGCAAACAGCCGAAACAATCGCGGCAGAATTGGGCATTGATCTAGCACATATCAAAATTGTTGAGGAACTTCGTGAGCGTGGACTGGGTGAAGTTGAAGGCAAGCCAAAGAACCATGATTCTGCATGGTACCTCACAAATGACGAAACTAATGTAGGCATCGAGTCTAGAGCGGACCTCATTAAACGGATGCGCAGCTGCCTGGACACATTAAGCGATATGGCCGGGGGCGACAGTGTTCTGGCGGTAGGTCATGCGATTTCCGGCTACTATTTGGCAGAGGCCGCGGAGGGTAAAACTCGGTTTGAGGACTTTGGCCCCGCGCAAGAATTACTAAACGCTGATTTCATTGAAATTGATTTGGACCGCCACAAACTAAGCGCAGAAAGCACCCCTACGGTCTAGGCTCAGTTGCCGTCACCGATCCCTATTAATTGGAAATTAGCAGTTTCTGCTATACATTGATAACTATGAATATAGCATTACACGGACACATGGGGCGGGACGCGGCAGCGGTGGGTAATTTGCTAGAGCACGGCCACCAAATAAATGCCATCGGCGGCTGGGAAAACCCGAATGTCGTTGACGCGGTTACGGCCAGCGGCGGCCAGTTCGACATAGTGAAAGACGTCGCTGACGCTGAGGCGGTTGCTGATTTTGTGCAGCGGGTGCAGCCCGATCTGTTCTACACCCACTTTGACGATTCGTTGGCCGCCGGTGTTGTTGACACTATCCAGAGGCGTGTCGATCAGGGACTGATGCGCCCGGTGCTTTTGGCTTCTCCGAACCGGGAGTCGGCAAAGGTGGAATGGGACAAATTCTTCTTGCGGGAGATACTAGAGAAAGTCGCCCCCGATTATAATCCCGAGCATAACTTTATGGTTACCGACGAGGCAAGCGCCCTGGACGCCATAGACTTTTTCGAGCAAGAGGGCATACAACTTGTAATCAAACCGCGTAACCCTACCGGCGGCAAGGGCGTCAAGGTGATGGGCAAGCACTTCACCAGTTACGAAGACGCGAAGGCCTACGCCAGGGAAGTCTTGAACGATCCGAAGCAGAGCGGCCTTGAAGTGCAAGAGCGCATGGACGTCGACAGGGCAGGCAATCTGATCGGCCACGAATTTACGCTGCAGCTGCTCACCGACGGAGACACCATTGTGCTGGCTCCGGCCACATACGATTACCCCTACCGCGAGGACGGCGATGAAGGTCCTGGTACGGGCGGCATGGGAACTTTCTCGCAGGCCGACGGGCTGCTGCCGTTCCTGACCCAGGAAGACTACGACGACATGATCGATGTGGCGCACAAGCTGCTGGCCGAAATGAAAGAGCAGGGGCTCGATTATAAGGGCGTGCTGTATCTGACAGCCTTCAAGCAAAAGTCCGGGAAAAAGAAGGTTGTCGAACTCAACGCCCGCGGCGGCGACCCGGAACTCATTAACATCTTGGATCTGTTCGAAGAGGATGTTGACTACGGCGAGGTGCTGCGTTTGATAGCGCTGGGCGAACTCGCGCAGGACAGCGTTCGTTTTAAAAAGCTCGCGTCGGCTATGATCTATCTAGTGTCCCGCGGCTATGGGTACAGCAAAGAACCGGCGCTTGATTTTGGCCTGGATTTGGCCGCAGTGGAAGCCGCGGGCGCTAAGGCCCGGTTCGCCGCAGGCAGGCGAACAGGCGAGAATATGTACCAGTCGACCTCTACTTCCCGCGTGCTTGGCCTTTCGGCACTCGGCCCAACGCCATGGGCGGCGCGCAAGACGCTGGACAACGCCATTGCTGCCGGATTCGGCGGCCAGGTGCCGCTCGACTATCGCAACGACGTCGCCAGCGAGGCATACGTCAAAAACCTCGCCTTCGCGAGTTAACCAGAGAATGCCCTACGTAGTCCCATTATTAAAGGAGATGATATGAATCTAAGAGATAAAGTTGTTATAGTGACCGGTTCTTCTAGCGGTATTGGCCGGGCGATCGCGATCAGGTTTGCCGAGGAGGGCGCGAAAGTTGTTGTTAACTATCACGTCAACAAAGAGGGCGGCGAAGAGACTTTGAAGAAGGTCAAAGAAATAGCTCCTGATTGCTTGTTGGTACAGGCCGACGTAAGCAAAGAAGCGGATGTTAAGCGACTGTTCAAGACGGTTGTGGACAAGTTCTCTACCGTCGATATTCTTATCAACAACGCGGCGATTGGCACGGACAAGCGGCCCTTTATGGAGGCCTCGTATGATGATTTTCAGGAGATGATCGATACCGACATCACTAGCGTATTTATGTGCTCCCAGCAGGCAGCCTTAATTATGCAAAAGCAAGGACACGGCAAGATTCTCAACACCAGCTCGGTGAGAGGCTGGGAAGGGGGCGGCCGCGCCCCTGTTTACGCGGCGATGAAGGCGGCCGTGAATGGTTTTACCAAGACTTTCGCCAAGATGGTTGCCCCGGAAATACAGGTGAATGCGGTTGGCCCGGGCTTTGTAAAAACGCGCAGTTACGACAACATGGCGCCAGAAATGATTACAAACTTTTTAGAGTCTACGTACCTAAAACGTTGGGTCACGGTTGAGGAAATAGCCGATGCCTTCGTCTTTTTGGCAAAAAATGACGCCATGACCGGGCAGGTCATCTACGTGGACGCCGGATTTACCCTTAAATAAGTTTGACATAAGCGCTATAATCTAGACATACAAATAGAGGAGGGCGCTATGAAATACAAATACACCATCAAAACAGGCCGCACGCGGATAGCCACCAATATTAGGCGATACGCTGCCGGCGCGATCTTAAGCGGCGCCATGTTATGCGGCTTGGCAGTTCCGGCTTTTGCGGCCGGAAATTCCGTGCCAGGCAGCGACCGTTACACGGATAACCCTGGCAGGGTGCAGGCAGGTGAAGTTGGGGCACAGTGCGGCTCCGGCGCGGGTTCGGGAGCCTTTGGGTATCTTGGCAAAGGCAACAACCCGGGCGATCCGTCTTGGGACGGTGGTAACGGCGCCGACCCAGGTACTACCGCACAGACAGGCGTCAACAACTCCGCAGTCTGTGGCAACCGACAGGGCAACTTATAAGTCTCTTCGGCAAGCGGATGTCTGTGGATAAGTTGACCTGTTCGTAAAAGATTCTGCTTGCATAGCATTAGCAGGTTGCTACACTTATGGTAAGTGCCCATAACACTAGAGACCTTGACAAAGCATAAGAATTATGTATAATAGGTAGTGTTGTGATCACAAACAAAAATTTACAAAAACAAAACAAAAAAGGTGAGTAGCCATGACGGTTAAAACCAAAAGCGGACTCAATTTTGAGTTTCTGCAAACCAAAAACAAGAAGATATTGGCAGTAGACAATATCTTGTCCGGCTTGTAAAACCAAGCCAAAGCTCTAAAAAACAAAGCCTGGAATTTCCAGGCTTTGTTTTTTATACTGCCGTAAGATGAGTGGACTTATGGACAAAGTAGAGCAGGCGCTGGAAGGGCGGGGGATAGCGTACAAGGTTTTGGAGTGCGATCCTTCTCTGGCCGACACGGCACAGTTTTGCGAAGCGTACGGTTTTGGGCTGGATCAGTCGGCTAACGCCATTATCGTGGTGGGCAAGGGCGCCGA
>DATJJV010000018.1:0-5057 GCA_035491975.1 Pristimantibacillus sp. | reverse complement strand
GGCAGCGAGTTCATCATTGGCAGCAGCGACGCCATCGATGCCACGAGCAGCAAGGGCGACCCCGTCAAGATGGTCAAACCGCTATACTACGTCTACGTCGACCCCGACCGCTTGCGCGAGGTCATCACCAACCTCTTCGACAACGCCTGCAAATACACCGACCAGGGCAAGGTGACCATCGGCTTAACTGGCAACAATGACGTTGTGCAGCTCTACATCCGCGACACCGGCGCCGGCATTCCGGCCGAGGACGTGCCGCACCTCTTCCAAAAATTCTACCGCGTCGATAACTCGGCCACCCGCACCATCGGCGGCACCGGCCTCGGATTGTTCATCGCCCGCAAGATTATCGAACTGTACAAGGGGCGCATCTGGGTCGAGAGCGAACTCGGCAAGGGGAGCACATTCTTTATTAACCTGCCGCGGCTCACCAGCCAGAAGGCCCAGGAGATCAATACTGCCGCTGCCAGCCAAGCTCCAACCACCTCGCCAACAGCGGCCGCACCGGCTGCGGGAACAGCTTCGCCGAAACCATAATCATGCTACAATATGACCAAGCATAAGCACCAACTACTAATCAAGGCGTAACAATGGCAAAGATCCTTTTGGTCGAAGACGACAATAATCTGCGTGAGATTTATGAAGCTCGCCTGCAGGCCGAAGGGTACGAAATTGTTGCGGCCGCCGACGGTGAAGCCGCGCTGGTCGTTGCCAAAAAAGAGATGCCCGACTTGGTCATTTCTGACGTCATGATGCCGCGGATTAGCGGTTTTGAGATGCTCGACATTATGCGTAACACTGACGGGCTCAAGAGCGTCAAAGTCATCATGCTCACCGCGCTGGGCCAGGCCGAGGACAAAACCCGGGCCGATAGCTTAGGCGCTGACAAATACCTGGTGAAATCCCAGGTTACTCTGGAAGACATCGTGAAAGCGGCTGCCGAGTTATTGGGCGAGGGCACCACATCAGCGCCGCCGATGCCGAGCACACCTTCCACTGCTGCCGCAGCTGCCGAACTAGCCTCCACGCCAGTCACACCCGCGCCGAGCATGCCTCTTGCCACGCCGCCTCCCGTCGTTCCAGTTACTCCGCCGCCGTCCGTGCCGGTAGCGCCAATGCCAGTAGCCGCGCCGCCGGATCCGGCACCAGCTGCCGCTCCTGTAGTGCCGCCTATGCCCGTGACAGCACCTCCGGCACCCGCACCCGATCTTACACCGCTGGCACCCAGCCCGGCACCTGACCTAAGCACTGCTGCACCTCCCGTACCGGCTCCAGACCTATCGCTCCCGTCTGCCGCCCCATCGGTATCTCCGCCTGCCGCCACAGTACCACCCGCGCCAGTTTCAGAACCGGCTAACCCAGCCGCCACTACCAGCAATGACGGGCAACTCGTCGCCGACGCTGTCAAAGACCTTATTAGCGGCACCCCGGGCGCCGACTCGGCTGCAGCCACTCCCGCACCGGCACCGAGCACCGTACCCGACCTCGCTCCGCCGCCAGCAACCACACCGCCGCCTGAACCAGCTCCAGTATCCCCGGCTCCAGTGCCAACAACTCCAGTGGTGCCCCCTCCCGCACCGGTTACTGCGCCAGCCGCTCCCGCACCTCAAAACGCCGTGGGCGACGATGAAGACACCCGGACTAAAAAAGTCATCCAACCTTTGGGCGCCGACCAAACACCAGTTTCTGCAACGCCAAACTTAAGCGATCTAATGGCTAAAGAAGGCCATGTGCTAGACACTGTCCAGGCTCAAGACAATTCGCTCCCGCATCAACCCGGCCACGTCATTTCGCCGAATCCGGTCGGCGCTGGCGGCCAGCCAGAAGACCCCAACAAGATTTCGCTGTAAACTAGACGTAATGCGCATCAACAAGTACATTGCAGCCGCTACGGGCCTATCCCGCCGGGCCGCCGATAGGGCTATTGAAGAGGGCAGGGTGTTAGTCAACGGCGCCCAGCCCCGGCCTGGCCAGGAAATTTCCGAAGCCGACGAAGTCCAACTCGACCACCACAGACTCGAAACCCGGGCAGCCACTCAAACAATTATTCTGAATAAACCCGTCGGCTATGTCGTCAGCCGGGAGGGGCAGGGCAGCCAAACCATCTACGACCTGCTGCCGTCCGAACTACACCACCTCAAGCCGGTCGGCCGCCTCGACAAAGACTCCAGCGGCCTACTACTACTCACCGACGACGGCCAACTGGCCCAACAACTCACTCACCCCAGTTACCAAAAAACCAAACTCTACGACGTTACTCTCGACAAGCCGCTAGCGCCAATTCACCGCCAGATGATCAGCGACCACGGCCTGCAACTGGAGGACGGCCATAGCCGCTTGCTGCTCGAAAGAATAGAAGAGGGTAACGACCTCGACTGGCGGGTCATCATGCATGAGGGCCGCAACCGCCAGATCCGCCGCACCTTTGCGGCGCTCGGCTATACCGTCACCAGACTACACCGCACCCATTTCGGCCAGTACCGGCTGGACGGGATTACCCCTGGTCAGTACCATCCGGCAGCGTAACTGGCAGTAAATCTGTGGCGCCCTGATCCATAAGACTTTTAGTGACGATATTGAGCCACGCGTTGCAGTTCGCCTGGCGGGCGGGCCGGCTGTTACCGTTATTTAGAAAATCGGTAGAATCAGCCACAGCGACATGGCCCTGGAAAACAGACAAGCGAGGCCGGCGGAAGTGGCCGCCCTCTGTCGTAGCCCGCGCGTCAGCATCGGCAGGCCGGACAACCAACGAGTGCCGTACCGACACCACGCCGACCGCATTGATTCTCTCTGTTTTACTGATGGCAGCTTCCCAGCTGCCTTTATTGCCCAATGGACTCTCGGATACCAAGACCGGTCCGTAATGGGTCACCGCCACAATGTCGGCACCTTCTTCCCACTCCCGGAGAATAGTACCGTCTGCAGGGATTAGTTCTTCGCCAATATCTTCAAATTGCCAGTGCAGCGCCTCTTCACGACGAAGGTATGTAGCTGCCGGGTCAAAAGAAAAAGGGGTCTCGCCCCCGGAACTATTTTGGCTCATTGCGCGCATAGTATAACCGCGTAAACTGCTGCTGTCAATCTTACGACATCTCTGTTATAATGATGGTAATGAGTTCCTCGCAGAAGGTGCCGATTGTAGCCATTGTTGGGCGTGCCAATGTTGGTAAGTCCAGTTTGTTCAACGCGATCCTGGACCGCCGCGAGGCCATCGTAGCCAAAGAAGCCGGCACCACTCGCGACAATGTGATTGCCAAAGCCAGCTGGAACGGCCAGGACTTCTGGATGGTCGACACTGCCGGCGTCAAGGATGCCGAGGACGAGTTCGAATTTACCATCCAGGAACAAATTCTGCAGGCCGCCGAATCAGCCGACGTTATCTGGGTTGTGGTTGAGGCTAATATTCTGATTACCGATGAAGACCGCCGTGTCGCCAAGATGGCGCTCAAGAGCAAAAAGCCGGTCTTTTTGGTCGTCAACAAGATCGACCGCGCCAAGGGCGCTGATCTTGATGCTTTCCAGCGCCTGGGTATCAAGCAGATCATCCACACCTCCAGCACGCAACACCGCGGCATCAGCGAACTGCTCGACAACCTAGTCCGGAACATCCCCAAAGCTACGCTTGAGGTCGACGAGAACCGCTTACGCGTCGCCCTCCTCGGCCGGCCGAACGTCGGTAAGTCATCGCTGTTTAACTCGTTGGCACAGAAACAGCAGGCGATTGTCGCCTCGCGCGCCGGCACCACCCGCGACATCAACCGCGCCACCGTGCGCTACGAAGGCCGGGAAATCGAGATCATGGACACCGCCGGCATCCGCCGCCCCGGTAAAATCGGCGTGGGCATCGAGCACTTCAGCGTCATCCGCTCGCTGAGCGCCATTGAGCAGGCCGATGTTTGTCTGCTACTTATGGATGTTAACGAGCTGAATGTCGGACTCGACCAAAAAATCGCCGGCATGATCAAAGAAGCTGGCAAGGGCTTAGTGCTGGTCGTCAGCAAATGGGACGTAGCCGAGGGCAAAGACGCCTTTACCCGCGATGCTATCGCTCCGCAGCTTGCCGCCACCTACGACTTCGTGCCTTGGGCGCCGCTCATCTTTACCAGCAGCGAAACCGGCCAGAACGTCACCAAAATCTTCGAACTGGTTACCGAGATCGCTATGCGCCGCACAAAGCGCATCGCCACCGCCGATCTCAACCGCTGGCTGCGCGGAGTCGTCGACCGCCACCCGCCTGCCGGCCTCAAAAACCGCGCGCCCAAGCTCAACTACATGGTCCAGGAGACCGACAACCCCATCCCGGCCTTCAAGATCTTTGGCGCACACACCAAGTTCCTGCACTGGAGCTACCGCCGTTACATGGAGAAAGAAATGCGCCAACGCTGGCACTACGAAGGCACGCCAATACAGCTCTGGTTCATCGAGAAGCACGAAACCCACAAACACGGCAACAGCCCCACCAAAGAACCTCGCAAAAACAACGGCAACCGCGACCGCAGCTAAGCAGTAAACCCGAACATTTCACGGGTCAAAACTGCGTCAGCGGCAGCCATACCTTCGGTTGCCAAGCGGGCAACTTCGGCATCATACAAACCACGTTCGACATCAACAGCCGAGAATGGATCAGTGCCGCCATACTCATGGCGCATGCTAGTGCTTGCCACTCCATAGAGGAACATAAGCATAACACCGGCTTCGCGGCGCCAACGGCTTGGAGGGTTGAGAGCATCTTCTAAGCGATTGATTTCTTCTCGTTCATTAAGGGTGTCCAGCATACGGCCCAGATATTCTTGAGCGTAGGGTCGGCGCAAATCGCTCTCCGGCATAGTCATGACTGTCTCGGCAGCCCGTACAATGACGCCACCCATATCGGGAAACGACAGAGTAGCAACTCGGGCGCGCATGAGTTCAGCGTGTTCAAGCGGCGCGAAAGGGTCCGGCAATCGATCTGTCATAGTTACGACTATTATACTACACAAAAGTGCTTTTGTCAATCAAGCGACCTCTTGTGTATACTGTTTGCATGGCATTATTCCAGAGACGACCGGAAACCGGGC
>DATJJV010000017.1:0-6064 GCA_035491975.1 Pristimantibacillus sp. | reverse complement strand
CCACTTTGTTGTCTTTCAGTGCGCCAGCGGTTATTTCCGAAGCGCTGGCACTGCCGGCGTCGATCAACACCGCGGTCGGCACACCCTGTAAAACATTGTTGCCGGTAGCGACTTCGGTGGACACTACTACGCCGCTGCGCTTCTCTTGCAACACAGTAGCATTCTTGGGCAGCCACAAGCTGGAAACGTCAAACGCCGCAGTCAGCAAGCCGCCGGGGTTGCCGCGCAGGTCGAGGATCACGCCTTTCACACCCTTGGACTTGAAGTCATGGGCTGCGTTGTTGGCCAGCTCGGCAGTGTCGTCGTTGAACTGCGTGATCTGCATATAGCCGATATTGCCGCTCAGTATCTCGCTCTTTACGCTCGGAATCTTAATGTCATCACGCGTGATGGTAAAGTTCAAGTCTTGCTGCTTGTCGCGCACGACATGCAGCTTCACCTGAGTGCCCTTCGGTCCGCGGATCTTGGTTACAGCTTCGTCGATGCTCAGGCCCGTAGTGCTTTTACCGTCGATCTCGACAATAACATCCTGCGGCCTAATGCCCGCTTTAGCCGCCGGGAAGCCGGCAATCGGCGATACCACAATTAGATTGCCCTGGGCATCTTGCCCCAGCTCGGCGCCAATGCCGCTGAACGTGCCGTCCAACTGGTTGTTGAAGGCTTCGGCGTCCTTTTCATTCATATAGATGGTGTATGGATCGCCAGTAGAGCGCGCCAGGCCGGTTTTCAGGCCGTCCAGGAGCTGGTCGGTGGTCAGCTTGCCGTCGTAATTGGCCTTAAGCTGGTCGTACACTTGTTCGACGCTGGAGTAGTCGAGGTCATCAGGCAACGACTTATTCTGGGTATTCTTGATACCGTCGAAACGGATCGTACCATCCCCCACCCCAATACCGGCGACAAACACCAGCACGATCAAAATCGACACGGCGGCAACTTTCCCGCCCGACATAAACCATTTCTTCAACTTTTTCCCACGAGTATCAACGGATTCAGGCTGCACAGTTCCCCTCTTTTTCGGTTATGCTCTGGCGCCTATTATATCCGATGCCGGCCACTCAAGTCCAAATAAATTTCGAGTTAGAAGTGGAGGAAGACCAGGCCGTTGGTGTAACGCCAACCTTCGCTGTACTGCCCAGTTAACTGGGCATTGAACTGCTGGACGTAAATAGCTTGCTGGCCATTGATAGTGCCGACGGCAGCTACATACATGGCGTGACCGTAGAAACCGCCGTTACTGATAGCGATTGAGCCGGGCGTAGGAGTACTGTTAACCGGAATGCCGGCTGCGCGGGCGTTGTCGTCCCACTGGTTGGCGTTGCCTCGGCCGCCCCACCATGGCATGTCGCGGTCGTTCTTGCCCGACAGGTAATCCTGGTGGACCATGTACGCGGCATACGACACACATTCGCGGTTGTACATGCCCCAGCTGTCGATCATAGTGTCCTGCGCGGCATTAGCCCACACCGACGGGTAGCCGCCGTTGCCGGGGTCGCCGCGCATATTGCCGATGTTGAACTGCGAGTTGAGGATAGCCTGCTGGCGCCGCAGGTCGGCAATCTTGGACTTGTTGGCAGAGATTTGAGAATTAAAGGTCGCTTGCTGGCTCTTGTTGTAGTTCAAAAGGCTGGCTTGCGCGGCACGATTGGCGTCGAGCTGAGATTGCTGCGTTTGCTGGTCGGCCAATAGCTGGTCGATCTCCTGCTTTTGCTGGGCGAGCTGTTTTTGCAATTCGGTTATCTTCTTCAGAGTGTCCTGAATCTTGGTCTGCACTGAAGTGCGATACTCTTCTTTATCGACAAAATCGCTCAGATTTTTGCTGGTTGCCAAAATCTCAATCGACGACGGCTGGCCGTCAATGTACATACTCTTAATATCCTGCCCCAGCAGCTCTCGCTGGCGAGCCAGTTCGGCCTCGTTGGCGTCAATCTGGGCTTGCAGGTCATGCTGCTTGGTCAGGTTTTCATTGATCAGTTGCTGCAAGGCATCAATTTGGATCTGCAACTGGTTGATCGCATCCTGGTAACTGGCCGCTTGGGCCTGCAAAGCGCCGAGCGAACTCAGGCTAGAGGCATTTTGTTGCTGCAAAGCGGCGATCTGCTGGTCGAACTGGTCGGCCCGCGCAGGAACAATAGCCAAACCGGCCACGGTTACAACCGCCACCACACTTAAGAGAGCGCCCGAAAGGTACGCTTTTAACTGTTTTTGATTTTTTGATTTTTGTTTCATGGTGTTAAAACCATTAGTGCTTTAATCATAGCACCAATCCCCCGTGTTTTCAATTCCCGCTTGAAGGCCGGGCTACCTATAAATAATGTTTAGTTCGCCGTTTTGAATTTTAGGTACCGTCGGGTCGCAATAATGGATGATACGGCACCGATTAGTATACCAAGCACTAGCTGCATGGTCAAAAGTCCCCAAAAATGCGACCGGAAATAAGAGGCGGAGTAATTAATGTCGAGTAAGCCCAAACTCGTTGCTTGCAGCGCCGAACTTGCGGCCACGAACAGCGAGTTGATAATAACAATCGAAACAACTGCCGAAATAATGCCGTAAACCACCGTTTCCACCACAAACGGCCCCCGGATGTACCATGTGCTAGCGCCGAGCAAACGCATGATGGTCAGCTCCTCGCGGCGGTTAAAGATGGCCATCTGGATGGTATTGAAAATAATCAGCATCGAGATAACGGCAAACACCAACACCGTGGCAATCCCTGCCCTGCGCAGTAAATTGGTGGCATGGGCGATCTTGTCGATGGCCGCCTTGCGATCGTCGCGGTAAGATACGTCGTCCCACAGCTTTTTATTCTGCGGCTCGTTTAGGAAGTTGCGGATGTCCTGAATTTTGTTGAGGTCTTTCGGCTTAACCTGGATGGTGGCCGGCAATGGGTTGTCGGTCTCGTTAATAGCGCTCAGCAGCGCCGGGTTGTTGGCGTTTTGCTGGCGGTAACGAGCTAAGGCATCATCTTTGGACAGATAGGTTACGCTCTTGGTGTTCGGCAGGTGTTGCAGGTCGGTGGTCAGATCACGGCCGGCCGTTTGGCTGGTGGAATCTTTTAAATAAACCGACACATCGATTTTGTCGGTTATCTGGGCGATGGTGTTCGAGAATGTAGCATTGGTAATAATCGAAAACAGAACGATGGTGAGCGTAATCACCATCACGGCCATGGCGGCTACCGCCAGCCAGACATTGCGCATGAAGTTTACTATCCCCGTATTGATGATACGGGTTAATGTGACCAGTTTACGGCTCATATTTTATAGTCTGCCTTATCCCGGTCGCCAACGATATGACCTTGTTGCATGGTCACCACGCGGCGCTTCAGTTTATTGACAATCTCCTGGTTGTGAGTAGTGAGCAGTACGGTAGTGCCGAAGTGATTGATCTTCTCGAGCACTTTGATGACGTCCCAGGCATGCTTCGGGTCGAGGTTACCAGTGGGCTCGTCGGCGATCAGGATTTTGGGCTGGCGCACGATGGCACGGGCGATGGCCACGCGCTGGCGCTCGCCGCCGGACAACTCCATCGGCAAACGGTTCTCTTTACCGCGCAGATTGACGATTTCGAGCACCTTCGGCACGGTGGCCTTGATCTCGTGGTTGGTGGCGCCGACAATTTCCAGCGCAAAGGCCACGTTCTCAAAAACGGTACGGTTCGGCAGGAGCTTGAAATCCTGGAAAACTACGCCGATTTTGCGGCGCAGCATTGGGATGTCGTGGTCGTGCAGTTTGTCGTAGTCGATACCGCCAACGATGATCTTACCGCTGGTTGGGCGCTCCTCACGTGTCAACAACTTGAGCAGTGTGGACTTACCCGCCCCGCTCTGGCCGACGACAATCACAAACTCCTTGGCCTCCACGTGTAAGTTCACGCGGTCCAACGCAGGAGTTGCCACTTTCCCATATGTCTTCGTTACCCTATCCAATAAAATCATGTACTTTTATTATACCAAAATTAGCCTAATGCCTATGAGATAGCCGACGCTATCTCCGGCTTGTTTTACACAGATGGCGGCGGCGCCTGCTCGCCTGCCGGCGCGTCAGCTGGTGCCGGTGCCGGCGGTGCGGTCTCGATTTGTTCAGCCGCCTCATCAAGGGCTTCTGCAACCGTTTCCTGTTGCGGGCTCTTGGTCAACGCCTCGTCAACCAGCCGGCGCGCGGCGACAACTTCGGGATCGGCAGCCGGATCGTCTGTAGGAGTTTGGGTTCCTGTCATTTCGTTCCTTTTTGTCTTAACTTATGGGAACTACTATAACACGCTATCGGTTATCGCCGATGGAATGATCGAGATACGCGTCGATAAGCGGAGTGAGGTTGCCTTCCAGCACGCCTTCGGCGTCGGAAGTCTCGTATTTGCTGCGCAGGTCTTTGACTTGCTTATAAGGATGTAGAACATAGCTGCGGATCTGGTTGCCCCACTCTGCCGACTGGTTCGGGCCTTTCAGCTCGCCGATCCTTTCCTTGTGCTGCTCCATCTGTAACTGAATGAGCCGGGAACGCAGGATGGTCATGGCCGTGGCTTTGTTTTGCAGCTGGGAACGTTCGTTTTGGATGGCAACCACGATGCCGGTCGGAAGGTGCGTCACGCGCACAGCCGAGTCGGTAGTGTTCACGCTTTGGCCGCCGTGGCCGCCGCTGCGGTAGACGTCTACCCGCAAGTCTTTATCGTCGATCTCCAGATCTTCCGGGCGGTCGACTTTAGGCAATACATCAACCTTAGCAAAGCTGGTCTGACGCAGATTATCGGCGTTAAACGGGCTTAGGCGCACCAGGCGGTGCACGCCGTGCTCGCCTTTGAGCTTGCCGTAGGCAAAATCCCCGTCGATTTCCAGCGTAACACTCTTCAGGCCGGCTTCGTCGCCGGGAGCTTCATCAACGGTTTTAACATCATATTCGTTCTGTTCGGCCCAGCGCACGTACATGCGCATTAACATCTGGGCCCAGTCCTGGGCGTCGGTGCCGCCGGCGCCTGCATAAATTGTCAGGATCGCATCATGGCTGTCGTACGGACCGGAAAATTTGAGGTCTTCTTTCATTTTGCCGAAGCGGACGGTCAACTCGGTCAGCGTACTCTCCAGCTCCGGGCGCATGGTCTCATCTTTGAGGTCGAACATCTCAATCAGATCCTCAATGTCTTTTTGAAGGTCGAGCCACGGCCGGATACGGCGCTCCAGCTTTGACTGTTGTTTCACTACTTCCTGGGCGTGTTTGGGGTCATCCCAAAAGCCGGACTTCTGGGCTTCCTCATCAAGGTCCATTTTTTTCCGCAGCAGCTCATCGACGCCGATTTTCTCGGTAGCCGCCTCTACAAAGGCTTGCAGGTCCATCGCTGGCTGATGCAGATCATCCATGAAGCCAAGTATATAGAGGAATAACCCCTACTCCAAGTAAACGACCGTCAAAGATTATTCGTCGGCCGGTTTGGTCCAAAGCGGGGCGATCTGCTTATACAACTCGTTGGCGAACGCTTTGTCGGCGTTGCTGAGGATACCGATACCCCAAATTTGGTCGGCAAACAAGGCCTTGGCGGTTTCGACGATCTCGGTTTTGGTGACAGCTTTAATGCGCCGCGGCACGGCGTAGTAGTCGTCGACGACTTCGTCGAAGAAGTAACGGCCGCTGTATCCGCCGGCCACTCCGGCTACGGTTTGGGCGCTGCGCTGAAAACGGCCTAGGGCGTAGGCCTTGGCAGCCTCGATGTCCTCGGCGGCAATCTCGCCGCGGAAGACATTGTTCAGCTCATCAACGATGATCTCAAACAGCGCCGCTGCATTGCGCTGCGAAACCTGGGCACCAAACCACCAGTTGCTGGACAGTTTGGTCTGGCCGTACCCGCTGCTCATGCCGTAGACCAGGCCGCGTTCGCGGGCCGTGCCCAGAATCTTGGAATACAAGGTCTCGGTCAACATGGTATTCACCATGTTGAGGGCGTCGGTTTCGTGGTCGCCCATTCGCCGCAGCATGAAACTGTCGATGTAAAAATACAGGTTCTTCACGGTCTTGTTATGAATGTAGACCGGGCCGGCCTGCGGCTTGGGACGCTCGTTCGGCAAGTCGATGCG
>DATJJV010000016.1:0-9829 GCA_035491975.1 Pristimantibacillus sp. | reverse complement strand
AAGGATATCGCCCGGGTCATTACTCCTGACGACGGCATTGAAGCGGTCGTACACCTGGCCGGCTTAATAGCCGCCGGCGAGTCGATGGTTAAGCCCGAGATGTATTGGCACAACAATGTGACGCAGACTATCGACCTGCTTGATGGTATGCGCCAGCTCGGCATTAAGCAGTTAGTTTTTGCCTCTTCGGCGGCCGTCTACGGTAATCCGGCAGAGCTGCCCATAACCGAGACAACAGCCACGAATCCAACCAATACCTATGGCATGACCAAGTTGGCTATGGATATGGCCATCACCAGCGAGTGCCTGGCCCACGGCCTGGCTGCGACTTCGCTCCGGTTCTTTAATGTGGCCGGTGCTTACGGTAAGTATGGCGAACGGCATCGTTCAGAAACTCACATTATTCCGTTGGTGCTGCAGGCAGCGGACGAGGGCCGCGGTTCGTTCTCGATCTTTGGCAATGATTACCCGACACCAGACGGCACCTGCGTCCGCGATTATATCCACGTACTCGATCTGGCTAAGGCGATTGAGATGTCTTTAGCCAAGCCCGAGGCCGGGAAACACAAGATCTATAACCTCGGCAATGGCGATGGATTCTCCAATAAGCAAGTAGTAGAGGCCGTCCAGAAAGTCACCGGCAAAGAGCTGTCGATTGAGTTCGGCCCCCGGCGCGAAGGCGACCCGGCAACGTTGATCGCTTCCAGCCAGCGGGCCCACGACGAACTGGGTTGGTCTCCGTCAAAACCTTCTTTAGAAGAGATGATTGCCGATTCCTGGGAATTTTACCAGGCCCGGCAGCAATAACTATTCGACAGTTACCGATTTGGCCAGGTTGCGCGGACGGTCGACGTTGAGTCCTTTGGCCGTGGCGATGTAGTAGGCAAACAGTTGCATGACGATCACCTGCAGGATTGGCTCGGTTTGTTCCATGGTCCTGGGAACATAAATGATGTCGTCGGCGTGCGGCTCAACGCTTTTGTCGCCTTCGGTGGCGATGGCGACTATCCGGCCTTTGCGGGCGCGGATCTCCTGCATGTTAGAGATAGTCTTCTCGAGCATCGGGTTGCTGCCAGCCAGGGCGAAGGTGGGGAAGTGTTCGTCAATCAGGGCGAGCGGGCCGTGCTTCATCTCGCCAGCAGCGAAGCCTTCGGCGTGGATGAGCGCGCACTCTTTCAGTTTGAGGGTACCCTCAAGTGCGGCCGGGTAGCCGTAGCGGCGGCCGATGTATAGAAAGTCGCGGGCGTCTTTGTATTTGAGGGCGATTTTCTTGATTTTGTCGGCTTGCTGGAGCACGGCTTCGGCTTTGGACGGCAGGGCCTCAATTTCCTTTAACAGTGAGCTGTAGAGCGGCGAACGTTCGTTTCCCAGGAACAGGGCGATTTCCAGCAACACGATTACCTGGGCGATGAAAGCCTTGGTGCTGGCCACGGCTTGCTCCGGCCCGGCGTGGCAATAGACCCCGGCATCGGTCTGGCGGGCGATGGTGGAGCCAACGGCATTGACCACGCCGAGACAGAGCGCGCCGTATTTATGGGCTTTCTTGATGGCGGCGATAGTGTCGGCGGTTTCGCCGGACTGTGAGACAACGATTAGTGCTGTGCCGCGCGAGAAGGGCTCGTCACGGTATTTGAACTCGCTGCCGATTTGGACTTCCACTGGAATGCCCGCCAGTTCCTCGATCATGTATTCGCCGAGCATCCCGGCGTAACTGGCCGTGCCGCAGGCTACGATCACGATACGGTCGATATGTTGCAGTTGCTCGGCTACGTTCTCCAGGCCGCCCAACTTGACGGTATGCGTGTCGGAATTTACCCGGCCCAGGCTGGCTAAGCGGATGGTTTGCGGCGCCTCGAAGATTTCTTTCAGCATAAAGTGCGGGTAGCCGCCGAGGTCAACTTGGTCGGCGTCGAAGTCGAGGTGTTCGGTGGCGCGCTTAACAGTGGTGTCGTGTTTAAGGTCGGTAATCTTATAACTGCCGCGGCTGACTACCACCATCTCGTCGTCATGGACGTACACAACATCTTTGGTATGGCGGAGTATAGCGGCCGGGTCGGAGGCCACGATGCACTCGTCTTTGCCGACGCCAATTACCATCGGGCTAGAGAGCCGGGCGGCAAACAGTTTGTCGGGGTCGTGGGTGCTCATGGCTACGATTGCGTAAGCGCCGCGGATTTCGGCAATCGCCTTCACGAACGCCTTTTCAAATGAGCCGGTCTGCTTACAGTAGTAATCGATCAGGTGCGGCACTACTTCTGTGTCGGTTTCCGAGGCAAAGACATAGCCTTTTTGGGTCAGCCAGTCGCGGATCTCCATGTAGTTTTCGATGATGCCGTTATGCACCACAAAGATGGTTTGGTCGCTGTTGCTGTGGGGGTGGGCATTGATGACCGACGGCTTGCCGTGGGTGGCCCAGCGTGTGTGGCCGATGGCCAGCGGTGCCTTCTTGACCTTCTCTGCTTTTAGTAGCTTCTCCAGGCCGTCAACGCGCCCTAGCTGTTTGACCAGCCGCGCGCGGCCCTTTTCGTCCAGCAAAGCAATGCCCGCTGAATCATAGCCCCTGTATTCCAGGGCTTTCAGACCGGCAACGACTATGTCGCTGCCGTTTTGTTCACCGATGTATCCTACAATTCCGCACATAGGATACTAACTGTAGCGTGCTTAATCGGGTTTGTGCATGACTAATTGCACGAATTTTTTGACACTTTTGTCAAATTCTTGAGGTGAGAAGGCTTTTGCGCGTCGTTTTATGTCAGTCGAATTGAACATTTTGGGGTTAAAATCGTGCAGCGCTTTGGCAAGAGAGTCGACGCTTTGCTCCGGGAAGAACTTGCCAGTCTTGTCCTCGACTACATAATCGAGCGCTCCGCCAGCCTTGTAGGCGATCACCGGCGTGCCGGCGGCGAGGGCCTCGATACCGACCACTCCGAAGTCGTCGAGCAGCGAGAAAATAAAGGCCTGGGAAGAGGCGAACAGTTTGGCCACCTCGGCATCGCTGATAAATCCGGTGAACGTAACGGTCGGCCCGGCCAAAGACTGCAGGCGCTTGCGGTCGGGGCCGTCGCCGTAGACGGTCAGCGGCAAGCCGAGCCGGGTGCAGGCCTCGACCGCCAAGTCGTTGCGTTTATAGGGAGTCAGGCGGCCTCCCGCCAGGAAGCCTTGGCGTTTCTCGGGCGACTTTATTTTCTCAAAGCGGTCGATGTCGACCGGCGGATTGATGACGATGGCGTCGCGGTGATAATACTTCTTAATTTCGGCCTTAATGTGCGTGGAGTTAGCAATCAGGTAGTGGGGTCGCTGGGCGGCCTTAAAATCCCATTTACGCAAGGGCCCAACCAGCAGCCTGAGGCCAAGCCGGGCCAACGGATCGAGCGGACCAAATCCGGGGTGTTTCAGATATTCGTCGTAGCGGCTCCAATAGTAGTGGGTCGGCGCGTGGCAGTAGTTGATGTGGACCGTGCCCTGCGGTACCTTGATCCCTTTGGCCTCGGCGCCGGAACTGCTTATCACTAGGTCGTAGCCCTTCAGTTTGAGGCGGCTGAACCACCAGATACGCAAGAGGGGGATGAATTTGCGCAAGGCCGGGAAGGGCCAGTGTTGCAGAAAACCGGTGACTACTTTCCCGTTCATCTTTGCCCGCCATTCCGGCGTGCAGTACGACGTGTAAATCGGCGCGTCCGGATACATCTTGTGCAGCTGGTAGACTACCCGTTCGGCGCCGCCGCCAACCAGCCAGTCGTGGACAATCGCCACCTTGAGCGTTTTGCTCATGAGTTGGTGCCCCGTCCTCCCAGGACGACGCGAATGGTTTTTATAAGGATCACAATATCCATCCAGAAGCTCCAGTTTTGGACATAGTATAGGTCGAGCTTGCGGCGTTCTTCAAAGCTGATGTCGCGTCGGCCGGAAACCTGTGCCAAGCCGGTCAGGCCGGTTTTGACCGCCAGGATGAGATTCTTCTTAGAGTACTTTTCGACGTCGACAGGATCGAGGGCCCGCGGGCCGACCAGGCTAAGGTTGCCGCGTAGGACATTAATGAGCTGCGGCAGCTCGTCCAAGCTGGTTTTACGCAGGATGCGGCCGATTGGTGTGATACGCGGATCGTTGGGCAGCTGGTCGCCATTGGCGCGGAATTCTTTTAACAGGTCAGGCCGGCCCATTTTGGCAAAGCCCTCCTCTGGGCTCATGCAGTATTCCCAGTACATGCTGCGGAATTTGTAAAAGGCGAAGGTGTTACCGAAGCGCCCCAAGCGCAACGGCTTGTAAAACACCGGTGCTTTCGGCTCGCTGATCTTTTGGGCTAAGGCAATGAGCAGGATCAGCGGCGAGAAGACGATCAGCGCCACACTGCCGGCCAAAAGATCGAATGCGCGTTTGGCCACCCGTCCCCAGCCGAACAACGCGGTCTGGTGGACAGTGATGACCGGGATGCTGTTGCGGAACAGCTCTACTTCGATATTGCCAACGAACAGTTCGGTGTTGCCGGGCACAAAGCGGTAGCCGACGTGGTTTTCTTGGGCAAAGGTCAGGATTTTAGCATTCTTGGTTTCATCGGCATACAGTTCGGTCTGGACGATGTTGTGTAGTTCGCCCTTGTGGGCGGCCAGGTATTGGTCGAAGGTGTGGAACAGCGGGATGTTACTGTGGTTACCGAGGCTGCGCTTGCCGCCGACAATGCCGACAATCTTGTAACCGGACCGCCGGCTGTCGGCCAGCCAGTCGGCCAGTTCGCGAGTCATATCGGTGTTGCCGATGAGCAGGACGCGCGTCAGGCCGGAATCGCGCCGGAACAGCTGAGTGCGCAGCATCCGGGCCAGATTACGGAAGACTACGAGGAAGAGGAAGCCAAAGGCGAAGCCGTAAATCGGGACTAAGCGGGCCGGAAAAATCGGCTTAGCGGCCAAGAAGTTCCAGAAGATCACCAGCATCAGGCCGATGAACGAACCCACCAGCAAGCGCCCGAGTTCCTTGAAGCGCTTCTCATAGATGTTGTGATTGTAGAGGCCGAGCAGGGCGAAGATCAAAATCCAAAAGGGGAGGACGACTAAAAAAACGCCCAGGAAAGTCCGGCCGCTGGAGGTGATTGGAGCCTGATTGATGCCTACCGACCACTTGACGCGCAAGAAGTAGGCCGCCACAAAGGCTGCCACCAACGCCAAAAAGTCGCCGGCCACCAGGCAAACGCTATAGAGCAGGGAAGCATTGTTTTTCATATCGTACCTAGATTGTACCACCGAGGGGGTAGTTCGTATTATTTTCCAGAACGCTTACTGTTATACTGTTAATGGTAATAAAGCTGGTCAATCGCCATGGCAGGATTCAATAATACACACCAGGAAAGCCAGCCGCGCTTTAGAACAAGGAGGGTGGCATGCCGGAAGTAGTACGTCCAACTAAGAAGCAGCGCGAGCTGCTGACCTTTATAGAACGGTTCATCGGCGAGCACGGCTATAGCCCCAGCTACCGCGAGATTATGTCGGGGCTCAACTACACTTCGGTGGCCACTGTGGCCCTGCACATCAATAACCTGATCCGCCGCGGACACTTGCGCAAACGTGATCACTCCGCCCGTTCGTTAGAAGTCGTGGCTCCGAGCGAGATGCCCAAAGTCGCGACCAATATTATTAAGCCCAGCGAAGAGAAGTGGTTGGTCGAAAAGATCGAGCACTTCTTTAACGAAGTTGAGCGTTCTGGCGGGCTGATGCAGGCCCAGCTTGACCGTCTGTATGTCCTGGTCGGCGCCCTCAAGGTCCTCGGCCTGGAAGGTGCGGCCCAAAGCTTTGTGCCCCGGCTGGCGATGCTCAAACAGCGCATTTCGACTACAGATAAGTAGTGTTTTGTTGGTAAAACTACACCACGTATGTGGTGTTTCACTATGCTACAGTAAGATCACTTAACAATACGTTAGCTGGAAGCGAGTGAAATTCTCGCACTGTGCCGCAACGGTGATTGCTGGTAGCTCATGGGAAAGACCGCTAGGTTTGTCTCATTACCAGATAAGTCCGATACAGTGAACTAACCAAACATTCCCGAGCAGGAAAAGGTGTTGCCAAAGCTGCCCTTGCCTGCCCCGGACGAGGGTATTTTTATGGCCGTTGCAGCCGAGACCGCACCATACATTTTTGTCGACGACATTCCACTAGTTGGAGAGGCCCGATTTGCCGAACGCGAACGGGCCATGGCGATTATCGACGCCCGGAACGCCGGGGTTGGCCAGGGGCTCGAACAAGAACTGCTGCCTATCGATGCCCTATCGACCGCTGACCGCGCCCATCAGGCCGCTGCTACCTATGGCGAAGGAAGTTCTGAACATCTTGAACGGCTGGATGGTCTGGAGTTGGACTGTCAGCGGCTAGTCGCTGAGTGGTATCGCAAATTGCGGCCGGAGTGGTTCCCCGAGACCCGCCATCATTATGATGCCGACACGCAGTCCTTCTTCTCGCATGGTATGTCCGTTCGCCAGATGACCGAGAACGCTCTGGTGCCTATGCCCGACAATCCAGAGGAGCAGGCCCGGCGCGTCAACGAACGGGTCGAGGACGAAACACCGCTCATCTTGCGCAGCCTCGGGGGCATCGCTTTGAAGGGGACAAAGATCCGTACCATCTCAGAGTGCACCGACAAGGCAATTGCTGATTATGCTGCGGACCAAAGACCCGGCGCCGAAGCTAAACACCGCGGCTACGGCGGCTATGTACCGGAGCGCGAGAAATTGGCCATCCGGGATATTTGGATTGATGAGACTACGGGCGATCGTTTTGAGCAGCAGGTCTTGGTGCCCGGCGAGTACATCGAACACCGGATTATCCAGATGGCGCTTGAACGGCGCGGTTTGGACGCCGAACATCTCGACAAGACCGGCCTGCACGGTGCTCAGATATTGGCCAGTGACGACATCATGGACTTTGTTGCCCTGCTTGACGAAGTCGCCAGCGAACAGTGGGCGACGAACGTCTTTATGGGCGAGGAAGTAGTGAAAGACTTCATCAAGGATTACGCTGCCTTCCGGCGGGAGGCCATGCTGCGCCAGGAAACGCAGAAGGATCTGGCCCGCACGGTCGCCAACTATGTCTGGGATCTGGCAGCCGACCCAAGTGTTGACCGCCGAACTGCTCCGGCCAAGGTTGAGGAGTTCGTAAAGATGTTGCTTCTGGACTTGGGCAAGAAAAATCCCAAGGCTGCCGAAGATATGTTCGACAAGAAAACGGCCGATGGCTTACGGGAAGTTGTACGCCTCGAGTCGATCGGCCAATACGCCGAGGCTGAGGCCAAGATGCGCCAGGTCGAAAAGGATGCTCCGGGCGGCGGCTATTGTGGTGCCGGTAGTTGCGGTATTGAGCGTTTCGAAGAGAAAGGCCAGAAGGCCGAAGAGGTGAAAGAGAAGTTGAGGGCCGAGAAGGACGACACGCTCGTTAAGGACAAAGACCGCGCCTGCAAGACTTGTAACACCAAGGGCGGTGTCTACTATGCCTACAGCCCCACCAAGGTCAACAAGTACTGCGATAGCTGCGGCGCCACCGAATATAAGAAGACGCCGTTCACTACAAAATAAGACGAAGTAAGACACAACAGCCGCATACGTCAGTCAGCAGCGGTCCTCCTCCCTTCGGGTCGTGCGGAGGCTGCTGGCTGATGTATGCGGTTGTTGTGCACAGAGAGCGTAAGCATTTTAATTGACAAGCCGTAAGCGGCTTGCTATTATGGGGCGTACTTTCTAGCGGACTTCCGCAAAAGAGACAAAAAATAAATTAAAAACAAATGTGAGGGAGAGTTTCGCTGCTATTTCTATTGGCGATTCTCTAGGGAGTTAAGTCATGTCAGTAAAAGTGAGGGTTATTGCGTCGAGGCCGGCGCGGGTGCCAGTGGTTATCCGTCGTCCGTCGTGGCGTGAGTTTTTGAATTACTAGCGGGCGGTCTCTCTGCTATTATTGGGAGCGTGCAAGAGAGACATAAACGTAAGGTGCTGGAATTTCTCCGTTGCCAGAAGTTGGCGGTAATTGCTACGGCCAGCCCTGTCCGGCCGGCACCGGAGTCAGCGTTGATTGCCTATGCCGAGGATGATGAACTGTGTCTGTATTTCCAGACCGGCGTGCACACCCGCAAGGCAGCCAATCTCAAGCGGAATCCGGCTGTTTCTTTGGTAATAGGACTGTCCCTTGAAACGTTGATTACCTTGCAGTATGAAGGCCGGGCCGAGCAGATTGTTGACCCTGCCGGGTTGGAGGCCTGCAAGCAGCGCTTTATTGCCAAAGACTCGCCGACTACCGAAGAATATTTCAACCATCCAACAGCCATATTCTTTAAGGTCGTGCCGACGTGGATCGGCTGTTCGGACTACAGCGGCAAGACGCCCGAGGTTATTGAGCTCAAGGATTTTTAGCCAAGACTAGGGCTAAGAAGCTTTTTGTTTGAGGGCGATTTCGGCGTCGATGAGCTTGCTAAATTCGTCCACGCTGGTTGGTTGGACTTTCTTGCCGTCGAGGAAGAAGGTAGGTGTCGACATAGTCTCTTTGGTCTTGTTGAACTCGGCAATGTCAGCGTTGATGGTGTCGTTCACCTGTGAGCTGGCAAAGTCTTTCTTGTACTGGTCAAGGTTGAGCTTGAGCTGGCTGGCGTACTGCTCAAAGATAGAGGTGGCGGCAGTGGTGCTCGACCACGACTGCTGGTTTTGGTACAACAGGCTGTACATTTCCCAGAATTTGCCCTGCAGGCTGGCTGCTTCGGCGGCGCGGGCAGCAGCGAAGGCGTTTTGGTGGACCTGCAACAGCGGGAGGTTGCGGAATTGGAAGGTGACCTGTGTCTTGTATTTCTCTTTGACTTGCTCAACGATCGGATAGTACTGACCGCAGAACGGGCACTGGTAGTCGCCGTACTCGACCAATTTGACGCCGGTCGTACCCTCGCCGAAGAGGTGGTTGGTTGGCTTGGCGTTACTATTGGTAGCGGTGTTGCTGTGACGGTTGCTCAAGGCGACAATGCCGCCGAAAATAACGATGATTGCGGCTATGGCCGCCCAAAATGTCTTGCTCATATGCCACCATTATATAGGACTTGGCCAGATGTGCTACCATAAGGGTGATTAATAGATATAAACATGAAACAAAATAAAGTAGGTTCGGTGAAACGAACACGGACGATCAGGCTTCTGGACTTTACCGTCGAGCGCCGCCGGCCGGCGCATAAGCGGGTGTTGCTCCATCCGGTCACTGCTTTTTTGCTGTTGTGTGTCGGTGTGCTAGTCGCCGGGTCCACGTTCCATGGCCAGGCCATTAGTTACGACGTTTCGGCTAGGGTATCAGCTCCGGCGCTGAATCAGCCAGCGACCATCACCTCACCGGCCGGCAAGAAACATGTAACTGACCCGCGGGTAGCGGTGCAGGGTATTTGTCCGGACCACTCCTACGTGAGCCTGTACCGTGACGGCGTATTCAGCGGAGTGGCTGTCTGTGATAACAACGGCTTCCAGATCCAGGCAAACCTCGCACTGGGTGCCAACGAGTTGCGGGCCAGAGTTTTTAACCTTACCGATGATGAGGGACCGGCGTCCCCGCCCGTTACCGTTTATAACGATTTGCCCCCGGTAGTCACACCGCCGGCCCAGGTCCCAACCACGTTGGTTATTGCCGATCTGGACAAGCAGGCCTACGCGCGCGGAGCGCTGCAGGATGTCGATAGCCACCCGACCATCGGCGGTTTGGCGCCGCCCTTCTCCAACATCACGGTGACCTTCCATTCCGACCCCACAATTTGCCGCACCAAGGCCGATGGCCGAGGAGTCTGGAGCTGTACGTTGCCGGAAGCATTGGCGCCGGGGCTGCATACCGTCGAT
>DATJJV010000015.1:0-9940 GCA_035491975.1 Pristimantibacillus sp. | reverse complement strand
CGCCTAAAGTCATGCAAGAATAAGTTCAAACCAAGCCGCCGGTACAAATTGATTCGCACCCGGCCATCGCCCGCAAACGCGCAGCCGAAGCGGCCAACGAAGAAGAGCAAGCCTTTGACCCTACCGCAAATCTCGACGAAGCCGCCTGGCCGCACATCCTGGCCGCTGTGAAACAGCACCACAACACCCTCTACAGTATTGTCCGCACCACCCGCCCGCACTTCGAACCGGGCAAGGTTACGTTGGAATGCGGTTTCGCCTTTCACCAAAAGAAACTAAACGAAAAGGGAAGTAAGAAAACTTTGGCTGACATTATCCAGCAAGTCACCGGCCAGAATATCCAAATAGCCTGCATACTCGGCGAGACGACCGATCCTAATGAGGCCCCGAAGGCTTCTCCAATACTCCCGCCAGCCGAGGAGAAAGTCCACACCGTTGCCGCACCTAAACCAGAGACCGAAGACGTTAAAAACATTAGCAATATCTTTGGTGGTGCGGAACTGTTAGAATCGTAAATACTATGGACGGGGATCTTCAAGGCCACGCGGCACCGCAAAACCCGGAAGCCGAAGCCAGTCTGCTGGGCGCAATACTGATTGACGCTGATGCGCTGGTCAAGATTGCCGATACCGTCCGCCCCGAGGACTTCTTTGACGCCCGCCACAAGCACATCTACGAAGCGGTCCTGGCGTTGTATGAGCGCCGCAGCCCCATCGATGTCCTCACCTTGGCCGACCAGCTCAAAAGCACCGGGTTTTTGGACATGGTCGGCGGCCCGTCTTATCTGACCGAGCTGACCAACTTCGTGCCCACCGCCGCGCATGTCGAACAGTACGCCGAGATTGTCGCCCAAAAGGCTCTCCGCCGCAGGCTCATCAAGGCTAGCCAGGAGATGACTGACCTCGGGTTTGACGAGTCCAAACAGCTCAAAGAACTGATTGAAGAAGCCGAGTCCCGGCTGTTCGAAGTCAGCCAACAACATGTGAAGCAAAATCTGATCAGCCTGGAAGCCATCCTGGCGGAGAGTTTTGACCGCCTCGACGACTTACATAAAGACAAGGGTAAGATCCGCGGTGTTCCATCCGGCTATAAAGATCTCGACGACGTCTTGGCCGGTTTCCAAAAATCCGACTTGTTCATCTTAGCCGCCCGCCCGGCTATGGGAAAGACCGCCTTAGTGCTAAATTTGGCGCACAACATCGCCATCCAGTCTAAAGAGCCGGTTTTACTATTTAGCTTGGAAATGAGCAAAGAACAGCTGGTCGACCGCCTGCTGTCTATGGAGTCCGGCGTCGACGCCTGGGCGCTGCGCACCGGCAACCTGACCGATCAGGACTTTGAGAAAATCGGTCAAGCTATGGGCACTCTAAGCGAAGCCAAAATATATATTGATGACACGCCAGGCATTACAGTTAGCGACCTGCGCACCAAAGCCCGGCGCGCTGCCCACCAGCACGGTGTCGGTCTGATCATTGTCGACTACCTGCAGCTAATGAGCGGCGGCAGCAAGTTCGGCGGCAGCGATAACCGCGTCCAGGAAATCTCGGAGATTTCGCGCGGCCTGAAGGGTATTGCCCGCGAGTTAAACGTACCACTCATTGCCCTAAGCCAGCTAAGCCGTTCAGTCGAAAGCCGCCACCCGCAAATCCCGCAGCTGGCCGACCTGCGCGAATCGGGAAGCATCGAGCAGGACGCCGACGTCGTAGCCTTCATCTACCGCGAAGATTATTACAACCCCGAAACCGAGAATAAAAACATTATGTCCATCCTCATTAAGAAGCACCGTAACGGCCCGACAGCCGACGTCGACCTGTACTTCGAAATTGACAAGCAGCGTATCCGATCGCTCGACACCAAACACCGAGACCCGTTCCATGAGTAAACGATTGACCACAGGGGCCATCTATCCTACCATAAGAGCTATGACTGCGGACCGTAAAAAGCTGATGCTCATTATGGGCGGTGCAATAGTGGTACTTTTGTTCATTGTCAGCGCGCTTGGCTGGAAAGTCCTCCACTCCAAGACTGATTCCGCGACCGAAAATAAAGCCACTTCCAAACGCGTTGTCCAAGAGGTTGGCGACATATACATGCTGCCGGCCGGCGAGGAACCCACCGTGGCACTCATCCAGGACAAAACCAAACTCGGCAACCAGCAGTTCTTTAAGGACACCGTCAACGGCGACTATTTGCTAGTCTATTCCAAAGCTAAAATAGCCCTTGTCTACCGCGAGAGCAACCACAAGCTGGTCAACGTCGGACCGGTTAACTTTAATGATGCCGGCTCCAGTACGAGCGCAGGCCAATAGTTGAATGCTATAATTTGAGATAGCATGCGTTCACGCACTAACAAACTTCGCAACCTGGTGGCGACTTACTGGCAGCCAGCCGTATTTTACGGAATGCTGATTGTCTTTTTTGGCTTGCTGCTATGGTTTAAGCTAGGCACGCTGCTTGGCAATTACAGCCAGGATGAGTTAGACACGCTGCGCTCGGCCCACGGACTCCGCGAAATCATGCACCACCCGATGAACGCGCCGTTTACGATTGTGGCGTATTTATTCCGGGTAGCACATTTCTCTGGGCACGACCTCTTCTCGCTTCGCGCTGCCGCCACGCTCTTCGGCCTGCTTACACTCACCACGTTTTATTGGCTTGTCCGGCACTGGCACGGCGAGCGCACCGCCATTCTGGGAACCATACTATTCGGCTGCTCGGCTTGGTTTTTGCATACCGCCCGACTCGGCACGCCGGAAGTATTACTGTTCGTGCTAGCTTCTCTGGCCGCCGGCAGCGTGTGGCTAAAACACACCGACAATCGTTTGGTGCTGGTGATCGGCTTTGTGCTGGCCGCGACTCTGTTATACATACCGGGATTAATTTGGTTTTTGCTGATATTAGGTATTTGGCAGGCCAAAACCATCGCCCGGCTGTTCCGTGAACACCTGAGCATTATGCTGGCTGGCATTGCGGCTATACTGGCACTAATTTCGCCTCTGGTGTGGGCGGTCTATAAGTCGCCGATACTGCTGAAGACGATTGCCGGCCTGCCGGCCCAAGGCTGGCCCGACCCGGTTGACTCGTTGCTGCGGCTGGCGCATATTCCAGTCAATTTAATTGTGCGCGGACCGCTTGATCCCGAACACTGGCTGGACCGGCTGGCGCTACTCGATGCCTTCAGTATTACTATGTTGGCGCTCGGCATCTATCTGTACATCCGGCACTGGCGTCTGGTACGTGCTAAACTCATGGCCGTCGTTGTCGTGGTGGGCGTTATCCTGGCTTCTTTGGGCGGCGCGGTTACTATCGCCATCCTGGCGCCGTTCCTCTACATCATGATCGCGGCCGGTGTGGGCTTTATGCTCGACCGCTGGTATTCGGTCTTCCCGCGTAACACCATCGCTCAAGCCGTTGGCGTAGTATTGGTTAGTTTAGCCATCATTTCCGCCAGTTGGTACGGCCTGCGGCAATACTACGTAGCCTGGCCGAATGCGCCGGCGACCAAGCAGACATTTGTTGTCCAGTAGCTAGCCACATCTGTTACAATGAAAAGATAAAGGAGTTTCAAGGTGAGCAAATTTGACCAAGCCAAGATGCTGTTGAAAGTGAAGAAACTGCAGAAAGAACTGCAGCGCGAAGTGATTACGATTGAGAAGGGCGACGGCGCCGTCAAGGTAGAGATTACCGGCGAACAGAAAATCAAGAAAATCCACATCGACCCGGACTATGTTGACCTGGACGACATCGAAGTGCTGGAACGCTGGCTGGAAGATGCCGTCAAGGAAGCGATCCAGGAGAGTCAAAGACTGGCTGCCGAAAAGATGAAGCCCATGATGGGCGCCCTGAGCGAACTCGGCCTGTAAGCAGCTATGCAAATCCTGCCGCCGGCTCTGACTGACGTGATTGAAGCGCTCGGCAAATTGCCGGGCGTGGGACCGCGCACCGCCGAACGCTACGCCTACTATCTGGTAAAAAGCGACTCGGCTAAGGCTCGCACTATTTCCGAAACTCTGGCGAAACTGCACGCCGGCATCGGCGTTTGCCAAAAAACGTTTGCTTTGGTTCCCGCCGGCCAGGAACTCTCGGACCTCTACACCAACCCGAAACGCGACAAAACGGTCGTGGCCGTAGTGGCCGAACCATTTGATATCGTCGCCCTAGAAAAGACCAATAGCTTTAACGGCACCTACCACGTGCTGGGCGGACTCGTTTCGCCGATCGACGGCGTTGGGCCGGAACAATTGCATATCGCCGAACTCGTTCAGCGCATCGAAGACGACGAAGTTAAAGAAATTATTCTGGCTACCAACGCTAGCGTAGAAGGCGAGTCAACTGCGCTGTATATCCAAAAACAGATAGGCGACCGTGAGGTGAAGGTTACCCGTCTGGCACGTGGCCTGCCCATCGGCGTCGACTTGGAATACGCTGACCAGATCACCCTGGCCCGGGCCCTGGAGGGCCGTCAGGCCATATAGATTCTATCCGGCCGCGGTGGACCATTGAACCGGTCTCTAGGTTAAACGTAATGATATCGGCCAGCGTGCCCAGCGCCTCGGCCGCGCGGAGATTGTCCGGCAGGGTGCCAGGCGTCAACGCCTCGGCAGTCTCAAAAATGAAAGGGTCGGGCAAAACGAAAGTTTTGGTAAGCGGCGCATGTGTCTCAGGCTGCAACTCCATAGCTTGGGTTGCATAGGGACGATACAGGTCACCGCCAAGGGAGTGATACATAACAGCCGACGGTATATTGACCGGTGCTCCGCCGGCAACCAGCAGGCTAGAGTTAACGGCCTCGACCGTGCCGACAAAATGGGCCTTGGCATAATTGATCTCAAAACGCGGATCGGATTCGAACGATTCCAGGCTGCCGCTGGCAAAGAAGGCGGCCCGCGCCAGCAACTGTCCGGCCACTAAGGCAGCGTGCACCTGCCGCACGTCAATATCCTGCCGCAGGGCACCATCGAGCGCCGCACCGTAAACCAGATCGAACCAGCGTGTTGCGCCCCGGTCAATGGTGCGGCCATAGGCCGAAAGGGAGTGCGGTGTCGCCGACAGGCCGAGGTCGATGTCCGGCCGCTGGTAATTCGGTGTCTCAAAAAAGTGGTCGTTAGGCGATGGCCGTTTGAATCTCATGCCCTCATATCCTACCGGCCACGGTAGCAGTCTGTCGGCTTCATATCTCACAAAATAAGTTATACTTATAGCTAATGACCTCTTATGCAGAAGCAGCTTCGATTGCCGACGTGCTGGGCGCGGCCCAACGCGTGGTTATTTTGCAGGCCGACAACCCGGACGGCGACTCTTTAGGCAGTGCTTTGGCACTGGAGCAAATCTTGGGCGACATGGGCAAGGAACCGTTGCTTTACTGCGGCGTGGACGTGCCGGCCTATTTGCGCTATCTGTCCGGCTGGGACCGGGTAAGCAAGGATTTACCGAAGCAATTCGATGCCAGCATCATCGTTGACACCGGCGCCGACAGCCTCTTTGAACAACTCGAGAAAAGCGGCCAGAAGGGCTGGATAAAGGCCAAACCGGTCGTCGTCCTAGACCACCACACCACCGAAGCCAGCATCGACTTCGCCACCGTTATCTGCAACCACCAGGCCGTAGCGACCGGCGAGGTCATCTACGAACTGTCCAAACAACTCGACTGGCCCCTCAACCTAACCGCCAAATCCATGCTGGCCACCGCGATCTTATCCGACAGCCTCGGCCTGGTCACTGAAGCCACCAGCGCCCGCAGCATCCATATTATCGGCGAACTTGTAGAAGGCGGCGTCAGCATTGCCGACCTCGAACATAAGCGCCGCGAGCTGATGCGCAAAAGCCCCGACCTGGTCCACTACAAGGGCGAACTGCTGCAGCGAGTCGAATATTTCAGCGACAATCAAGTAGCCACCATCACCATCCCGTGGAGCGAGATCGCGCAGTACAGCTTCGAATACAATCCCTCAATGCTAGTACTCGAAGACATGCGCCTAACCACCGGCACGCACGTAGCCATCGCCTTCAAAACGTACCAAGATACCCGTATCACCGCCAAAATCCGCTGTAACCAGGGATATCCGATTGCTGCCAAATTGGCCGAGCATTTCGGCGGCGGCGGGCATCCATACGCCAGCGGCTTCAAGATCCAGGACGGCCGTCCCTTTAATGAAGTAAAATCAGAGTGTATTAGCTTAGCATTCCATCTGCTTAACGAACTTGAGAAGGAAAAACAAGATGAAGCTATACAACACGCTGACGCGTAACGTTGAAGAACTAAAGCCCCAAAACCCGCCCGCGGCCACGGTGTACACCTGCGGCCCGACGGTTTACGATTACGCCCACGTCGGACACTGGTTTACCTATGTGCGCTGGGATACGCTGCTCCGCACGCTTAAAGCCAGCGGATTAGAGCCTAAATGGGTGATGAACATCACCGACGTCGGCCACCTGGTAAGCGACGCCGACGAAGGCGAGGACAAACTGGAAAAGGGTGCCCGCCGCGAAGGCAAGACCGCCTGGGAAGTCGCCAAATTCTACACCGATGATTTCATCGCCGACATGCATAAGCTCGGCATGCTGACACCAGACGAAATGCCGCGCGCCACCGAGCACATCAAGGAGCAAATCGACTTAATCAAAAAGCTGGAAGAGAAAGGTTTCACCTACACTATCAGCGACGGCGTTTACTACGACACTTCCAAATTTCCGCAGTATGCCGATTTCGCCAAACTGGACTTGGAGGAGCAACAAGCCGGCGCCCGGGTGGAAGTAAACCCGGAAAAGCGTAACGCCACCGACTTCGCCCTCTGGAAATTTTCGCCAGCAGACCACCAACGCGACATGGAGTGGGACAGCCCTTGGGGCAAAGGCTTCCCGGGTTGGCATATCGAGTGCTCGGCGATGAGCATGAAGTATCTCGGCGAAACGCTGGACATTCACACCGGCGGCATCGACCACGTGCCGGTGCACCACACCAATGAAATCGCTCAAAGCGAAGCTGCAACCGGCAAACGGTTCGCCAACCTTTGGATGCACAGCAACCACGTACTGATTAACGGCGAGAAAATCGCCAAAAGCCTGGGTAACGGCATCCGCCTGCAAGACCTAATCGACAAAGGCTTCGATCCGATGGTCCTGCGTCTGCACATCCTGGAATCACACTATCGCAGCCAGAGTAAGTTCAGCTGGGAAAGCCTAGAGGCCGCACGCAACCGGCTGCACAACTACCAGCGCATGGCCGACCTGCAGTTTCAGCCCGCCCAAACCGACGTGTGGATTGCTGCCGACCAAAGTCTGGGCGCTATTCAGGCTGCCATGGAAGACGATCTGAACACGCCTGAAGCCCTGGCGCTTACCAGCGAATTAGCCGGCAGGGCAGAGGAACGGCTGATTAGCCGTGCTGAGGTTGACGCCTTCCGGCTGGCTCTTCAAAAGCTCGACGACCTGTTTGGCCTGGACTTAGCCGATCGCCAGGACATCACCGAAGAACAAAAAAATCTTATAGCCCTGCGCGAAGAAGTGCGTGGCGCCAAAGACTGGACGCGCTCCGACGAGCTGCGCGACGCCTTGGCAAAACAAAACCTTGGCCTGCGCGACACTCCGCACGGACCGATCTGGTTCCGTATATAAATTTTTAAGACAAAAATTGTATAATATCCGCCATGACTTCTGTTGAACGGCGGCCGATTGAGGAAGGCGATCATCTTTTGGCACGGCTGCATATTGTGCGCCGCGCTGCGCCATTCAAAAGCACCCTTTGGGTGACAGCGCACGTCGCTGTTGAAGCCGTTGCTCGCGAAAGAGTAAGCCAGGTGCTTCGTATCCCGAACGAGTCGGTGCCGCCGCACAACGTCACACACTTCTATGTACCTCTCGGGACTGGCGCCGAAGCGGAACGCATAGCCACGCATATGCGTAACAGCCTTCACTCGCTATGGGATGCAGGGCTAAGAGAGATGTTAAACCTAGGCGAACCCTACGGGATTCGCACTGAAGCCGAACTATTCAGGCGCGCCGGCGGCTTGGTGGTCCCAGGCTTTCCGTCTCCTACTGATGAGTTCTCGCCACCGGCTGGCTAAATCGATTTCTTCTCTTCGACAGCGGCTTTGAAGGTGCTCGGTTCGATAATTTTCTTGGAGCGCAAGTAGTCGAGCAGGGCAATGCGGATACAGCCGGCCACGGGGATAGCCACCAGACCGCCGAGCAGGCCGCCAAAGCTGACACCGATGATCACGGCGCTAAACACCAGCAGCGGCGACATGTTGGTGGAATTGGCCTGAATACGCGGCTGGATGATGTAGTTCTCGATCTGTTGGTAAAGGATGTAGTAGGCCAGGATCAAAACCGCTGACAGCGGCGATTGGAACAAGGCCACCAGAGTGACGATAATCGCGCCAATGGTGTGTCCAACCAGCGGAATCAAACCGCAGATAAAGACAACTACCACCAACGCGGCAGCGTAGGGCACGTGTAAAATGAGCAGTCCGGGCAACAACATTACCGAGGCAATCAGTGCTAGCACCACTTGGCCGTTGACGTACCCCTTAACCACTCGGTACATATCGCCGGTCAGTCGTTCTACGCGCGCTTGCCGCTCATCGGGCACCAAATCCATTAAGAACGCCTTCCAGCGCGGTCCTTCGATCAGCATCATAAAGGTCAGAACCAACACCGTTAACAACGCAAAAACGCTGCTGCCGAACTTCTGCACGCCGGTGACGGCAGCGCCGCTGACATTACCCAGGCGATCGGATAGTTGAGAACTGAACTTGTTGATGTCATCCTGTAAGTCGTATCGGGCCACGAGCCGCCCGATGCCGCTGTCTTTATCATGAACCTGCCGGGATAACTCCGGGATACGGCCAATAAAATTAGAAGTCTGGTCGACCAGCGGCGGCACGATGCTCACCACAAACGCGACCAGCAACGCCACCACTACCAAAAAGGAAATGGCCGTCGCAGCAGCGCGGCTCCCTTTGCGTTTGCCCGGCAGGCGCTGTGCGACCCAATGGACTGGCGCATTCAGGGCGACCGATAAGAAGAAAGCAGTGAAGATCAGTACCAAGGCGTGGCCGGCTTGTTTAACCGCAGCCAAACCAATCAGGGTAGCCACTACAACCAGCATAACGCGCACTACTACCCGGTTTGGGATGTTGATATCCATAACGTCGTTTTTGTCCTTAGATTTGGAACGGAACATCATTAACCCCCATTATAACCTAACGGTTGAAATCTGCAGTACTCAGCCTATGAGAGCTCGCTCTCGTACGCCTCCGTGCCTTGATTATTGCTCAAGCCCGCCGCTTATGCAACGCTTGCTCGTAGAGCTGTAATATCTGCGCACCCACCGCCGGTATGTCGAACTCGTGGATGTAGCGCCGCTGCCAGGTGTTGGCGCTTTCCCGCAGCTTATCATCTGCCAGATAGCGGACGATTTTTTTGGCCAGCGCCGGGACGTCGTGCGGATCAAACAGGCTGTCCGGACGCGGCGCCATCACGCTGGCATAACCGGGGTTATTGCCGCCAAGGACTACACCCGGGCTGGCGGCCATGGCTTCAAGCAGTACGATGCCGAAACTCTCGCCGCCGGTGCTCGGGTAAACCACAGCGTCGGCCGACGCCAGATAGCTTGGTTTGTCTTCTTCAGATATGTATCCGGTGAATTCTACAATGTCAGCCAAGCCACGCCCCAAGACGTACTTCTCCAACTCTGGCTGCATGTGGCCGCCGCCGCAAACCACCACTCGAGCGTCTTTTGGCCAACTGCCGTCTTTTACAGCGTAAGCGACAGCCCTCAATAAATATTGGCAGCCCTTGCGCTCTACCAGACGGCCTAAGAACACTACTGTCTTACCGCTTTTGTAACGTGGAAACGGTTTGGCGTGATAGAACTTGTCCAGTTCCAGCGGCAGCGGAATCACTGGGCCGTTAGCACCAAAGACATCGCGGGCGAATT
>DATJJV010000014.1:0-4272 GCA_035491975.1 Pristimantibacillus sp. | reverse complement strand
AGAATGTCAGCATCCAAAATGCAGAGCTGGAAGACATCTTCATGAGCTTCTACACCAGCGGCAAAGGCGGCGGCAATGTTTAGGACAATCTTCCTAAAGACCTTGTTCGAGAAGCGTTGGATGACGCTCTGGTGGGCGCTTGGCTCGGTCTCGCTGACGATCTTCATCGTGCTGTTCTTCCCTACTCTTAGGGACTCGTTCGGCAAAGCCTTGGAGGGGGTCCCAGACTCCCTGCGATCACTGGTGGGCAGCATTGAGGACTACCAACAACTTGGAGGCTACCTGACTATTCAAGTCTTCCAACAGATGATCTTCCTGCCGCTTATTCTGGGCGTTATCCTGGCTACCGGCCTGCTGGCTGGTGACGAAAATGAAGGTACGCTCCAGACGCTGCTAACACACCCAGTCAGCCGCACCAAAGTGTATTTTCACAAGCTGGCGGCCTGTGCCGCGATTGTTGGTATTGTTGTGTTCGGCTTCTTCCTGGGCTCTTGGTTGGGCGCTCTGATGATCGGCGAGCGGGTCGATCTGTGGCGCTTGTTCCAGGCCACCTGGATGGCCTGGCTGGTCAGCATGGCCGTTAGTTCGATTGGCTTTGCACTGGCCGGAATTACCGGCAAACGGGCGCTCTCCGGCAGCATTGCCGGTGCTTACGCCTTTATCATGTATGTCATCAGCTCGTTGGTCGACAGCGTCAAAGCTCTCAAGCCGGTCGACTATCTCTCGCCCTTCCATTATTTCAACCGTCCCAGCCCGCTTAAAGCCGCTTTCGATTTCGGTGACATGACCGTGCTGCTGATAGCCTCGGTGGTCTTTATCGTCATAGGCTACATTATCTTCAGACGCCGTGACGTCTACCAGCGCTAAAATCTAATAACTTTTTCCCACGGCAGGTTCTCTTTACCGAAGTGGCCGTAAGCCGAGGTTTGGCCGTAGATTGGACGCGCCAGTTCTAGGGTATCAATGATGCCTCTTACCGAGGTGTCCAGCAGCTTATCTTTGAACTCGTATAGCTCTTCTTCGCTCACCTTGGCGGTGCCGAAAGTTTCGATGGTTTGCATCAGCGGCTTGGGATGGCCAATCACATATGCCAGCCCGACTTCGCAGCGCTCAGCCAAACCGGCAGCCACGATGTTCTTGGCGATATAACGGGCGGCATAAGCACCGGAGCGGTCCACTTTGCTCGGATCTTTACCGCTAAAGGCGCCGCCGCCGACCCGGGCGTATCCGCCGTAGGTGTCGACCACGATCTTGCGGCCGGTCAAGCCGGCGTCGCTCTCCGGACCGGGGATATGCCACAGGCCGGTACCGTTGACCACAATGTTCTCATCCGCAGGCAACGCAAAGCCGTACTTTTTAAGAATCGGCCTAAAAACGTGTTCAATGATGTCCTCGCGCACGTCGGCAGCGGCTGTCTGTTCGTCATGGGCAACGGCAGCAACTAAATTGTCTACCGCCACCGGCCTGTCGTCTTCGTAACGGACCGTTACCTGCGCTTTGCCGTCCGGCCTGAGCCACTGCAGCTTGCCGGATTCGCGAACCTCGTCGATCCGCCGGGTCAGAGCATGGGCCAGCGCGATCGGCAATGGCATCAGCTCCGGTGTCTCGGTGCAGGCATAGCCAAACATCATACCTTGGTCGCCGGCTCCGTCGTGGTCGGCACCCAGGGCGATCTCGGGCGACTGCTGGTGGACGTTGTTGGTAAAGGTCGACTCCGGCGAAAAACCCCAGTCCGGGTTGGTATAGCCCAGCTCTCTAATCTTTTCTTTCACAATTTTTTCATAGTCGATGTCGGCCTTGGACTTGATCTCGCCGAACAGGGCGACCTGGTTGGCGCCGGCGACAGTTTCGATGGCGGTGTGCGACTTCGGGTCCTGGGCTAGGACGGCGTCGACAATGGCGTCCGAGATAGCATCGGCAATCTTATCGGGGTGGCCGGCACAAACAGACTCACTAGTAAACAAACGAACGGTTACTTTTTTTGACATGTAAAAATCCTTTCAGGTTTGATTATTTCCAAAGTTGCAGAAACTGTTTCTCGTGCGGCTTCACTACTGCTTCGCTGCCTAGAAGCCCATGCTGGCTTAAGTCGGGCGAGTAACGGCTCGCCGCAGGCTTCCGGCCCAGTGCTTCGGCGATTGCCCGGATGTGGTGCGGACCGGCGCCGCAGCATAGCCCGATAAAATCAACGCCGATCTCACGCGCGTCTCGCGCAAACTCCGCTGCTTCCAGACGGTCGATATAGTGCTGGTCCAGCCCAAGTGTGTAAGCACTGTCGCCTTCGCGGCGCTTCAGAAACTGAAAGGCCGGCTCGTCCTCCGTCGTGTGGTACGGCACGGGAACCAGAGCAATCGGGCCGCTGACCGCCTCGCGAAGCTTCTTGCCCAACGGCAATATAGTCTGCGGGCCGCGCGCGCAGTTGTAGCCCACCACATCGGCACCATGTTTGGCCAGCAGCTTGCAGGCTTCCGTCCAGTCGTAGCCGTCTTTTGATTTGTCGTAAATCGGCGAAAAATTGATGACCGCGGGTAGGTTAAATGATTTGATAACTTCCAGGGCAATAAGCGCCTCGCCGACATACTCAATCGTCTCGGCGAGGATAAAATCCACGCCTTCCGAAACAGCCCACGCAACTTGTTCGGTATATTGCCGGCGGACTTCCTTGGCAGATGAGGCATCGTTCGGCTGGTACGCCCAAGTATTACAAATATTGCCGGCCACGAGCGCACCGCTCTGTTTGGCGGCTTTGCGGGCGAGACGTAGCGCTTGACGATTTAGCAACTCCAGATCATTCTCGCGGCCAATAACTTTAAGTTTCCCGCGGTGCGCGTAATAAGTCAGCGCCACCACGACGTCGCTGCCGGCTCGTACAAACTCGTTATGCAGCTCGCTCACGGCCGCCGGAAAATCCAGCACAACCTCGGGCACATATGCGCCAGCCTTTATATAGCCGCGCCGCTCAAGCTCAAATACATAACCCTCGGCGCATAATACCGGCCCGCTCGCCAGTCGCTCCAGCAGTCCCACCCTCTTGGTAGTTTTAACAGAAATAAAATATCCTTTCTGCTATTGGCAAGAAAGGATGTGCAGCGAAGCATATCTTTCCCGCCATTAGCGGGCTAGATGGAGCACCAACACTTGGAAACCCAAGCAGGTTGCCGGCAGATCAACGAGCTAGATCTCTCCCTGCACTCTGTATATTCTTAGTTGTTAAGTACGTCTAGCATACCACATATAGGGCGACAAATTCACAGCCAAAAATTCGCCCGGCCCCTATAATCCCGATTCGTGGCCACCGAAAACCTTACACTTATAGAACGGCCGTGCCTGGAAGTCCCGCGAGAAATTAGCGGCGAGACTATTCTGGCCGCTGGCAGCTTACCGCTTAGCAGCTCGATTGTAGTAGGTATGGCGCTACGGGAACGCCCGCCCATGGCTTTGGTTGGTTACAAGGAAACCGGCGGCGAAGTACACAGGCTATTAGAAATCCGCAAAAGCTGCGCCCGGCGCTGGACCGAGTTTTTTCTTAGACACATGGCTTCCCCGGCCGACCACGCCCATGAGAGCGAATCAATCATACGATACATACTCGGAATGGATATACGCACAACTCACGAGCCGCACCTGTGGCAGCCCATACAGTACACCGATACCGAGCCCCGCCAGCCGGAGTTGGACAAAGGCTATTCCATCATGGACCAAGAGGAGCAGCCCAAACATTTCGTGTACGGCATCGACGACCCAGCGCTCTGCCTGAGCGCGCTTGGTAAGTATCAGCCGCTCATTGTCGCCCCAATAAATGAGCTGATGACTCACTTTAACGGCGACCACTTGCGCGAAATCATTCCGACCGGCGAAGCCACACGTTACCGCTTCTAGCCGCAACATAGGCGCATAGCCATACGACTAGTCAAAACCCCTGTTATTTGCTACAATCTTGTGGTTGTTGGGGATTGGCCAAGTGGTAAGGCAATGGGTTCTGGTCCCATGATCGGGGGTTCGAATCCCTCATCCCCAGCCAAGCTAGAAGCTCACCGAAAGGTGGGCTTTTTGCTTGGCTTGAATGAGGGGGACTAGAATCCCATGCCGCAGGCATTGCAGGGTTCGGCAGAGCGAGGACGCGCGCAGGAATTTGTTCCGAGCACGCCGCAGCATAGAAGCGCAAAGCGCGCCATCCCTCATGCCCAGCCATGAGCATAGACACAATGAAGGACTTCGTTAGGTCTTTTTGTTTTTTGCGGCCTAGGCTACACTTGAATATATGACTGAGGT
>DATJJV010000013.1:0-43345 GCA_035491975.1 Pristimantibacillus sp. | reverse complement strand
ATTATCCAGACCGCCGCCCTCGGCCAGAACACCACGTACACCCTGCCAGACCCAGGCGTCGCTAACGTTACGATCTGTTTGAGCAGCGGCAACTGTTCTGGGTCCGCAGTAACACTGCAGGGCGCCTACGACAATTCTTCTAACCCTGAGATTACGTTGGATGCTACCCGCGGTGCATTGACGGTGCGCGATAACGCTACGCCGCTCGGCGCCAACTTGCTAGAGGTTCAAGATAATGCTGGCACCACCACCTACTTTGCAGTTACGAGCAGCGGCGCAAGCGTTACGGGTACGATTGCCGCCACCGGTTCGATCAACTCAAGCACCGGTGCGCTGCAAACTAACGGCACGACCCGCATCGACAACAGCGGCAACCTGACTAATATCGGCACCCTAAGCCTCAGCGGCTCAATCTCCGGCGGCACCAGCTTCACCGGCTCCGGCAATATTAATACGACCGGTGGTGTTCTGCAGACTAACTCGGTTACTAGAGTCGACAACTCTGGCAACTTGGTCAACATTGGCTCGCTCACCGCCTCGGGTAGTGCCACCCTCCAAGGCGGCAGTCTCACCCTCGGCACAGCCACCCAGGCGGGGAGTGTCATTATATATGACGGCAGCAGCAATACCGGCACCCTCCAAACCGCCGCCCTTGGTCAGAACACTGTCTACACTTTGCCGGACCCCGGCTCGGGCACTGCAACCATCTGTTTGACGACCGGTAACTGTGCCGGTACGGGCACAGGAGTGACTAGTGCCGGCGGCGGTACGGCCAATACCCTGGCCAAGTTCACGGCCGCACAGAATATTGAGGACTCGACAATCACAGATGACGGGACGACAGTCACCACGAGCGTCGACTTAGTCGTGCAAGGCGGCGAAGCTACCATTGGCGTGTCGAACACCCAGACTGGTACGCTTATGTTTGCCGACAGCGGTTCAGCCTTCCTGGGTTCTGTCGTCCAGGCCAGCCTGGGCGGTAACAGGACATACACCCTGCCAGATGCCACCGGCACTTTCTGTCTGAGTTCCGGTAACTGTCTTGGCGGCGCAGGCGGCGGCGCTAACACTGCGCTATCCAACCTAACGAGCGTCGCCATCAACACCACGCTATTGCCCGGCAGCGCCGGTACGGTTAACCTCGGTTCCGGAACCCTGCCGTTCGGCGACGCCTTCCTGGCTGGTACATCGGGGACTCCGGGCACTAATAACTTTAAGATTACCGGTGCGAGCACAAGCGGAACCAGGGTGATCACGCTCCCCGACGCCACCGGCACTGTCTGTTTGCAGTCATCGGCTTCCTGTGGCTTTGCGCCGGCCAGCGGCTCTACTAATTACATTCAGAACCAGATCGCCAGCGCCCAGACCGCAGACTTTAGCATCAGCGGCAGCGGCCGTGCGGCAACCTTTAACGCTACGACAGGGATCAATACTGGAGCCGGGGCAGGGACGCAACGCATCGATAACAGCGGTAACTTGGTTAATATCGGCGCCCTCACCCTCAGCGGTGCCATCTCCGGCGGCACAACCGTCACCGGCTCGGGCAACTTCAACACCACTGGCGGTGCTTTGCAGACCAACTCGACAACCCGCGTCGACAACTCCGGCAATCTGGTAAACATTGGATCGATCACAGCATCCGGTAACGCCACACTGCAAGGCGGCAGCCTGACGCTCGGCACTACTTCTCAAGCCGGTTCACTCATTATTAATGACGGCGGCAGCAAGACGGGGACTCTGCAGGTTGCCACACTTGGTCAGAACACGGTCTACACATTGCCCGACCCAGGTGCAGGCACGGCTACGATCTGTTTGACGAGCGGCAACTGTGCCGGTGCGGGCGGCGGGGTGACCGGCTCAGGCACCAATAATCAGATAGTTAAGTTTACCAGTACTGGTAGTACGGTTGGTGATTCTACTCTGTCCGACGATGGTACGACGGTTACTACAAGCGTTGACTTGGTGGTCCAGGGCGGTGACGCTACGATTGGCGTATCAAGCACCCAAACGGGTACGCTTAACTTTGCCGACAGCGGTTCGGCGTTCCTGGGGTCGATTACTCAAGGGACGTTAACTGCTGCCCGGACCTATACTTTGCCCGACGCTAGCGGCGACGTCTGTTTGTCGAGCGGCAACTGTCTTGGCCCGGGCGGCAGCGGCGCCAACATTAATCTATCTAACCTATCGAGCGTTGCCATCAACACCACCTTGCTGCCGGGCTCGGCGGCTTCAGTCAATCTGGGTTCGACCAGCTTGCCCTTCGGCGACATCTTCCTGGCTGGGACCTCCGGTACGCCGGGTACCAACAACTTCAAGATCACGGGCGCCAGCACGAGCGGTACTCGGGTCATCACTTTGCCCGACGCCACCGGCACTGTCTGTTTGCAGTCATCGGCTTCCTGTGGCTTCGCGCCGGCCAGCGGCTCGGCTAACTACATTCAGAATCAAAACAGCAGCGACCAGGCGGCTGACTTCCGTATCTCTGGTGACGGCCGGGTTGCCACAATTAATGCCACGACCGGTGTCAATACCGGCAGCGGCACTGGTACGCAGAGAATCGACAGTTCCGGCAACCTGGTGAACATCGGCAGCTTGACTCTGAGCGGTGCCATCTCTGGCGGCACAACCGTGACCGGCTCGGGCAACATCAACACCACCGGCGGCACTATCCAAACCAACAGCGTCGACCGCATTAGCAACGGCGGCAACCTGGTGAACATTGGTACCATCACGACTTCTGGCGCAATTAACTCCCAGACCATCTCGAGCACCGCTAACTTCACTGGCACCGTCACCATTCAAGGCACCAACGCCCTGACATTGGGCACTACCGGCACGAGTACCGGCGCAGCCCTGTTCAAGGGCAGCACTGCCGCTTCAGGCACCATCACCCTCATAGGCCAAGCCAACCCATCCAACAACACCATCACTCTGCCGAACGAGACGGGTACTATTTGTACCAGCGCCGCTACGTCTCCCTCTACTTGTACGAACTTTGCTCCGGCCACCGGCAGTACGGTTTACGCTACCCGCGCGCTTGATAACCTCGCAAGTGTAAATATCAACGCCGCACTTGGCTTCCAAAACAACCAGACGGCCAACATCAACTTCAACGGGGCTGCCGCTACGACTGGTAACGCTCTGAACATAACCGGCCAAACTGCCGGTGCCACCGCTAACAACGGCGGTCAGGTAACCATCCAGGGTGGTACGGCTACCACGACTGGTACTGGTGGTTTGTTGCAGCTCTTCGGCGGCAACACGACCGCAACTGGCACTAATGGCGGTGTTACTATCGATGCCGGCTCAGGTGCCAGCACGGCTAATGGCACTATTACGCTTGGGAGTACCAACACCAGCACGATTAACGTTGGCACCAACAACGCTGCACACACCATTGGGATCGGCAACACCGGTGCGACAGGCACGCAGGCAATCACAATTGGCGGAAGCGGCAATACGGCAAACACGCTGACGCTCGAGGGTGGTACCGCCGCTAGCGCTATCCAAATCGGCAACGGCGGCACTGCACACGGTATTCAAATAGGCACCGGCGCTGCCGTACAGACCATAGTTGTAGGTTCAACCAACTCGACCAGCGCTTTATCGCTACAGGCCGGCACCGGCAATCTAAACATCGGTAACGATGCCGTAGCCAAGACAACCACCATCAACATTGGCGCAAACAATACCGGGGCAGACGTGATCGCCCAGGGATCCAATAACGCCACATCGACTTTAACGCTCGAAGCCGGTACGGCAGCCAATGCCATTCAGATCGGCAACGGCGCAACGGCGCACGGTATCAAGATTGGTACCGGTGCCGCCGCCCAGACTGTAGCAATTGGCTCCACGAACACTACTAGCTCGCTGTCGCTGCAGGGTGGCTCGAACGGCGTAACAATCAATGCCACGGCCGGCAACCTGGCCCTTACTACCACCACATCCGGCACACTGTCGTTGAACTCGGCTGGTGCCCTGAACCTGACTGGCGCTGCGGCGTCGACCTTCAACTTTGGCGCTAACACACTAGGCATTACGAGCTCGAACTTCAATGTTTCCACCGGCGGCGTACTCAACGTAGTTGGCGGTTCGGCTGGATTCCAGATTGGCGGCGCGGCAGCAACAGGGAATTACCTGCGCGGAAATGGAACAAGTTTTGTATCCAGCGCTATCCAATCGGGCGACATCCCAGTCTGTACAGGTACCTGTAACTACATCTCTAACCAGACTTCGCAGCAGTCGAGCGCTAACTTCAACATCCTGAGCGCAGCTGCCGGCAGCATCGGCGGCTTGATCCAGGGCGCGTCCAGCCAGACCGCTGCCAACCTCGTGCTGAAGGGTGGCTCGACACCGGGCGCCAATGCCGATCTGCTGCAGCTGCAGACCAGCGCATCGACAGTTGCAAAGATCGACAACGCCGGCGACTTGTTGGCAGGCGGCGCAGCCACTGGTACAACTGCTACCACTAGTGGTACAGGCACTAACACTACAACCGTCACACTAAGCGGCGCAGCCTTTGCTAACAACGACGTTATATTTATTGACAACGCCGGTCAAGACTTCTACACCCGAATCGTTTCTGGTGGCGGTACGGCTACGTTGACGGTTTCACCGGCTGTCACATTCGAAACGGCCAGGACCGTAACCAAGTACACCATCCAAAACATTGGCGCTACCCAAACTGATTACACCACCCAAGGCAACCGTTTCTTCCAGGGATACTTTACGGGTGGAGTTGTAACCGGCTCGGGCAGCACGATTTACGCGGACCAGAATATCAACAGCACAGGCCCACTGGGGATTACCGCTAACGGCGTCAATATAACCCGTAACGACACGGCTGACGAGTTGGAAATTGGCGATGACGTCTTTAACCTTAACGACGCCAATTCACGGATCAATCTGGCCAATACTGCCAATGACTCCTACATCCGGATGGGTGAAAGCTCGCTGCTGTTTGGCTTCCTTGGTTGGCAAAACAGCATCAACGCCATGCGTCTTGCTACCTTTGGCTCTAACGACGTTCGGCTAGAGACAAACAGCACGGTACGAGAGACACTTAGCGGCGCGGGCGTAGCTACCTTTGCAACGGTTGGCAGCAACGGCGTAGCGGGCTTTAATGTTGGTACCACCCAGAACACAACAACCGGTCTGCAGCCGGGCAATATACTCAACACGACCCTCAACCCGGGTGGATCGGCTAGCGCTTCGTACTTCTCCAACGAGATGATGGTTGACATCGGCGCTGCGGGTACGACATTCACGGGCGATATCGTCGCTAACCTCGGTCAGGTTAACTGGAGCGGAGCAAGCAACACCTCTAACACCGGCAAACTCTACGGTACAGTAGGTAAAGTGGTCACCGCGGCTGGTTCTGGCTCGGTGCAAAATGCGGTTGGTTTGTTCAGCCAGTTGCAGTACGCAGGCGGTACAACAATCACCAATAGCTACAATATGTATGCTTCGAACCTACAGAGCGGCTCGACCACCAACTTGTACGGCTTCTACGCCGAGCAGATGACTAGCGGCACCAACAACTATCCGTTGTACTTGGCCAGCGGCACTGCCAACCAGCCGCTGCTGTCAGTAAATGGCACCGGAGCTGCCACCTTCCAGAACAGTACGAATAGTACCTCCGCCCTCCAGATCCAGAATACTCTTGGCCAGAGTGTGCTAAATGTAGACACGACCACCCCTAACCTTATTTCAAACCCAAGCATCGAGATCAATACTACTGGCTGGAGTGCCAAGGGCGCGGCTGCAATTTCGCGAAGTACGACCCAATATTACGCCGGAAACGCTTCGTTGCAGGCTGCTACAACTACTGCTTCCGGGGATGGTGCTAAGTTCTCTTACAGCCTAGCCTCAAGCACCCAGTACAGCTTCTCTGTACTCGCAAAGAGTGACGTACCTGCGGTATTTGGCAACGCTCTAGAGATTGGCCGTTCCGAGAACGGTTCTGCCGATATCAGTTGTTCCACCAACCAGGCCATATATAGTGACCACTGGGCACGTTATACCTGTACGTTCACTACCGGCACCGTAAGTGGTTCGCCGTACCTGTACGTTAAGCAGGTCGACACTAATGCCCGCAACCTTTGGATTGACGGTGTCCAGCTTGAGACCGCTGCTAGTGCTACTAGGTATCTAGACGGCAAGACATCTATAGGCTCGCTTGCGGTTAATGCCAGCCAAAGTTTGATTAGTAGCGCGAATGCCACATTGTACGTCCAGGCTGCTTCCGGTGGTGAGGGAGTATTGTTTAGGGGTAATGGCGATGGCAATGTCTTCCAGAACGCGTTCCAGGTAACAACTGCTACCGGTACAACTATCTTAAACGTGAACGACGCGGCTAAGGGTGTCGGGGTCCTGGGTGGTAATGGTTTCTTTGGTACGTCCGCCTTGGCTGTCACTTCGACTGACAGTACTGCTAGGGCGCTCGATGTAATAGGGGCTTCTGGCCAATCTACTGACATCTTGCGGGTCAAGGACAGCAACTCCAATACGCTGCTGGCGGTTGGCCCGACCCCTGGCTCGCTGCTTAGTCCTAAAGTAGACTACACGACAGGTACGACGCCAATAGGTTCGGCAACAGCCGACTTCAACAAAGACGGTGCTCCCGACTTGGTCACGTCAAACGCTGGCTCTACGACCATCTCGGTCCTTATAAATAACGGCAATGGCACGTTTGCTTCCAAGGTAGATTACGCTACCAATACAACGCCGGGCCGTATTGCGACTGGGGACTTTAACAAGGACGGCAGCATAGACATAGCAGTTGTTGACGGTGGCGCCAATAAGATCTCGATCTTCATCAATAACGGCAACGGCACCTTCGCCGCCAAGGTGGACTATGCGGTCGGCAGTGGTCCGGGCGGGATAGCCGCGGGCGACTTCGACAAGGACGGCGATACCGATTTGGCCGTAACCAACAACGCAAGTGACACTGTCTCTATAATGCTGAATAACGGCAGCGGCGTCTTTAGCCTGGGCAGCAGCCCATCGACCGGGGCTGGCAGCGGTGTCGACGACATTGCCACAGCCGACTTCAACAAAGACGGTGCTCCCGACTTGGCGGTGGGCGACGGCAGCCTAAGCACCACATCCGTATTTATAAACAACGGCAACGGCACCTTCGCCGCCAAGGTTGACTACACCATGGGTGGCAGCGGGATAAGCGGCATGGCGGCCGGCGACTTTAACAGAGACGGGGTGCCGGACATCGCGGCTACAAGCTGGGGTGATGGTATCGTTTCCGTCATCCTAAATGATGGCACCGGCACGTTCGGTGCGGCGTCGGATTATGCTGTCGGCCCCAACCCCGAGTACTTAACTTCTGGCGACCTCAACAAAGACGGCAAGATAGACTTAATAGCCGGTAACGAGGGCGGCACTACTACGTCCGTCCTTCTTGGCAATGGCAACGGCACCTTTGCTGCCAAGATTGACTACAGTACGACGGGCGCTCCGGCTCAGCCGGTTGTCGGCGATTTTGACAAGAATGGTAATGCTGACTTGGCGGTACCCGACGAAAACAACGCCAGGATCTCGGTCTTCCTTAACGCCACCTTAGCAGTAAGTCCAGTTGCTAGCCCGACACTTAGTCTGTACACCGGCGGCATCAACGATGCGCTGCAAGTAAAGAATGCATCCAATGAGCGCTTATTCTCCATCGACGCTCACGGCAATGCCACCATCGGCAGTGGGGTCTTCGATTCGGTGGGCCAGCTGTTTGCCTCGCATGTCGAGTACACGACATCCAGTCATCCGTACGACGTCACCACCGGCGACTTTAACAAGGACGGCTATCCGGATTTGGCCCTCGTGTCCGTGGACAACGATGTTGTCTCGGTCCTAATCAACAAGGGAGACGGGACCTATAAAGACAGGGTTGATTACGCTGTTACCGGTGATGCTACAGGCGTGGCAGCTGCCGACATAGACAAAGACGGCGATGTAGACATCGTGGTTGCCGACGGGTATAGTGCAGACGATATTTCGGTCTTAAAGAACAATGGCGATGGCACGTTTGCTGCAAAAGTCGACTATGCTACCGGCTCTCAACCCTTTGGCATCGTCATAGCCGACCTTAACAAGGACGGGGCTCCGGACGTAGTGGTAAGCAATAGTAATACAACCACGGTGTCGGTCTTTATTAACAGCGGTACCGGCACTTTCGCCGCCAAGGTGGACTACACCGTCGGTACCGCCCCCGAGCGCGTAGTCGCGGTTGATCTAGATAAAGACGGTGATATCGACCTGGCAACAGCTAACGAACTCAGCGACACCGTATCGGTACTCAAGAACAACGGCAACGGCACCTTCGCTGCCAAGACCGATTATGCACTTCCTGCGGGTTCGTTCGCGGTCGCCATAGCATCCGGCGACTTCGACAAAGACGGTGATCCGGACTTGGCGGTAGCCAATTCGGGCACGAGTAACGTATCAATTCTCATGAACAGCGGTACCGGCACGTTTGCGGCCAAAGTAGATTACGCCACCGGCAACTCGCCTTGGGGTTTGGTCGCTGCCGACTTCGACAAAGACGGCAGCATCGATCTGGCAACCGCGAACGATGGCGGCGAACACAACGTCTCCTTCCTATCGAACAGCGGTACCGGCACGTTTGCGACCTACGTCGACTACCCGGTCGCTCCGTTCTCGATCAGCTTGGCAACAGCTGACATAGATCGGGATGGCGACATGGACATTGTTACGGCGAACGAGATGAACGAGGGCGTTTCGGTCCTAGTAAACACGACGCTAAGCAACAAGCGCTTTAAGGTGCTGAGCGGAGACGGCAGCTCGCTGTTGTTCAGCATAGATAATACCTCCGGCAACACCTACATCGGCAACCCGAATGCCGACAGTACCGGTGCATTGCTCGTGCTCGACAACAAGAACACCATTGGCGACCCGCCGGGGGTCAACGGCGCCATGTATTACAACTCAGCTTACGGCCGTTTCCGCTGCTACCAGAACAACGCTTGGGTCGACTGTATCAGTGGTAGCTCCACTGAGTACCTGCGGGCAGAGATGCGAACCGAGCAGACGACCAACGTTAGCGTTAACGACCACGTTAAGTTTGCGAATGTGGACGCTTCTGCAGGGGGCAGCGTAACTCTAGATACGACCACTTCGTATGTTACGACCGCAGGCGCCGCGGCTGTCGGTCGCTTTACGTTAGCTCCTGGCAAGACGTATAGGCTGCATGCGGACATACCGTACATGGCCTTCAGTGCGGCCAGCGGTGACGCAACTTACAGCTGGTATAACGCAACCTCATCTACCGTAATAGGTAACGGTGCCACGATGTATCCTTCCACCTACACTGCCCTCAATGAAAATGGTTCCTCATATGCCGAAGCGATCATCACCCCATCCGTGGCTACGCTAGTCGAGGTTAGGCTTGTGGCAGCAAGCTCGCTCTCTAAGATGGGCTTTGTTTCGGGCTCCGAACACATATATTCGAACGCTTACATTGAGGTCCTAAGTGATGGCGGTGCGGGCGGCGCCTCGGCAGCAGAGTATTTGCGCGCGCAGTTAGCCACCGACCAGTCTACGAACGTAGGTGCCGGTGACCACATTAAGTTCGATCAAGTCCAGGCCTCAAGCGGTTCCAGCATTACGCTTGACACAACGACAGCCTACACAACCACAGGCGCAAACGCATCAGTTGGCCGGTTCACGCTTAAGGCAGGTAAGACTTATAAGTTGAATGCGACAATCCCAAGGGTCGTATTTGGTAGCGCAAACTCGTCCATGACCTTCGAATGGGATAACTTGACGGCGGGCGGCACGTTGATTGGGACTACGGGCGGCACCGTCTCGGCTACCTGGAATTCCACCAACATTAGTAACGATCCATATGCTGAGGGCATCATCACAACTTCTGTGGATACTGTTGTCGAGTTGAATATTGATGGATCCGGAACGATAACGACAATAGGCGATGGTGGTTCCGGTAGGATGCCGTCGGCCTACATCGAAGTCCTGAGTGACGGCACCAAGATCGCCCAGTTCCAGGGCGCAACCAGTGCCGTCAACGGCCAGGCTGGATATGTGCCAATGCCTACGGCTGGCCAACAGGTGTCTGTGCTGTTGGGCAACGGTTTATGGTCTACTGCCACGAACTTCGCTGTTGACCCAACCACAGCCACCGGCAACGGTCAGCTGCTGGCCGCGAACTCGCTAACTAGCGGCGTCGGCCTGAATGTCAGTTCGTCAGCCACAGGCTTAACCGGCGACTTGGTCAAGCTGGAAGCAACCGGCAGCAACGCCGGCGTCACCGGCAATACCCTTAAGGTTGGCATGACCGGCGCTTCGTCTACCGGTGTCGCATTGAATGTGACCCAGGCCGGCAGCGGCTATGCCTTGCGCGTCAACGACGACGGCACGTACAGCGACTCCACACCGTTTATCGTCAACGGCGCCGGTCAGGTAGGTATCCAAACCACAACTCTTAACAGCGACGCTTTGACTGTAGCCGGCACCACCGCTCTCCAGGTTACTTCGACCACCGCCTTCCAGATTAAGAACGGCGCCGGCACAACCAGTGTGCTCGGCGTAGACACATCAAGCACCAACACCAACAACTTGCTGGCTGCCAACCCAAGCTTCGAAGGCAACTCGTTCACCGGCTGGACGGCGTACACCGGTTGTACCTTGAGCGCATCGTCGGCCTCGGCCTTCAGCGGCAGTTATGCCGGCTTGTGTACCAACTCGGGCGGCACGACTCCTGGCATGAAATTCAACCTGACTACCGGCACGCTACCCTCGACCACTACCTTCACTGTTTCGTTCTTCGCCAAGGCGGCCTCCGGTTCATTCTCGACCTTCGAATTTGGCCGCGCTGACAACGGCTCGACTGACACCGCTTGTCAGACCGCCCAAACGCTGACTACTAGCTGGAAGCGCTTCGACTGCACCTTTACCACTGGCACCACTTCGGGCACGCCGTACGTTTACTTCAAGCAGACTGACACGACCGCCCGCAACTGGTACATCGACGCCGTGTTGGTCCAGACCGCTGCTAACACTCAGACCAACTACCAGGAAGGTAAGATCAATATATCGGGAGTAATTAGCTCGCCGACTACTTTCCAGAACACTGAAAACTCTACCAACGCCTTCCAGGTTCTGAACGCGAGCGGCGTCAGCATCTTCAACATCGACACCAGCGGCGGTAACCAAAACAACGTCATCACCAACCCAAGCTTCGAGACCAACACCTCTGGCTGGACAGCCTATGGGGCGCCAACCACCTTCATTCGCGATGGATCGCAAGCGTACAGCGGCAACGCCTCGCTCAAGATGACGCTGCCAACTGGCGTCGCCAACCAGGGCGCAAAGTATGTCACCACGCTGTCTAACTCCACAACTTACGAATTGCGCTTCTACATCAAGACCGCGGCAGAAACGGCATACTTCAGTAGCGGTGACTCAATACACGCAGGTTACGCCGCAGACGGAGCTACCGATACAGACGCGGTTTGTAGTGACGACTCAGCTCCTACGGCCAAGGAGTGGACCCGTTACGACTGTACGTTTACTGTCGGCACAACCTCTGGCACGCCATACCTGTATATTAAGCAGGGCAGTGCAGACACAGAAGTGCACACCTTCTATATAGATGCTGTCTTGCTCCAGAAAGACTCGCAGGCCGACTCCAACTACCGCGAGGGGAAGATCAACATCCAAGGTACGATATCTTCGCCAGTCATCATCCAGAATAGTACGAATACAGACCAATCGTTTGTCGTACAGAACTCCTACGGTAATAACATATTGTCCGTAGACAGTAAGTGGATGGATAACGAGACGAACCGCGACCTAATCACCAACGGCGACTTCGAATCGAACCTCTCTGGCTGGGCGACAAAGGGTGGTACATCCATCGTGCGCAAGCCCAACTCCGGCTGGTCAGGCCGCAGCTCATTGCAGGTTACTACCGACGCGGTAGCGGGCGATGGCGTCAAGTTCATAACCGGCAACACGAAGCCTACGTATATGAACCCGAGCGACGACTACGAATTTAGCTTCTATGCTAAGTCCACCAGCGGAACCGTCAACGACCTTGCCATAGCCTATGCGTGGGACGGTTCGACCGAAGCAAACACCTGTACACCGAGCATTACCACGCTGACCACTTATTGGCAGCTGGTCAGCTGTCACATTATTGCCTCAAGCAGCACTCCGGTGTCGGCCAACGCCTACATTACGATTAAAAACACGGGTACAACGGCTGGCCGGGTCTTCCTAATCGACGGCGTTAACCTGTCCGACTGGTATTCTACGATGCCGCAGCTCTTTGGTAACGGAACCATTGATATAAGCGGTCTAGTGTCTTCGCCGCTCATGATACAGCCTAGAGAGTACTCCACCGAAGCGTTAGTGGTAGCGGGTAGCTTTGATACACCCGTGCTCACAGTCGACACTGCTCACGACAGGATTATTATCGGCAACGCAGGGCAACGTTCCGGCTTCGGCAATACTGACGCCTACCTTGTGTTTGGCGATGGCGGTTCGAGCGACCCAGCCGGCCTGGACGGCTCGATTTACTACAACTCGACCAAGCAGGTCATGCGCTGCTACACCGAAGGCTTCTGGCAAGACTGTATGCAGTCGGCTCGTACCAACTGGTACTACCGCGACGAAAATATCGGCGTGGCCGGCGATAGTGTTACCTCGTACTTTGCTTCTGGCACAGGCGCCGCCAACTCTACAAGTGCCACTCCAGCGACCACCGGACACCCAGGCATTGTGCAGAGCAGCACCGGTACGACCGCCGCGGGATACGCCGGGGCCGGTAGTAACGACCTGGGCGCCTCGTACTTGTTCGGTGGTGGCGATCTATGGCGCTGGGAAACAGACGTCCGTTTGCCAACTTTGTCTAACGGTACCGATACATACACCGTAAGGGCCGGCTTCTTTGATGCACCAAACACCGATGGTACCGACGGCTGTTTCTTCAAGTATAGTAGCGGCGTTAACGGTGGAGCCTGGGAAGGCGACTGTCGGAACAACTCAACTGTCAGTACCTGCAATACTACTATTACAGTTGCGGCGGCAACGTGGTACCGGCTCACGGTAGTCGTCACGTCCAGCACCTCGGCAGACTTCTATGTTAACGGCACACTCAAATGCACAGTTTCCACAAATATCCCCAACGGTGCCGGTCGTACAACCAGCTGGAACGTAGACATAGTCAAATCTCTAGGTACCACGGCGCGCACGATGGATATCGATTACGTCGAGATCAATGCGCAGCTCGGCACGAGCAGGTAGGGACTAATTCTTGACGAGAGCCAAAGACCGTGTCAATTCGACGAGCTTCGGTTTGGCTTGCTGATTAGTAGTGTTGATGATTATCCAGCAGCCTTCTTTGGTCCGTATACTGGACATAAGATTCACGCTGACGTTGCCGACCTCGACATCGCCAATCTCGGTGCTAAACTTGTCCGGGTTAAAGAATTGCTCATAGAAACTTTGAAAGTCAAAACCTGCCGGTTCCGGCTGAATGCTGACTACGAAGTGGGAAGAGGATGCTTTGTCTGTCACCTGGTAAGTTACAACTTGCGAGGTTGCTGACATCGATGACTTGTCGACCTGCAAGCCAGCGGACAACTTTGCAGGATAGTACAGGGCAAAAGAGACTTTTGTGCGGACGGTTTTGGGGAAGGGGCCGGAATCTCTATGGGCGGCAACCCAGAAGCCCGCAATAAATATGGCCACAATAAGGACTAGCATGCCATCAATAAGTAGGGACTTTTTCCCCAGGTGTTTTTTTGCGGCGAATGCCCGCAGTTGTTGAATTACTGCCAACTCCCTCATGTTCTCGTTCATTGTACCATTTTCGGTTAGCGGCTATGCTTATCCACATCTTTAAGGGTATGTTCCGCAGGTTTACCGGCATGCTAAAAGACGATATACTAAATGCCATTGCCCATGGATAATTTTAGACGACGCAACAGAGAGGAAAAGCGCCAGACACTTGATGGCTTCTTGAGCGCAGCGTCCGGTTCGCCGGCTCAACCCGGTCCGCGCAGTAGGCCAGTATTTGACGGTCTGCGATCCAGCAATAATAAGCTCGACGACTTTAAGCGTTCGGACGGTTTTCATTCATCGCAGAACGTAATCGGCGGCGACATCCGTAAGCCGGCCGCCTCGATACAAATCCCCGCGCCTGAAAAGTCGAAAGTCGAAAGGGATGCGTCATTATTACACATGACGCTGCCCAATGGCGCACTCGGCGAGGTCAAGAAAAAAGACAAGCGCAAGAAAGACCGCGTAAAAGCGGGCGGCTGGCGTAAAGCCCGGAAATGGGGGCTGCGTTCGGCGCTGGCACTTACTGTGTTGGTGTTATTGACCGGGGGTTTCCTCGTATTTAAGGGTATTTTCAAAGTCAACAAGGTCTTTAAAGGCGGCGGCGCAGCCGCAGCCCTGGAGAGCGACGTTAAGCCGGAACTGTTGAAGGGTGAGGGCGACGGCCGGGTGAACATTGTGCTGTTTGGTAAGGGCGGCCTGGGCCATGACGGCGCTGACCTGACCGACACCATCATTGTGGCGAGCATCGACCCGCTCAACAAAACGACCACCTTGGTAAGTATTCCGCGCGATTTGTGGGTAACGGTGCAGGGCTACGGCTCGATGAAGATCAACGCCGTTTATGCCAACGCCAAGAACCGGGCGCTCAGTCATAATTCGAAGGACAAAGAGGCGGCTGAAGAGGCCGGCATCGCTGCCGAGCAGGACATTATTGGCCAGGTACTCGGTATTCCAATCCATTATTACGGCATGATCGATTTTACCGGCTTTAAGCAAGCGGTTGATATTGTCGGCGGGGTAGACATTAACGTACCGCCGGAGTTGGCCGTCGAGGAAACCTTGTGGGATGAGGCTAGCGGCCGCAACTACCACCTGAAAGTCACCGCCGGGCAGCAGCATTTTGATGGTATGCGGGCTCTGTATTTCACTCGTTCGCGTCATACCAGCCCGCGTGGCGACTTCGACCGTGCAGAACGGCAACGCTTGTTTATTCAGGCGTTGACACAGAAGGTATTGAGCAGCAGTACATACACCAATCCAGTCAAGATTTCGCAGCTTATGAGCGCCTTCGGCGACCACATGACTACTGACCTGTCGCTTAAGAATGCATTGCGCCTTGTCGACATAGGCAAGGGCATGGATATGTCGAAACTGAAGTCGGTCGGTTTGGCAGACCCGCCTAACAATTTTGTGCGAACCGATGATGTGAACGGCCAATCGGTTGTGCGCCCAACCGCCGGCTTCGGCGATTACAGCGCGATCCAAAACTATATCCGTAACACCTTAAAAGATCCATATCTGGCCAAGGAAAACGCCACGGTGGCAGTGCTCAACGGTACGCCAACTGCAGGCTTAGCCAGTAAGAAGGCCGATGAGCTTAGGTCGTACGGCTACAACGTCACGTTGGTGGCTGACGCTCCAACACACGATTACACCCAAAATGTCCTGGTCGACACTACCAGCGGTAAGAAGCCGTTTACGCGCAACTATCTGGAAAAACGGCTGGACTTGCAGGCGACAACCAAGTTGCCGGATCCAGCCATCCAGAGTCAATCAGCTGATTTTGTGATAATCTTAGGTCAGAATGAGTAGCATTTTGGGCGCTGTCAACAGGGGTTGACCTATGAAGCCGCTTATCAACAGAATTAAACCAGCCAATGGATTTTCCCGGTTGGCTCATGTAGCTTCCAATATTGTCTTGGCGCTACTCGTGTTTGTTTTGGTCCGGATTGAATTCGTACAGTTGGCCCTGGTACTGATTTTGCTTAGCAAGTGGCGTATGTTTGTGGTCCGTCCGCGCTTCTGGCCAGCACTGGTACGCTACAACGCGATTGATATTATCGTAAGTGTTTCGCTGTTGGTGTTTATGGCCCACAGCGACAGTCAGTTCATTCAATTGGCGTGGGCGGCCTCGTATGCGTTTTGGTTGCTGGTGATAAAGCCGGCTTCCGGTCCAATGATGGTCTCGATACAGGGGATGGCCGGCCTGTTGTTTGGCCTGAGCGCGGTGTTTATAGAGTGGGGAGGCAATGCGCTGTATTGGCTTGTGCCCTCGGCGGCCGTAGTGTGTTATCTGGCGGCACGGCACTTCCTGGATAGTTTTGATGAACCCTACGCCAAACTTCTATCTTACCTCTGGGCATACTTCGCGGCCTCGCTCACTTGGGTGTTGGGGCACTGGCTGTTGTTTTACGGCCCGATTGCCCAGCCAACACTCCTTTTGGTAGCTGTGGGCTACGGCTTAGCAGCGTTGTATTACCTCGACCACTACGACAAATTGTCGCGGTTGGTTCGAATTGAAATCATGGCTACGACCTGCGCCATCGTCACTGCCGTGGTGGTGTCGTTGGCTGTGAATGTGATCAGTACTGTCCGCGCACTCTTAAGGTAAATCTCAGCTAGCAAGTTATAATAGAGGGAAATGGGGGGATTGTGAGGGACATGTCTACCGAATTGAACGAAGATGAGCATCAAACAAAGCCAAGCCTAGGGCCGGAACATCCAAAGATCAGGTTTCTGGCGATGGCCACCTTGGTAATTATTAGCTTGGCTGCCGGCTTTTTAGGCGGTTGGCTGGCGCCAAAAGAAAAGGCGAGCCTCATCCCAGCTTCTAAGCAGGAAGTAGTGCTGAAGAGCCAAGGCGAATTGATCGGTCAGATCGCCAAAACTGTTGGCCAAAGCGTGGTATCTGTTGAAACGACTACCACGACCCAGAGCTTCTTTGGCCCCAACCAGGAAGAGGGGGCGGGTACTGGTATTATTTTGACCGAAGACGGATTGATTATGACCAACCGGCACGTTGTTCCGGCCGGGACGGACAGCGTGATGGTTAAACTGTCCGACGGCACCGAATTTAAGGGAGTAAGCGTGGTCGGCCGCACTAACAGCCGCGATAGCCTAGATATTGCTTTCTTGAAGATAGGCGATACCAAGGGCAAAAAATTGGTACCGGCCAAGCTTGGCGACTCGTCCAAGATGCAGGTTGGCGACCCGGTGGTGGCCATCGGTAACGCCCTCGGCCAGTTCCAGAACACCGTGACTTCCGGTGTGATATCCGGCTACGGCCGCAGCGTGCAGGCCGGTGACGGCTCGAGCAGTGAGAATCTGGAAAACCTCTTTCAGACCGACGCGGCAATTAACCCCGGCAACTCCGGCGGTCCACTAGTGAATGTGGACGGGGAAGTAATTGGCATTAACACCGCAGTGGCCGGTGATGCGCAGGGAATAGGCTTCGCTATTCCAATCAATGATGTTGCCGGGCTGATCGATTCCGTCAAGCAGTCTGGCAAATTGCAGCGGCCATATCTGGGCGTGGTCTACCTCTCGATTACTAATGACATAGCCGAGCAGTATGGCCTGAGCGTGAAGCGCGGTGCGTACATCGCCCCTATTGGTATTAGCGGTACCGACCCAGTGGTTGCCGGCGGTCCAGCCGACAAAGCGGGCGTCAAGCCAGGCGATATTATCACCAAGATTGACGACGCTTCTATTGATGAGACCACCAGCCTGTCATCATTGGTCAACAAGCACAAAGTTGGCGACAAAGTGACCCTGACCGTCTTGCGCAACGGCAAAGAGACGAAGCTGACCGCTACCTTGGGCGCTGCCCCGACTGATAATTAGCTATTTTTGGCAAAGACCTGAATGAAATCCTGGACTTCTAGGAGTTTATAACCGCTGCCCACGGCGATTGCCGTCATATCGTCGTGCTGTGTGGGCAGGGCCTCGGTAAGCACGAAAGCCGGCTGCTTAGGAAGCGTGGTGATCTGGTCCCATAGCTGACGATATAGATTTAAGCCGTCCTTGCCGCCGAAAATAGCGTGCTTTGGCTCGTACTCGGCCGCCTGATTAATGGCGTAGCGTTCAGGGACGTAGGGCAGGTTGGTCAGGATGACGTCGCTGGCCGGATCCCGTTGCAGTAGGTTGCTATTGAACAGCTCAACCCTAGTTTTGAGAGTGTCTGCGTTCTGCTTGGCCAGTTTAAGCGCCTGGTCGTCAATATCGTAGAGTATGACCTTTGAGCCGGGCAGTTCCAGGGCGGCGGTGATGCCGATACAGCCAGTGCCGGTGCCGATGTCGGCGAATGTTGGTTTGGGAGGTAAGGGAAGGCTTTTGAGCAGGCTAATCATCGTTTCAGTTTCGGGCCGCGGCACCAGAACGTATCGGTTTATGGCGAACTCGCGGCCGTAAAATTCAGCCTTGCCGCGGATGTAGGCGAGGGGCGTGTGAGCAGCTCTTTGCGCAATTTTTTTGTTCAGGTCTACCTCTGTCGAATGACTAATTTTTGCCTCTGGATGGGCTAAAAGATGAGCCCGATCCTTGCCCAGTTCATCCTCCAATAGGACTAGACAGTCCAGCCGGGCAGTGGCAATGCCGTGCGTTTCGAGTGTTTTGGAGGCCTTAGCTAGGAAGTCTTGGACGGTCATGATTCGCTGTTGAGCAGTTGGCGGTCATAGGCTGCCAACTGCTCGATGAGGTCGTCGATCTCGCCGTTCAAGGCGCCCGGAATGTTGCTTCGCGAGTAGCCGATACGGTGATCGGTGATCCGGTCTTGCGGGAAGTTGTAAGTCCGGATTTTTTCGCTGCGGTCGCCGCTGCCGATTAGTTTTTTCCTGGCGTCAGAGAGCTGTTTTTGCTCTTCCTCGATCTTGATTTGTAACAGCCGGGAGCGCAGCACACTCAGGGCTTTCGCTTTGTTTTTAATCTGTGATTTTTCGTCCTGGTTGGCCACCACGAGGCCGGTCGGCAGGTGGGTGATACGCACCGCCGAGTCAGTGGTGTTGACGCTTTGGCCGCCGTGTCCGCCAGAGCGGAACACATCGATGCGCAGGTCATTCGGGTTAATCTCGATATCCGTCTCTTCGGCTTCGGGCAGGACGCTGACGGTGGCGGTCGAGGTGTGGATGCGCCCCTGGCTTTCGGTAACTGGTACGCGTTGTACGCGGTGGACGCCGGCTTCAAACTTGAGTTGCTTGTACATGTCATCGCCGCGCAGCGCAAAGATAATTTCCTTAAAACCGCCGGCCTCAGAAGGACTTTCGCTGATCAGTTCCAGTTTGTAACGGTGCTGTTCGGCCCAACGGGCGTACATGCGATAGAGGTCGCCGGCGAACAGGCTGGCCTCATCGCCGCCGGCAGCACCGCGGATTTCAACGATCACATCTTTCTCGTCATTCGGGTCTTTAGGGGTCAAAGCTTCTTCCAGGCTTGCGTTGTTCTGCTCGATGGAGCTCTCCAACTCCCCAATCTCCGCCTTGGCCAATTCGGCCATCTCTTCGTCGCCGCTCTTGGCTAACTCCTGCGCATCGGCTAGTTGCTGGGCAAATTCGCGTTTTTTCTTGAATAGTTCCAGTGTCTCTTCCAGGAATTTCTGGCGCTTGGCGAGCTTAGGGTAGTTCGGGTCGCTGTAGACGCCCGGATCTTGCAGCTTGGCTTCCAGCTCGGTACATTCGGTTCGTAGTTGTTGCTCTTTTTGTTCCATACTTATTCCTCAGTATACACTCGGGTAAACAAAAACCGCCTGGACTAGCCGGGCGGTTTATTGATTAAACGCAGCTACTTAGACGTGCTCTTCTTGGCTTCGGCCTTTTCAGCCTTGGCAGCGGCGCGAGCCTGGACTTTCTTGGCGGCGTGCATGCGAGCTTCGCGAGCTTGTTGAGCAGCTTCGGCGCGGGCCTTAAACTTGTCAACGCGGCCTTCAATGTCCACGATACGCTCCTCGCCAGTGAAGAAGGGGTGCGATTGGCTGGTGATGTGCACCTTAACCAACGGATATTCCTTGCCGTCTTCCCACTTTGTAGTTTCTTCGCTAGCCACGGTTGAGCGTGTCAAAAACTTGAACCCGTTGTTCAGGTCCTCAAACACGACCGGGCGGTAGTTCTTGGGGTGAATGTCTTTCTTCATAATCCAGGCTATTGTATCTGTTCTGCCCGAAAATGTCAAAGGTATTCAGCGTCTATTGCTGATTTTGTCCGTATCTGTTAGAATTAACAGGTAATCAATTAAGCAGGTTGGGAACAAATCCTCCTTTTGGTCAGCCGTGTAGGCTCCGGAAGGTACCCACACCGAAGAGAAAGGACCACATCAATGCCTACGGTTACTGTAGACATCAAACAACTATTAGAAGCCGGTGCCCACTTTGGTCACAAGACCGCCCGTTGGCACCCTAAAATGGCCCAGTACATCCACTCCAAGCGGGGCGGCAGCCACATCATTGACCTGACCTTTACGGTTGACAAGATGGAGCACGCACTCGACTTTATCGCCGACACTGTTGCCCAGGGCAAGCAGGTGCTGTTGGTTTCGACCAAGCGCCAGACCCAGGACATCGTTAAAGAATTGGCTGAATCTGTCGGCCAACCATTTGTTACCGAGCGTTGGCTCGGCGGTATGCTGACCAACTGGCCAACCATTAGCGGCCGCGTCAAGCACCTCAAGGATCTGGAAGAGAAGATGGCTTCCGGCGAACTGAGCAACAAATACTCAAAGCTCGAAGTACAGCGCTACCAGGAAGAGATTGATGACATGAACACTATCTACGGCGGTATCAAGAATATGGCCGCTAAGCTTGGTGCCGTGTTTATCTTCGACATCACCGCTGATGTCAACGCCGTTAAGGAAGCCCGCAAGCTCGGCGTGCCGATTGTCGCTCTGGTCGACACCAATGCCGACCCGACGCTGGTGACTTACCCGATTCCTTGCAACGACGACGCAATCAAGACCGTCAATTTGGTCGCCGACTACCTCAAGCAGGCCATCGAAGCCGGCAAGGCCAAGGTTGCCAAGGCCACTCCAGACAAAGACGAAGAAGAGAAGAAATAATAACCAAGGCTAGGAGATAGACATGGCTATTGATATTGCAGAAATCAAGCGTTTGCGCGAGCTCACCGGCGTAGGCATGACCGACGCCAAGAAGGCTCTGGAAGACTCGGGCGGTGACTTCGACAAGGCCCTAAGCGAGATGCGCAAAAAGGGCATGACCAAGGCCGAAAAACGCGGCGAGCGCGAAGCCCGCGCCGGTATTGTCGGCAGCTATTTGCACGATAACCGTATCGGCGTTTTGGCCGAGGTTAACTGCGAAACCGACTTCGTTGCCCGCAATGAAATTTTCACCAACCTAGTCAAAGATCTGACCATGCAAATTGCCGCCAGCTCGCCGCAGTATGTCAGCCAAGACGACATCCCGGCTGCAGACCGCGAGGCCGTGGCCGCTGAGTTTACCGAGAAGGTAAAGGGCGAAGGCAAGCCTGAGAACATGGTTCCGCAGATCGTTGAAGGTATGCTGAAGAAGCACTTTGGCGAGCGCTGCCTTATGGACCAGCCGTTTATTAAGAACCCCGACCAGACCGTTGGCGATTACGTAAAAGAACACATCGCCCGTCTGGGTGAGAACATCGTTGTTCGCCGCTTCAGCCGCATGGCTCTCGGTGAAGTCGACTAGTATAGCCGAACCTGTATGAGTATTACTGCCGCCGGCGCACCGTCCCGGATTGTAGCCCCGGTTCATCCTGAATTGTGTCGAACCTGTGAAGTGAATGACCTAAGCGGCCAGACGTTGGCCGACGCGCTCGATGGTATCCGCGACTTCCGCGAGGCGTTGACTGTTGCCGACGGTGATACGGCAACTGAAACTGCCGCCCGCTGTCCGCTGTATATATCGACCGCCAGCGGCGCCTGTGCGCTGCGCGGTTGTCTTGAGCGGCACCAAACAGATCAGTGCGTAAAACTTTTGTAGTAGAATAGGTGTTATGAATCCAAACCAAATCGTAGAAGACGCTAAGAAGAAATTCGACAACGCCCTCGCTCATTTCAACGAAGATCTCAAAAAAGTCCGCACTGGCCGGGCTAGCGCCAGCATGCTTGACGGCGTGATGGTGAAGGCTTACGGCGCCGAAATGCCGCTTAACCAGGTAGCTAACGTGATTGCGCCCGAAGCGCAGCTGCTGCAAGTGACGCCCTTCGACCCGAATAACCTGCAGGCGATTGCCAGCGCCATCCGCGACAACCCGACGTTGGGCCTGAACCCGATGGATGACGGCCGCGTAGTGCGTGTGCCGGTGCCGGCACTCACAGAAGAGCGCCGCCGCGAATTGGCAAAGACTTTGGGCGGTAAGGTTGAGGACTGTATGGTCAGCGTCCGTAATATCCGCCACGACGCCATGGACGCAATCGACAAGGCCAAAAAAGACAAGATGATTGGTGAAGACGACGCGAAGCGTTTGGAAAAACAGGTCGATGACTCTGTTGCCAAGGTCAAAGGTGATGTGGACGCCGCAGCCAAAGCCAAAGAAACCGAGATCATGACGCTGTAAGCGCGTCAGACTGAGGAGGATCGTATGGAAGAAGACAGCGCACTGCTCGTGCCCAGGCACGTAGGCTTTATCTTGGATGGTAACCGCCGCTGGGCGCGCGGACACACCTTGCCGGAATATGACGGCCACTTGGCCGGCTACAACGCATTGATTGATGTCGTCGAAGCCTGTATGGAGCAGGGTATCGACTTTGTGACGGTCTATGCGTTTTCGACCGAAAACTGGCAGCGCGAGAAAAAGGAAGTTTCGTACCTGATGAAGCGGGTGATGCACGCCGTCAGCAGCGACCTGACACGGTTTATTGACAACGGTATCCGTCTGCGGGTGCTCGGCCACCGCGAAGGACTGAGCGAAAAGTTAATCGGCGCTATCGAAAAAGCCGAGGAAGCCACCAAGCTCCTGGACAAAGGCACTGTCCTGGTTTGCTTTAACTACGGCGGCCAACGCGAAATTGCCGACGCCGCCCGTAAGTGTGTCGAGGATGGGCTCTCCGCCGCTGAAATTACCGAAGAGGCGATTGCCAAACGTTTGTACGCGCCGGATGTACCGCCGGTAGACATTATCGTCCGCACGTCAGGCGAACAGCGGCTCAGCAATTTTATGCTGTGGCGCTCATCTTATAGCGAGCTTTTGTTCCTCAAAAAGTTCTGGCCGGACATGACAAAACAAGATGTGACCGATATTATAGAAGAGTACAATAACCGCCAGCGCCGCTTCGGCGCTTAGCGCGTAAGACGAGAGAGGGTAGATGTCGGTCTTTCTGTTGATTATTGGGATCTTATTATTCGTCGGCCTGGTGGTGTTCCACGAATTCGGCCACTTTTTAGCCGCCCGCCGAAACGGCGTGGAAGTGGAAGAATTCGGCATCGGTTTCCCGCCGGCTGCCTGGAAGCGCAAAACCAAAAAGGGCTTTGTATTCAGTTTGAACTGGCTGCCGATTGGCGGTTTCGTGAAGCTGAAAGGCGAAGCCGATAGCGCGACTGAAAAAGGAAGTTTCGGTGCTGCCAGCTTCAAGACCAAGACGAAGATTATGCTGGCAGGCGTGGCTATGAACCTGCTGGCCGCGTTCGTTATCTTTACGGCATTAGCCTGGATCGGCATGCCGCAGCTGATCGACAACCAGTTTTCGGTGAAGAGTGACACCAAAGTAGTGCAGCGGAATATTCTGGTGGGTGTAGTTGATGCCGATTCGCCAGCCTCCAAAGCCGGTCTGCAGAGCCGCGACCATCTGGAAGCTATCGGCCCGCGTGGCCATCAGGAGCCAATCGACAGCGCAGCGAAGCTGCCGGAACTCACCAAAAAATACGCTGGCCAGGAAGTGCAGATCAATTACAGCCGCAGCGGGCAGGAGCACGTTGCTACTGTCAAATTGCGCACGCCCGAAGAAGCCAAGGGCAGGGTGTATCTCGGCTTGTCGCCAGCAGAATTTACCATGACTCGGGCAACATGGTCGGCACCGGTACAGGCCGCGGGCCTGACCTGGCAGTTTACGGTCGCCACCTTTAAGGGTTTGGGCACGGCGCTGGGCGCACTGTTCCAGGGAGATACTACGAAGGCGAGCGAACAAGTCTCAGGCCCAGTCGGCATCGTAGTGGTGCTGCGCGACGGCAGCTTGCTCGGCGCGCAGTTCGTACTGTTGATTATCGGCCTGATCTCGCTCAGCTTGGCGATTATGAATGTGCTGCCCATACCAGCGTTGGATGGCGGACGGTTCTACGTCTTGCTGCTCTCGCGGATTTTCGGCAAGCGCCTCTCGCAAGACATGGAAGAGCGGATTGTCGGTACTAGTTTTGTCTTCTTGCTTCTAATCATCGTCTTAATTACGATTGTCGATGTCAAACGTTTCTTCTGAGCCGGAACAATCCGCCAGCAAGGAGCTTCCGGCCAGGGGGCCGCAGGTACCTTGGAATCCGGTATCGGCCATCCTGTTTACCTTGCTGACGTTTGTTGGCGCGCAGCTGATTGCCGGGTTCGTGCTGGTGTTTGTGGCGCGGCAGCTAAATTCTGCAGATCCGGCCGCGTGGCTCAACTCCATTACCGGTCAGTTCTGCTTTGTGGCGCTGAGCGACGTATTAATTATTGCCAACCTATGGGCGTTCCTGCGGCCGCGCCACGGCACGTTGCAGCAGTTGGGCTATAGCCGCTCGCCGGAAGTGCGCGACCTGTTTTTCACCGTCGCCGGCTATGCGGTTTATTTTGTGCTGCTGATTGTGGCCTCGAGCCTGGCCCAGGACGTCTTCCACGTCAACGTTAACCAGAAACAGGAATTAGGCTTCGATGCGCTCTTCAGCCCCACCGAAAGATTATTGGCGTTCGCGAGCCTGGTGCTCTTGCCGCCGTTCGTCGAAGAGACGATTTTCCGCGGTTTTTTGTTTGCTGGCCTGCGCAAAAAAATGAAATTTATCTATGCGACAATTATCACAAGTTTGCTTTTCGCTGCACCGCACTTGCTGGCGAGTACCCATGGGCTGTTGTGGATTGCCGGCGTTGATACGTTCGTCATGTCTCTGGTACTGTGCTATTTGCGGGAGAAAACCGGCGCGCTGTGGGCCTCGATCGGCCTGCATGCCCTCAAAAATACCATCGCCTATTTCATCCTACTACACAGTGTTGCGGCGCTATAACCCGTGCTATACTTGGGCTGATGAAAGTATTGGCCCCGACCATTATTATCCTTCCGATTATGCCGGCCCGCCGGCCGTAACTTTCTTTTCACCCGTTTTTAAATAATTGAAGTACAGATAAGGACCATAACGATGAAGGTATCGCAATTATTTGGCAGGACATCCAAAACCGAAGGCATCGACTACAAAATTCCATCACACCGCTTACTAACTCAAGCCGGCTACATCCGTGAATCCACGGCCGGCCGCTACTATTTGTTGCCGCTTGGCCTCAGCGTCCACCACAAAATCGAAGCAGTCGTGCGCAAGCACATGAATGCTGCCGGCGCCCAGGAAGTGGTGATGCCCGTGTTACACCCGCTTGAGCTTTGGAAAGAGACCAACCGCACTACGACCACCGGCTTTGAGCTGATGAAAATTACCGACCGCCGCGGCGCCGAATTCGCCTTGGGCGGCACGGCCGAAGAAATGGCTGTCGACCTGGTGCGCAAGTTCAATATCAGTTACAAAGATTTGCCGTTCAACATCTATCAGTTCAGCATGAAGTTCCGCGACGAAATGCGCGCCCGCGGCGGGCTACTGCGCGTTCGCGAATTTGTTATGAAGGACGCCTACAGCTTCAGCACCGAGTCCCAGTTTAAGGAGATCTACCAAAAGATGTGGGACGCCTACAAGGCGATCTTTGAGGAGTTGGGTCTGAAGGTCGACGTCGTGGCGGCCGACAATGGCTATATCGGCGGCGAATACTGCCATGAGTTCGTGGTTGAGAGCGACCAGGGTGAAAGCCGTTACTTTATCGACGAATCCAGCGGCTATGCCGCCCACGAAGACGTCGCGACCTTTAAGGTCGACGAAAAGAACCTGGGCGAAGAGATGCGCGAGATGGAAGAGGTCGATGCCGTGCGCGGCAATACCATGGAAGACGGCGCCAAATTGCACAACATGCCCTTGTGGCAGCAGACCAAAGATGTGCTGTATTTTGACGAGGCAACCAAGCGTTACATCCTGGCAATTATCCGCGGTGATTTTGACGTCAACGAAACAAAATTGATGCAGGCCGCTGGGGCGTGGGATCTGAGGGCGGCAACGACCGAGGAAATCTGTGAGGATCTTCACAGCGAACCAGGCTTTATTTCCCCTATAAATATCGTGAAGAAAGGCACAAAAAGTGGCTACGAGGTAGTTATAGTGGGCGATAAGAGCTTACGGACAGTTAGAAATATGTACGGCGGAGCGAACAAAAAGCACCGCGACATTTTGAATATCAACATCGACCGCGACTACAAACCGGACATCGAGGCCGACATTGCCCTCGCGCAACCGGGCTTTAGCGGCCCGGACGGCGGCCCGCTGGTAGAAAGGCGGGGAATTGAGGTCGGCAATATTTTCCAACTCGGTTACCACTATTCCAACCTGATGGCTGACGCCGACTATACCGACGACAGCGGCCAGCGCCAGAAGTATTATATGGGCTGCTATGGCATTGGGATCGGCCGGACTATGGCGGCTATCGTAGAGGCGCATCACGACGACAAAGGCATTATGTGGCCTGACAATGTTTCTCCGTACAGCGTGTACCTCGCCACTATCGGCGAAGCCGAGAACGTTCGTCAGGCAGCGGATGGTTTATATCAGGCCTTGACTGAGGCCGGAGTTTTGGTACTATATGACGACCGAACCGAGGTACGAGCAGGCGAAAAGTTCGCCGATGCGGACCTTTTGGGGATCCCGTACAGAGTGGTGGTGAGTGAAAAAACGCTCGCTAACCAGCAGTTCGAGATCAAGGGACGGGGCGACGCAGACGCCCGGCTTCTAGGTCAGCAAGACATCATTGAGATGGTTACTAGCAAGCAAAATAATTCTGCTATAATGGACTTCCGTTCATAGCAGCGGCCGAAAAAGGGAGTAACGAGAAATGAACAAACTATTCCATTTAACCAAACAAGGCGTAACCGAATTACAGGGCGAGCTGGACGAACTCATCGCCCAAAGGGCTATTATTGCCGACCGGATTAAGACCGCCCGCGAGTTCGGTGATCTTGGCGAGAACATGGAGTACACAGCTGCCCGCCAGGACCAGGAGCGCAACGAAAACCGCATTAGTGAGATTGAGCACATCCTCAAGAACGTGCAGGTGATTTCCGCCCCGAAGAGCGACGGGAAGGTCGTTTTGGGTTCGACCGTATCGCTCAAGTCCGAAGACGGCAAGACCAAGCAGTTCCAGGTGGTTGGCACGGTTGAGGCCGACCCGCTGAACGGCAAGATTTCCGACGAATCGCCAATCGGCCGCGCCCTGATAGGCAAGAAGAACGGCGAAGAGGTTGAGATCAAGACTCCGGTCGAGACCGCATTGTACCGCATCGCCAACATCGCGTAAGTATTTCAAACGAAACACTCGGAGGCCCTTGTCGATGACAGGGGCCTTTCTCTATAAATTGTGCTAAAATAACACCGAAGGAACAGCCCGGAATGAATTGGTTAACCCAAATTGCTAATGAGGTCGATGCCCGCTACCCAGAGGGCGATCTTTTGGTAGAGTCCGGCGGTTCGCCGTCTGGCACCTATCACCTCGGGCACATGCGCGAGTTGGTAACCTGCGACGCGATCGTGCTCGAGCTGCGCCGCCGCGGCCGCAACGCACGTCATATTTATTTCGTCGATGACCTAGATATCTTTCGTAAGGTTCCGGTGAATGTTCCGGCTGAGTGGGAGCAATACTTGGGCATGCCTCTTTGCGATGTGCCGTCGCCGGACGGCCAGGAAGGGAAGTCGTACGCCGACTACTTTTTGCAAGGATTGGTCGACAGTTGCCAGGCCTTAGGTGTTGAGGTTGAGTTTGTGCGTTCGCACCCTAAATACCGCAGCGGCTGGTTTGTGCCGGCCATTGAGCTCTGTTTGGAGCACATCCCGCAGATCAAACAGGCACTCGAAACCATCTCAAACCGTAAATTGGAAGATAATTGGACCCCAATCCAAGTGCTGGAGAAGGGGCGTCTGAAGAAGCGCGCTTTCGTGAGTATCGACACGCAGAACAAGACCATTGAGTACCTCGACGCCGACGGTGTCCAGCAAACTGCCCGCTACGACAACGGTGAGGTAAAGCTCGACTGGCGCTTGGACTGGCCAGCTCGCTGGTGGCAATTGCACGTGCACGTCGAGCCGTTCGGCCGCGAGCATGCAAGCGCCGGCGGCAGCTACGACACCGGTGTACAACTGATGAAAGACGTCTTCAAGGCCGATCCGCCGATCCCGGTGCCGTACGACTCCATCCATATGGTTGGCGACACCAAGAAGATGAGCGCCAGTAAAGGCACGGCTATCAGCGCCATGGAAGCGGTGCAGATCATGCCGGCTGAAGTGGTGCGCTACTTCATTTTGCGCGCTGCGCTCAACAAGCCCCTGCATTTCGACCCGCAGGAAGGCGTAGTGAAGCTGATCGACGAGTTCGCCGCACTCAGCGCCAAACCGGACAAAAACGAAGCCGAGGAGCGACTGCTATACGTAGCTACCCGAGGCGACAAGCCGGTTGTTAGCCGCGTGCCGTTCTCGCATCTGGTGGCCAGCTACCAGGCATCGCTGAAAGATCCGCAGAAAACCCTCGATGTGATAAAACGCACAGAGCACTCCCACGCTGCTGAAGAAGACGCCGACATCATCCGCGAAGAGTTGAAGTTTATCGATGAGTGGCTGAACCGCCGCGCGCCGGAAGAAGTTAGATTTTCATTGGCTGAACAGGTGAATGCTGATGATTTCAACGAGACCGAGCAGGCGTTCCTGAAGGGCTTGGGTGATAAAGTCGCCAGCGCGCCGGAAGATGCCGACGGCAATTACTTCCACGAGCGGATCTACGAGCTTAAAGATCAGTTAGGGCTCCAGCCGCAAGAGTTATTCTCTACGTTGTACCGGGCGCTTATCGGCAAGACCAGCGGCCCGCGCGCCGGCTGGTTCCTCAGCATCCTGTCTCGCGACTGGCTGGTCCGCCGCCTAAAATTGGAGGCTTAAAGAGGCATGCACCGGCTGCCAGTTGACTCTTCCGACCTGGTGTCGATAGGCTACGATCCGCGCGAGCGGGTGCTTGAGATCGAGTTTAAAGAAAACCGTATCTATCAGTATCTTGAGGTTGAGCCGGACATCTACGAACGCTTCACGCGCACCGACTCTTACGGCGAGTATTTCTACGCCCACATCAACAAGCACTACCGATACAGGCGAGTCAACGGCACCTCTGGGAAGGCTGCGAGCCATACATTGGCTTTTGTGACTGGCAACACCCACAAATTCCACGACCTCCAGGTGGTGCTGGAGCCGTTCGGCATTGAAATCGAACAACTTGATTTGCCGGTCGACGAGATCCAGTCGCACGACGCCGAAAAAATTGCCATCCACAAAGCCAAGCAGGCCTATAAATTGGCCAAGCGGCCGGTGGTAGTGCAAGACACCTTTTGGAATATTCTGGCGCTGCGCGGTTTTCCTGGCGCCTTCATGCGCTATATGGTCGAGTGGTTGAAGGCTGAGGACTTTCTGGGGTTGATGGCTGGCAAAACTGACCGCACGGTGGTACGGACCCACACTGTGGTCTACTACGACGGCAAACATTCTAAAGTTTTTTCCAAAGATTTTATGGGAGTCATTGCCGATGAGGCGCGGGGGCAGGGCATCGCCATCGACCAGATTGTCATAACGGCCGGCCAGACCCGCACCAATGCTGAAATCCGCGAATCGGATGGCATCTCCAGCATCGCGCCGGAAGACAGCGCCTGGGCGGAATTTGCCAAGTGGTACAACCTCCAGCGCCGCCTGGGTAAAGTGTAACGAAGCTCATAGCACCTTCCGGGTCGGAAGTTTAGGCTGGCAGTAGAGGAGGCGGTGCCAATGAGTTTTTTGGACATCTTAGCGTATTTGCTGGTTATCGTCGGCGGCATTAACTGGGGTCTGGTAGGATTCTTCAATTATAATTTGGTGACACGAATTTTTGGTGAGAGCACGTCCGTTACCCGTATCATATACGCTGCAATCGGGCTGGCGGCAATCTATTTGTTGTATTCGTTTATGCGTGTCAACAGACCCGATAAGGATAAGACCTAGCCTATAATTAAGGGATGGGACTATTCGATTCGTTTTGGCATAGGTTTCTGCGGCGTCCGTATCGCCTGGAGTACTTGGACACCGGGATCGGGCCGCAAACGGTGGTGTTGCTCCACGGCTTGGCCGCGAATAAGGAGATTTGGACCGATTTGGTCAGATATTTGCCGCGAAGCGAGTGGCGGATCATCGCCCCCGATCTGGTCGGTTTTGGTGCGTCGCCGAAGCCGCAGTGGATTGAGTACACCGTTAATGAGCATGCTCGCACCGTCGAAACTCTACTCAAGAGATTGGGAGTAAAAGGGCCAGTCGTGGTCCTTGGACATTCGATGGGTTGCCTAGTCGCCGCCCATATCGCCGCTGTCCGGCCGAAGCTGGTCGGGCGAGTTATCCTGTATGAGCCGCCGCTGCTCGGCGAAGTACCGGAATTTCCGGCGCACGGGAAGCGCAGCGCGCGTTACAAGACGCTTTTCGGGTACATTGCCGCTCATCCGCAGTTGGCCCAAGTCGAGAGCAGGCTGTTGTGGCGCATCGCCCGCAAACTTTCTGGCATGAATATCGCGCCGCAAGAGTGGATCCCATTTGAGCGCTCGCTGCGCAATACCATTCTGGAGCAACAGGCCTACGAAGAGCTCAAAACCATAGCCGTGCGGACGGACATCGTGTATGGCCGGTTTGACCTGGTGGTCATCCGCCGTGGCATAAAGGAGATGTTCCGGCCGAATCCGTACGTTAGGCTTCATTTGGTAAGCGACATGCACGGTATCTCGGCCCGGTCGGCGCGTTATCTGGCCGGGCTGTTAACCGGCCGCCGGATCCAGCCCAAAAAACGTCGCCGGAAATCCGCAGGAAACAAAAAGAGCCCCTAAGCAGGGGCTCTTTTTAGCCGTCGGACGGCAATTAGCGGCTTTTGCGCTTCAGGCGCAACAGGTTACCGAAGTAACCTAGGGCGCTGACGCCGCCGGCACCAGCCAAGAGGTTGGCAGGACCGGTTGTGGGCAGAACCTCAGGAGTCGGCTTAGGTTGTTCCGGAGGGGTCGGAGGAACGCTTACTTTGATGACAGCGGTATCGCAGTCCTTGCGGGGAGCGTCGTTTACGGCGCTGTTACCAGTTACGCAGGCTTCGTTGGTGACAACGTCGCCGTCCTTGGTGCTGGTGACTTTCAAGGTATACTCTTTGGTGACCTTTGCACCAGGCTTCAGTGTGCCAAGATCGGCAGTGATCTTGCGGACGCTAGCGTCGCTGGTCATTTCTACGCCGGCCGGCAGTTCGTCGGCCAGTGTAGTGAAGTGCAGGTCGTTATCGCCGTTGGCAGCCGCGCTGGCTGGGTTCTCGACAACAATCGTGTACTTAAGAGTGTCGCCGGGCTTAGCGGAAACGGCGCTTGATACGTCGTTAGCATCAGCCATCTGTCCGTTAGCAGTCACGTTGGTGACATATTTTGTGATCTTGACCTCAGGGTGCCAAGCGTAGGCTTGAGCAGACAGGCCAGCGGTTAAAACCACACCCGTTACGCTCGCAGTAGCGAGTAGCTTAAGATTCTTCATCTCCGTACTCCTTAATCAGACAGGGGTCTCTATCCCTGCACTGAAGTTAACTTAGGAGATTATATACTACAAATTAAAATTTGTCAATGCCATAAGCACTTTGAGCGCTGTGGTGGCTAGAAGCTAGTGTCGGGTTTGGATTTCGGCCAGAGCATCTCGAAGAATTGCCGCTGGGTATCGGCTATCTCTTGGTTATAGATTTCGAGCCCGAAGACTTCGCCGTTTTTCCAGTGATAATAGACGACGACATTGTCGTAGATGTCACAGAGATGCGTCAGCCTGAAAACGGAGTCGGGTATATAGTTGTATTCCATATCTTTGACCCGCCGGTCGGTGCCCACCGTCTTGCGGCCGGCTTTCCAGCTGGCGATAAAGTCGTCGTTTAGAAGGATACGAGAGCGCAGGCCGCGGGCCTCGAACTCGTCGGTCCAGCGTTCCATAAATTTTTTGCCGGTCGCTTCCTCGAGAATGCGGTTAGCGTAGCCGACGATTTCACTCTTGGCACGTAGTTCATTCCAGAGCATCTGCCGGATACCTTCGGTTCCTTGGTAGAACTGCACGCGCGTAGCTGGGTCAGAGAGGCTATTGCGGGCCAGTACTTGCTGGATTAGCCCCAATTCGTCCTGAAGGGCCTTTAGTTCCTGTTCCTTTTGAGTAATGACAATGCTGAGGTTGGCAATGGGCGCCGCCTTGATGATGCCTCGCTTGTAGTGGCTCTCGACCTCTATCAGGCTATTCTCCATCAATTTGTCGATGAGTCGGTAGATACGGGTGCGTTCCACTTTGGAATTACGCGACAGCTCGGAGATGCTTTGCGGGCCATGGGTATGCAGGGCGAGGTAGATGTCGGCGATCTCGGGCTCGAACCCCAGCTTGCCGAAGTATGTCCTGATCGCTGTTGTCTCTGTTAGCATGAGCACATTGTATCAGTTGTGCATTTTCTGCACAACAGTTTTACACATTAATGCCACAGACAGTAAGATTGTTGTGCAATGAAACGCACAGATTTACCGCCTCAGCTCAGCAAGATTTTAACAGAGGTGCCGTACGTCACTTTGGCTTCGGTCTGTCCTGATGGACGCCCTTGGAATACGCCGGTCTGGGGCTGTTTTGATGATGTGCTCAACCTGTATTGGGCATCTTGGCCCAAGAATCAGCACAGCCAAAACGTGGCCCACGACCCGCGGATTTTCGTGGTTAGCTACGATTCCCGCGCCACAGAGGGCGACGGCCTCGGTATCTATATGGAAATGACCGCCAAAATGCTAACTGGCAAACGTGAAATCGAGCAGGCGCGCAAGATTTACACGACTAACTTCGGCGAGGACTTGCAGCACGAACCGTTCACCGGCAAGTGCCCGCGTCGGTTATATAAAGCAACTGTTCAAAAAATTTGGTTCAACAGCGACGCCTATATCAAAGGTAATTTTGTAGATATACGCAGGGAAGTCACGGCTAAGAGGTAACTACCACTTGGGATGCTGGCGCAAGCCCTGGCGCAACTGGTCGAAACCGTGGTTCATGAGGTTGCGCTGGTTGTAGTTGAGAGACGGACCGTACTGGCCGGGCATACCGGCAGGCATACCAGGTACGTGCATTCCCATTGTGGGGTCTGTGCCGGGGTGCATCATGCCTTCGTTACGTAGTTGGGTCTGGATGGTCCGCAGGCGGTCATCAATGGTGCGGGGGTTCTTGTGGGAAGCGATGTCGTTGGTCAGGTTGTGGATCTCGTTGCGCAGCACGGTGGCGCTGCCGGTGTGGGCAGTGGCCAGGGTGTAATCATGAAAATGATTCTGCAGAATACTGGCTTGTTTGTACATTGACTGGTAGTGCGGGTCGATCATATGTGTTTTCTCAGTTTGTTTTAGGTTTTAGTACGATAACCCTACATTAGCATAAACAGTATTATTAGTCAAGGATGGCGGCCATTCGGGGTTTGGATATAATGACTTCATGACTAAAAAATGGACACGTTTGGAGCGTATTCTACAGCTCGAGTCTGCATGGGTAACGGTTTACGCCGATAAGCTGCTGGATGATAGCGGCCGGGAGTTGGAATATTGGCATTGCGACAGGGCTGATTCGGCCGTGGTGCTGGCTATACAAGGCGATTACTTTTTGCTGCCAGCGGAGCAGTACCGGGTTGGAGTAGAGGAGGTGATGCTGGACTTTGCCGGTTCCCGCATCGGCCCGGATGTTGAGCCAAGCCAAGCGGCCATGCAGGTTATACAGCGCGAACTGCAAATAGAAGCCAGCGATATCGAAAAGCTGGAGCCGCTAACCGATGGTCCTCTGGCAGTGGACAGTTCATTCTCTTCCCAAAAACTACACGGCTTTGTGGCCCGCATCCGGCCGGGCGCTCAGATCAGTGCGGATGTACATAAGTACAAGTTGGACGAGGCCAAACGTCTGCGCGGTGATCTGCGTTGTGTCCAATGCCGCCTCTTACTTGACGAGTTCTTGCTAAAATAGATATATGAAGACGCAACAGGCAATATTCGCGGCAGGCTGTTTTTGGGGAGTCCAGTACTACTTCGACGAAGTGCCGGGCGTAGTTAAAACCACCGTCGGCTACACCGGCGGGCACACCGAAAATCCTACTTATGATGAGGTCTGTACCCATACTACCGGCCATGCCGAGGCGGTGCTGATAGAGTTTGATCCGGAGAAAGTCAGTTACGAAACACTGGTGAAGCAATTCTTCCGCATGCACGACCCGACCCAGCTTAACCGGCAGGGGCCGGACATCGGTGATAGTTACCGTTCGGCCATCTTTTACTTCGACCAGGAGCAGCGCAAGCACGCCATCCAGGTGCGCAACAAGCTGCAGAAAGACAAGGACAGCCAGATTGTGACGCAGATCGAGCCAGCCGGCAAGTTCTATGAGGCCGAACCCTACCACCAGAAATTCACCGAACGCACAGGGATAGGCATGTGCCACATTCCATACGCGCCCATCACTTCATAAACGCTAGTGGCAGGTGGCTCATTACCGTGTTATAGTTCAAGCATGACAGCAAAAGCAGCTAAACCATCAACCTCAAAAGCAAAAACCGCAAAATCAAAAGCAACCGCCGCCAAGCCGGCAGCTACTAATAAAACTGTTAAAGCCGTTGCCGCCAAGAAGAGCGGTGTCAGCCTGCCGGGTTGGAACCTGCGTCTTGGCATTGTGCTCGCCGTGTTGGCCGTACTGGTAGTTGTTTTTGGCAGCTCCAAGAGCGTACCGCTAACAACTCAATACTTGTCTAAGGATACTCTGGCTACCGAAGTGTCCAAGCAAGACGTGCTGGCGACAGCAACGCGTCATCTGGCCGATGTGCATGTTTCATGGCTGGTAGCTGCGTTCCTGCTGGCTTTTGCCGCCACTTTCTTACTGGTTGCCACTGTTTGGCGTAAGCACTACGAAAATTGGCTGGCGCGCGGCGTTAACAAGCTGCGCTGGATCGGTTTCGGGGTAGGTACTGGCCTGATGGCGGTAACGGTGGCCATGCTCAGCGGCATCGCCGACCTCGGCTACTTGTTCCTGATCTTTTCTTCGCTGGCCGTCCTTGGCGCGCTGGCTACTACCGTTGAGTTGATTGGTATTGGCCGCCGGCTGCGTAAGTTCGATATCATCACTGCGCTGTTTACGGCCGCGCTGCCGGTTATCGCCATTGCGTTAACCTTGGTTGGTGTCCTGATGTGGGACGGCAGCCTGCCGACGTATGTGTACTTCGTCTATCTCACCATGTTCCTGTTTGCAGGAGCTGCTGCTGCGGCTTGCATAATGCGCCTGCGCAAGCTCGGCAAGTGGGCCGACACTACTTATTCTGAAAAGATGTTCATGGGTTGGGGATTTGCGGCTGCGGTCGTACTGGCTCTGCAAGTCTTTGCCGGGGCGTTACAGCCATAGTCGATGGCCAACATTATCTTTGATTTTGATGGCACGCTGGCTGATACATTCCATATTGCGGTAAGCGGCGTCAGAAAGCTGGCTCTTAACGGGAGGGTGCCCACCGACGAAGAGATTGAGGAGCTCCGCAATCTATCGGCTCTGGAGGTTATGAAGGCGCTGCACGTCTCGTGGTTGCAGGTGCCCAAGCTTGTGTATTTTGGCCGCAAGGAAGTTACATCCAAGATCGCAGGTGTTACTACGTTTAAGGGTATGGCGGACACACTTCGTAAATTGCAGGACGACGGCCACCGGCTGTTTATCATCAGCAGCAACAGCACCAAGAACATCAAGACGTTCCTGGACAATAACAAACTGGGTGAATACTTCGACGGTTACTGGGGAGACAAGGGATTGTTTGCCAAATCAGCGGCGTTGAAACAGATTGCGCGCAAGCTGCACCTCGATATAAAGGACTGCGCCTATGTCGGTGATGAGGTCCGCGACATTGACGCCGCACGCAAGGCCGGCATCCGGGCGATTAGCGTCACCTGGGGCTACAACAACCGCAATGCTCTAACCCGGGCCAAAGCCGGCACCATTATTGATAAGCCTGAAGATTTACTCGAGCTGTTCGCCGCCAGAGCCTAAGGGCTGCTACAATAGACCGTACATGAACTACTGGAGGGAACGGAGCCAACCGTATAAGCCTGGCCAGACGGCACCGTTTAAGGTGAGCCGCAGCAAGATCGAACTGTATATGCAGTGCCCGCGTTGCTTTTGGCTGGACGTCCGGCTGAAGATTAAGCGGCCCGACGGCCCGCCATTCAACATCAACAAAGCCATCGACGAGTTGTTTAAAAAAGAGTTCGATACCTACCGCAAAAAGGGTGAACCGCACCCGCTGATGGTCGAGTACAAGGTGGCCGCCGTGCCGTTCACACATGAGGATCTCGACAAGTGGCGCGAGACATTCGTAGGCGTTCAGTACCTGCACGAACCGACCAACCTAATGGTTTTCGGCGCTGTCGACGATATCTGGGTTAACAAACAGATGGAGCTGATCGTCGTCGACTACAAAGCCACCGCCAAGGATAAAGATGTGAGCATCGATTCCGGCTGGCAGATCAGCTATAAGCGCCAAATGGAAGTCTATCAGTGGCTGCTGCGCCAGAATGGCTTTGCCGTAAACCCAACCGGGTATTTCGTCTACACGAACGGCCGGCTGGACATGGACGGTTTTTTCGACCGCGTTGAGTTTAAAACTAAAGTTATTCCGTACACCGGCGATGATAGCTGGGTAGAGCCGACTATTGAGAAGATGAAGAAATGCATGGAAGGCGAGATGCCCGGTATGGGCTCCAGCATCATGGGCGGGCCATGCGAGTTCTGCACCTATGCCCGCGCTAGAACAGAGCTAACGGTCTCGGCTTTGCAAGCTAAAAGACGCAGCGTATAGTAAAGCTCAAGGTGAGTGAATCACAGTACGACAACAAGGAAAGCGGCATAGTCTTTTTGGCATTGTTTGCCTTGATTATCATCGCCATTGTTATTGCGGCGTTTATGTTTGTTGCCAAGCGGCAGCACGGCACAAATGGCAAAACTCAGATCAACATCAACAATACGATCAACCTGTAAGCGCGCAACCTGCTATAATTAGAGGTGATGATACACGTTCTATCCAGTCGCAGTTTTCGCTCCAGTTGCCAGTAAATGAACTGAAACTTTAAGAGTGTAAGGACGAAAACATGTTAGACATCCAATATATCCGCGACAACCCCGAACAAGTACAAGAGAAAAGCAAACAAAAAGGCTACGACATAAATGTTGGCGAGCTGCTGCGCGTTGACGAAGAGCGGCGTGGTTTGCTGACGGCCATTGAGGGCTTGCGTAAACAGCGTAACGACAATGCCGACAAGATGAAGGGCGGCGGCCAGCCGTCTCCGGACCTGATTGAGGAGGGCAAGCGCATCAAAGCCGAGCTGGCCCAGGCTGAGGAGCGTTTCGCCGGCATTGACCAGCATTTTTCCAAACTGCTCAAGGCCGTTCCCAACATGCCTCTGGACTACGTGCCGGTAGGTGTGAGCGAGGACGAAAACCAGATTACCAAGACGGTCGGCGAGCCGCCGCACTTTGATTTTGTACCCAAGCACGATTACCAACTCGGCGCCGAGCATGACCTGATCGACAAGGAGCGCGCCACTAAAATTGCCGGTTCGCGATTCGTCTACCTGAAGGGTGGGTTAGTGCGGATGCAGCTCGCACTGATGCAATTTGTTATGCAATCGCTCGGCGACGAGCAGTTGATTGCCCGGCTCGTACAAGAAAATGGGCTGAACGTCAGCACCAAGCCGTTCACGCCTGTCCTGCCGCCGGCCATGTTGCGCACCGAACCGTACGAAGCCAGCGCCCGGCTGAACGCCGAAGAAGTGACCTACAAGATTGAGCAGGACGACCTGTGGCTCAATGCCAGCGCCGAGCACACCCTCTGCACAATGTATTGGAACGAGATCCTGCCGGAAGACATGTTCCCGATCCGCTACATCGGTTACAGCACCTCGTTCCGGCGCGAGGCAGGTACTTACGGCAAAGACGAAGAGGGGATTTTCCGCCTGCATCAGTTCGACAAGCTGGAGATGGAATCGCTCACTACGCCGGAAACCGGCCTGGATGAGCACAAGCTGCACATCGCCATTCAGGAGTATTTGGTCCAGCAAATAGGCTTGCCGTATCAATTTGTCCAGAAGTGTACTGCCGACATTGGCAAGCCAAATGCCGCTGGTGTCGACCTTAACGCCTGGTTCCCGGCCCAGGGCAAGTACCGCGAAACCCACACCGCCGACTACATGACCGACTATCAGTCACGCGACCTTAAAATCCGGGTGCGCCGCCAGGATGGCCGCGTCGAGCTGGTCCACACCGCCGACGCCACGGCTTTTGCCATGAGCCGCATCCTGAAGGCAATCATTGAGAATAACCAAACCGCCGACGGCCGGATCATGGTTCCCGAAGTACTCCGCCCATTCATGAACGGCCAGGCCGAGATCTAAACCTTAATTGTAAGGAGGGTAGGTATGATTAAACGCATCGACATCGATGGCGTGCACATGGAGGTCGGCGACGACCTGCGTAAATACGTCACCAACAAGATCGGCAAACTAGAGAAGTATGTGCCGCGGTTCGCACGCGGCAGTGTCCATGCTGAGGTGAAACTAAAAGAGGGCAAACTCAAAGCCCGCGAACAACGCACCTGCGAGGTTATTTTGCACCTGCCGCATGACATCATTACCGTTTCGGAAACTACTATCAATATGTTCGCCGCTGTCGATATCGTCGAGCAAAAGCTCAAGAATCAGCTTCATAAGTACAAAGAGAAGCACTCCGGGCCGAAGCTCCGCCAGCGCCTGATGTCGCGCCTGAAACGGCAATCACTCCTGGCCTAGAACGGCGAAGTCAGAAAGATCCGGAGATGTTCGGGGTGGTGCAGGTGGATGAGTACCAGGAAGAGCATGAAGTCGATTGTTAGATGTACGGTGATGATGTACAGCAACGATTTGGTGGTTTTAAAGACGTAGCCTTGCGACAGTGCGAACGGAAAGATCAGTAAGGGGCCCCAGCCGCGGAAACCAAGTTCGTATAAGAAGCTGGTCCACATTACGGCTTGGGCGAGGTTGGCCCACCAAAATGGAATGTACTGGCGCAGCAGCGACAGACACACGCCGACGAAAAACAGCTCGTCCCAAATGCCCAGCGCATTGGTGCCAATAAACAACCGCACGATATGGCCGGGGTCGAGCGCCACACTCCAGTTCAGATAGGAACCGGTCGTGCCCAGGTAATACGGCATGATCAGGTAGGAGCCGACTGCTGCCAGCGCAATGTAGCCAATCTCTTTGGTGTACCATCTGCGCCCCAGGCTAAAGGGCAGGGTGATTGGGTTGCCTTGTAGCCAGCGGCGGCTGAGGGCATATGGTATTAGAATGGTTGCCGCCAGAGCTGCGCCCATGCCGAGCATATGGGCGTAGGTGATCGTGGTGTTGATGGGGATGATGCCGAGCAGCGCCACCATGGCAATGATCACCAGCAAGTTCCGGTTGAAGGGTGCGGCCAACCGGTTGTGCACGAAGTTTAAGAGCGCCGCCAAGGCCAATAGTATCCAGCCTAGCCATTTCAGCGGTTCAATTGCCAGCAGCGTCGTGGTCGCGAGGCAGATCAGTATAACAATGCCGTAGTTCCATGGATTGGCCGATTTTGCCATAACTAAGGTCAATCGTAGCATAAATAGCATCAATGCCTGCTGGCCGGCAACGTCCTCCTTCCTTTGGTCGTGCGGGGGTTACCGGCCGGCGGGCATTGATGCCCATAAAACCCCTCGCGTTCTCTGGTATAACGCGCTACAATATTTTGTAACGTCTAAACTTGGTAGAGAGGGAGTTTGTCTGATGATAATGAACAGTCTGCTTAAGAAGTTGCTTGGTGATCCCCAAGCGCGGACTATAAAGCGTCTGCGGAAACGGGTAAAAGAGGTCAACGAATTGGCCGAAAAGTACGAAAAGATGCCGGACGACAAGCTGAAAGCGCAGACCGACGCGCTCAAAAAGCGCCTCAAGAAAGAGACACTCGACAAAATCCTGCCCGACGCCTTCGCGGTGATCCGCGAGGCGGCAACTCGTACCATCGGTCAGCGGCACTTCGATGTACAGCTGATCGGCGGCATGGTGCTGCACGAGGGCAACATTTCGGAGATGAAGACCGGTGAGGGCAAGACCTTGGTGGCAACGCTGCCGGTCTACCTGAACGCACTGACTGGCAAGGGCGCACATGTTGTGACCGTCAACGAATACCTGGCCCAACGCGACGCGGGCTGGATGGGCCAGATCTATAATTTCCTCGGATTGAGCACGGGCGTTATCGTCGCCGACCATTCATTTATATATGACCCTACGTACACCAACACCGAGCACGAGGATGAGCGTTTCCGCCACCTTCGCCCGGCTACCCGTCAAGAAGCCTACAATGCTGATATAACCTACGGTACGAACAATGAATATGGCTTCGACTATTTGCGCGACAACATGGTCCGCGAGGTCGACCAGCTGCGCCAGCGCGACCTGCACTTTGCCATCGTTGACGAGGCTGACTCCATTCTTATTGACGAAGCCCGCACGCCGTTGATTATCTCAGCGCCGAGCGTCACCAGCGGTACGGCCTACCTCCAATTCGCCAAGGTTGCCCGCCAGCTCGAAAAAGACAAGCACTACGAGGTTGACGAGAAGCGCAAAACTGTCATCCTGACCGATAAGGGCGTCGACAAAGTCGAAAAGATCCTGGGCGTGAAGAACCTGTACGCCACCGAAAACATCCGTACCATCTACCACCTGGAACAGGCCATGCGTGCCGAAGCCCTCTTTAAGCGCGACAAAGACTATGTGGTGACTAACGACGGCGAGATTGTGATTGTCGACGAGTTCACCGGCCGCTTGCTAAAGGGCCGCCGTTACAACGAAGGCCTGCACCAGGCCATCGAAGCCAAGGAGGGCGTCGAAGTCCAGCAGGAAAGCATGACCCTGGCCACCATTTCCTTCCAGAACTACTTCCGCCTGTACGAAAAGCTGGCCGGTATGACCGGTACGGCCATGACCGAAGCCGAAGAGTTCCACCAGATCTACAAACTCGACGTCGTCGATGTCCCCTCGAACCGCAAGGTAGTCCGTGAAGACCGCTCTGACCGTATCTATAAGAACGAGGCCGGCAAGTTTAAAGCAATTGTTAAGGAAGTTCAGGAACTGCATGAGAAGGGTCAGCCGGTCCTGCTCGGTACCGTCTCAATTGAGAAGAACGAAAAGCTGGCGCACTTGCTAACCAAGGCCGGCGTCCCGCACGAAGTCCTGAACGCTAAGAATAACGAGAAAGAGGCCGCGATTGTAGCTCGTGCTGGGCAGCGCGGGGCAGTGACGCTGGCGACGAACATCGCCGGACGCGGTACCGACATTGTGCTGGACGACGAAGTTAAGGAGTTGGGCGGTTTGTTTGTGCTCGGAACTGAGCGCCACGAATCGCGCCGTATCGATAACCAGTTGCGCGGACGTTCCGGCCGCCAGGGCGACCCGGGTACGACCCAATTCTTTGTGAGCACAGAAGACGACCTGATGCGTGTCTTCGGCGGTGAGCGCATCGCCAGCCTGATGGACCGCTTGAAAGTCGACGACGAAACACCGATCGAAAACCGGATGATCTCCCGGTCGTTGGAAGGCGCCCAGAAGAAGGTGGAAGGTTTCCACTTCGACCAGCGTAAAAATGTTGTTCAGTACGACGATGTTATGAACCGACACCGTAAAGCAATCTATGCAATGCGCAAAGATATCTTGAAGAGTGACGACATTTCCAAGCGCATCAAGATTTTCGTGGAAGATGAGGCTCGTACATTAGCCGCTTCGCCAGAACTGTTGACCGAACAGTTCGAGAGCATGGTGCGCGAGACGTTCCCATTGGACGATGCCGCCCTCGACCGACTGTTCGACGCGCCGTCAGACAAGTTCGGCGATGCCCTGATTAAAGAAGTCCACGAGTTGTACGACGCCCGCGAAACCGGCTTTACTGCCGAGATCCTGCGCCGGGTCGAGCGCGATATCTACCTGCAGATCCTCGATAACCTTTGGATGCAGCACCTCGAGAACATGGACCACCTGCGCGAAGGTATCCACTGGATGAGCGTGGGGCAGCGCGACCCATTGGTAGAATATCGCCGCCAGGCCCAACGCCTCTTCGACGCTATGCAGCTGGAACTGCGCCACGACGTGGTACGTACTGTCTTCCATGCCGAACCAGTCGACATGAGTATGTTTGACCGCCCGGTAGAGACCGAGCTTACCATGGCCGCCCGCGGCTCCATCAGCAATGCCGACAAGGTCCTCCAAGCTGACAGCGACTTCGAGGCCGCCGACTTCGACTCCGCCACCGCCCACGCCAACAGCCCGGTCAAAAAACAAACCGACGTGCGCAAAAAGGCCCGCAAGGCCGAGCGCAAACGTAAGGCCCAAGGCCGCAGGCGAAAATAGGCAGCCCCGACAGATATGAAACACGTTGTTACTGAATTAAAGCTAAAAAACGGTTCACGCGGCTTGCTCATCCACATTCCGGATGCAAGCGTGATGAGCTTTGAGTTTAACTTCCGGGCAGGCGAGTACCTGGTAAGCCCGGAAAAGTGGGAGACGCCGCATCTGATGGAGCACATGCTCCTCGGCGCCAACGAACGCTATCCGAAAAGCCGGTTGTTTCAGGCTGAGATCGAGAAGAACGGTGCTTACTCCAACGCCAGCACGAGTGTCTACGAGATCAGTTACGAAGCCGAATGCGCCGACTTTGAGTGGGATCGGATTCTCGAGCTGATGCTCTTGGCTATCACCAAGCCGCTGTTCCTGGCCGACGAATTCGATGCCGAGGTCGGCAATGTCCGTGAAGAGCTGACCGCCCGCAATAATAACCATTTCCGCCACCTCAGCTTAGCGCTGCGCGAGCAGTACGGCTTTATGGCCAAGACCGACGAAGAACGGCTGAAAGCGATGGACAATGTGACGGTCAGCGATGTCCGCGACCACTATGAACGTACGCACACCACCAAGAACCTGCGCTTTATTATCGCCGGCAACTTAACGCCCAAGCGCCAGGAGGGTGTCGCCGAGATTCTGGAGCACATCGACCTGCCGCACGGCACCACGCGCATCGACTTGCCGAACGAGCGTCCCAAGCCGCAGGCCGGCCCGGTCTACATTCATAACAAGACCGTGAAGAACCTGTATTTTTACATCGACAGTTTCATGCTGCGGCGAATGGGCGACCACGAAACCGACGCCCTCAAC
>DATJJV010000012.1:0-26723 GCA_035491975.1 Pristimantibacillus sp. | reverse complement strand
TTCTTGGTTTGAATAATGGTGATGTAGCCGCGGATCGCCAGGTCAATGATGGTGGCGGTGATATCGCGGTTGTCGGTCTTAAAGTCGACAATGGTTCCAGCCTCCAGTGGACGCAAACCGTCGGGCGACTCATACTCCGGAACGATCACTCCCCGGCCCTTCGCATCGCGGCCGCGGCGGAACCACAGCACCGCACCCGAACCGGCAATCAACAAGAACGGCACGGCGAACGGCCAGACTGCATTGGCATGTTCGGCGACCGTCTCCATAGTTGTCGAAGGCCGGAAAAAGCCAGGCTTAAAGCCGGCCACAATGCTCAATGTTTCGCGTTGATACAGCATCTGAGTGGTGACGACTTGAACGGTATGAGTGTTTTTATCGACGTTTACTATGCAAGGATGGTCCAGCGTGCCGCTAGGGCCGGCGTAACAGATCGGGTCGCGGCTCAACTGCAAATCTGGAGGCAGGATGAGATGAACGCTCGCCGACTCAACCGGCTGCATCCACTCCGTCCCATTAATATCCCAAAACAGCTCGTCGTGGTCATTGTAAAAAGTAATCACGTTACGCATGGTGTAGGAGATGGTGTAGAAATGTTCGCCGGTCATCGTCTGGTTGGGGTCGCCAATTTTGATTACGGTGTTGCCGTTATCAGTATAGGTACTCCACGGCTCAGCCCGGCCGTCACGGGTGACGCCGCTAATGTGCAACTCGAGACTATGATGTTTGTAGTTGTTTGGGATAGCCCTGAGGATGCCGTGGTTATAGTCGCTAAAGTTGACCGTAATTGCTTCGTCGACCTGCAGACTTCCCTGTTTGTCGGCATTGGTCAGCGTATATTCGGCATCGAAATGCTTAATCACAAAATCGTTAACGTCAGCGTAGGCGGTAGAGACGAGCGAGAGCGTAATCAGACACGAACCAACAAGCGCGGCGAGCAATCGTTTCATCAAACTCTACTATAAACTACTTGGCGTGTTTGAGGGCGATTCTTTTAGCCTCGTAATCTTTGAGATACGGAATGGCGGCGGCAATGATAATAACCGCGGCGCCGAGCAGCGCGATGCGGTCCGGCCGCTCGCCAAAAAACACCGCGCCGAAGAGTACACCAAAGACAATTTCGAGCAAGCCAATGACACCAGCGGCGCCAGCGTCGATCAGCTTAATGCCTTTAATAAACGTCCAAGAGGCGGCAATCGAAGCCAACGCGAAGCACACCAGATAGGCCCACTGTACGTGCCAGCCGATCGCCGGACGGTGCTCGCCCAGCAGCAAAGCCATAGGGATGTTGGCCACGAAAACCGTAAACCAGATCGCCAGCGTAGACTGCGTGGCGTTGTAGGGGATCTTCTTGGCCAGCACCATGTTGAAAGCGCCGGCGACGCCACTGCCAAAGGCCGCAAACAGCGGCAGCCAACCGGTGATGTGCTCGCTCGGCGCAAACACCATCCACAAACCGACCAGACCAAGCAATGCCGAAAACCACTTCCCTCTTGTCAGCCGTTCGTTGGCCAACATCCAGCCGAACAAAAACATACCCATCACAATCCCGGCGTAATTGAGCGCAATACTGAGCGCTACGCCGGCTTTCAAAATGGCAAAATAGAGCGGCCCCCAAACCAGCGTTGAGGAGAGGGTCATCCCTAACAGATAGTGCCAGTTCTTCTTAAACCTCACCTTTTCCAGCTGGCCATAAGCGGCAGCGACTGGCACCAAAATCAACAAGACGAGTATCGCCCGCAGGCCCGAGGCAGTATAACCGCCAAAGAAATGCCCCATCAGCTTGGTCCAAATACCGTAGCTGGCGTAAAACATCGTCGACAAAACGACCAGGCTGGCGCCTAACGGCACCGCTGCCCCGCGTTTACTCAACGCTTATTTCCGTTCCAAACGAGTTGATACTTTTTACCGCCCTCTTCATCAAGCTTGCCAAAGACATACCAATTTTCGACAGTGATTTTGTAAAATTGGTGGCCGTCCGGACGGCTCGACTCGGTCAGGATCTGGTCGGTAGAGTTGAGGCGGCTGCGGAGACACTGGTAGGCTCTGTCTTGTTCTTCCCCCGGACCAAGCATACGGGCATCTCCTTCAAAATAGACGCCCAGCGGATATTGCCCCAGTTGGTGCTGCCGGACGATATTGCCGGCTACGCGCGGATTTTCGGCAATTTCCTGGCTATGCCGGCGCGAGGTTAGCGAACGGAAGTACAGGTTGAGGTCATCGTCATAGGCAAAATGCACCTCGCATACCCACGGCCTGCCATCCTTGGAGGTGCCAAGCGACATATGGATCACATCCGGTAAATATTCTCTGACAATCTTCTCAACGTCGACACTCATATTAGACCCTTTCGGCCTGGAATGTTTCTTTGGCGGCGGCAGCGACTTGATCAAGGAGTTTGGTTATCTCTTGGTCGGTGAGGGTGCGCTCGTAGCTGGCAATGCTTAATCGCAGGGTGATTTGCTTGCGCTCAGGATCATCCTCGCGCTGGTAAATGTCGACCGGGCTGAGGCTGTGGAAGGTTTCGTCCGGGCGGTCCTGCTCGATTTGGCTTTCGACGAAAGCGAATAGTTCACCATACGACAAATCGCTGGAAACTTTGAGACAGATATCTTGTTCGACGCGCGGGAAGCGCGGCAGCTGGGTGTAGATAGTACCGGTGCCGCCCAGCAGTGCGGCGTGGAAAACCTCGAAACCGGCAGTAAAGGCCGGCAGCTTGAGGGCCTTGTGCACGGAGGGGCGGTATTCGCCGACTACGCCAACTACCAGGCCGTCCTTAACCAGGGCGGCTGAACGGTTGGGCTCGTATGGCTTCGTCATCTGTTCAATGACGGCATGCCCGCCAAAGTCGGTCTGAGCGAGCGGTTGCCATTCCAATCCGCCGGCTGCACCGAAATGCGCCAGAAGATTTTCGAGATACTGGCGGGCCTGGTAGAACGGTGCGCCGGTGTATTCCTTTCCGGCGGTTTTGTCATCGGCCGCAAACGTAAACGCAACGCGGTTGAATTCGCGCGGCAAACCCTCTTCGTCGAGCATGCCCTTAGCGTGGGCTTTGTTCAATTCAAAGATGGCAAACTGGTTGTGGCCGGCTTTGATGTTGGGATGGACGCGCTCCAGCAAACTCGGTGTCAGACTCAAACGAAAATATTGCAGATCCGGGCTAAGGGCGTTGGCCACCTGGAACGCCAGGTTACGGTCCTGCCCGACCCTATCGATCAAATTACCGTGGACGAATGTGTATGACAGCACTTCGTTAGCGCCGTTGGCCGAGAGAATTTGACGGACTTGCTTCTTGAACTCCAGAACCGGGTTACGCGGTGCCGGTGTAAGGTCGCGCTTCGGCAGATCGAGCGGCAGCTTGTCGTACCCATTCAGCCGGCCGACTTCCTCCACGACATCTTCGGGAATTTCGATGTCGGTGCGCCAGAACGGTGCGGTTACGGTGAGTTCGCCGCCGTTCACCTCAACCTTAAACTCAACGTTGGTGAGCAGCTTAGCCATCTCATCAGCCGAGAGATCCCAGCCGAGGCGCTCGTTAATGAACTTAGCCGTAACTTTGACCGGAGCGTGGATGTTGCCGCGGTCGCGCGCTTCCTCGACCACGTTGTTAATGTCGATTAGCGGACTGGCGATATTGCCGCCGGCAAACTTCCGGATCTCTTCGGTGATCTTCCAGACAGTAGCTAGGTTTTGCAGCGGGCTTTGGCCTTTGTTAAAACGGGTGACGGCGTCGGTGAAGATACCGTGGGCCATGGCCGTCTTGCGCATCGAGTACATATCCCAGTTAGCGGCCTCGATAATCACGTTCTTAGTGTTCTCGTCCACTTCGGTGTCGGCGCCGCCCATGGCTCCGCCCACGCAGGCCAGATGGTCACCGGCAGCTACCATCATGGCTTCGGCACGCGGTTCAATCTCTTTGCCGTTAAGCAGCGTAATCTTCTCGCCAGCGCGCGGAAAACGAATTGTCAGCACCGCGCTGTCGCCGCCGCTGAACTTTTTGACTTTGTCGTAGTCATAGGCGTGGATCGGCTGGCCGGTCAGCAACATGTAGTAGTTGGTATAGTCGACAATGTTGTTGATGGAGCGCAAGCCTACACGGGCGAGGTCGACCTGCAGCCAAACCGGGCTGGGGCCGATAGTGATGTCGCGCAGAGCAATGGCTACGAAGCGCGGTACTAGCTTGGGAATTTCGTTTTTAACTTCAAGCTTCAGCTCGTCGCCTTCGATACCCGGGAAAGTCTGATCCATCTTGTACCACTCCGGGCTCTTGTATTGGCGGTGCTGGATGCCTTCCAGTTCGCGGGCCAGGCCGAGCCAGCCGAAGCAATCTGGACGGTGGGTGAACATCTTGTTCTCCATATCGATGATGACATCGTCGTTCAGATGATAGGCGTCGGCAAACCTCGTGCCGGGCTCGATCGGGCCGAAATCTTCGGTAATTTCCAGTAAACCCTCGTGGCTATCGCCAAGCGACAATTCCTTAGGGCTGGCCATCATGCCGTTCGAGACGACGCCGCGGAAATCACGAGCGCTGAGCACGAACGGTTCGTCATCAGCGATGGTACTCGGTACGGTAGCGCCAGGCGGCAACCACGCGGCCAGCATGCCGGCATGGACATTCGGTGCGCCGCAGACGACCTGGACGTGGCCGTTTTCGTCGCGCTCGACACCCTCGACTTTGCCGCCATCGTCAACCTTGCAAACATGCAGCCGGTCGGCATTGGGGTGGTCTTCGCACGAAACAACTTTGACGATAATAACGTCTTTGAATCTGACGCCAAAATCAAACACGTCTTCTACTGCGGCCAGCTGAGCACCGATTTTTTGCAGCAGATCGTCAACACCATTTGGTGCCGGATCGCCGGCCGACTGATTGTGTTCGTTGATAAATTTGATTGCCTGCGTGCTTATTTTCACTGTGCTGCCTCTTGAATTTTCTTCTGGATTGCTTGAAGTTGTTCGTCGCTAGCTTCCGGGCCGTCAACGGTGATCAGATAGCCCTGGTACTGCTCGGTAAACACCGGCTCGTGCTTTTGTCCGGCACTCTCGCCGTGCATGGGGATGAGTTTGATATGCAAATGCGGCACACCTTCGCCCTCGATCACGAGGCCGACCCGGTTCACCCCGAACGCTTTGCGAAGCAGCGCGGCAACTTTGCGGGCAGCTTGAGTGATACCGGCAAAGGCTTCGTCGTCGACATCCAGATAGTTCGGGCCAGGGTTACGCTTGGGCACCACTACTGTAAATCCAGGCGTGTTCGGCCAGCGGGTCAAAAAGGCCAGATAATTCTCGTCCTCCCAGACTTTATAACTTGGCAGCTCACCGCTCACGATTTTGTCGAATACCGTAGGTTCGCTCATCCCAGCTCCTTTGCGATGCGCTTGTCGAGATAATCCATGGTGCGCTCAAACTCTTTCTTGAGGTCGATGTCGTAGTGCTCGGCCAGAATAAACAATGACCACAGACAATCGGCCAGCTCGTGGCCTAATCGGCTGTCGATGTCCGTACCGGCGCGTACGCCCTCTTTGGCCGCCACCAATTTCATGAGATCGCCGACGTCGCCGACAAAACCCATGGCGTGATCCTTGGCGTCCCATTTGCGGCCGCGTTGCTCTTCGTTTAGCTTGTCGTATTGCTCGCGGATGGCGATGGCCCGGTCGCGGAGTTCTTCAAAATCACTCATGAGAATTGCCTCAAAAAGTCTAGTTTGCCGCTTTCGAAATGACGGACGTCTTCGATGTTGTACTTCATCATCACCAGGCGTTCGACGCCGCTACCCCAAGCGTAGCCGGTGTATTCATTCGGGTCGATGCCGGCCATGCTGAGTACGTTGGGATGGATCATGCCGCAGCCCAACAATTCAATCCAGCCGCTGTAGCTGCAAACGTTGCAGCCCTGTTTATCGCAGAACGGACAGCTGAGGGCGAACTCAAAACTTGGCTCGGTGAACGGGAAGTAGAACGGCTGAGTCTTGATTTCGATGTCCTTCTGGAAGTATTCGACCAGGAAGGTCTTGAGCGTGGCCATCAGATGTCCAGCGTGGATACCCTTATCGACATAAATCCCTTCAAATTGGTAGAAAGTGTGCTCGTGGCGGGCATCGAGATCTTCGTTGCGGAAAACGCGGTCGGGAACCAACACCGCGATTGGGCGGTCTTTCTCCAGGTTGGGTTTGTACTTTTGCAGCAAACGGTTCTGCATGGTCGAGGTGTGCGCCGGAGCGATCAGTTGCTTGCCGTTGCTGTCGGTCTCGACGGTCATGAAGGTATCGTAGTCGTCGCGGGCCGGGTGGCCTTCCGGGAAGTTCAGGCTGGTGAACATGTGGTAGTCGTCGTCCAGCTGGCGCGACTCCTCCACCACAAAACCCATGCGGTAGAAAATGTCGGCGATCTTCTCAATTTCGGCCGTCAGCGGGTGGCGGCTGCCGTTATCGGCGGCCAAAAGATGCGGACGTTTGTCGGCGGAAGTGTTGAGGTCGAATGGTGCAGTGATGTCAATCGGCGGCAAAGCCTCGGTCTTTTCCTGATGCTCGGCCACGAGCTGTTCCAGTTCGGCCTTTAGTTGGTTAATTTCCTTGCCGAAAGCACCGCGCTGGTCAGCCGGCAGGCTGGGAATTTCGGCGTATAAGGCCTTCAACTCCACGGCCTTCAAAATGTCGGCTTTGTCTTCTAATTCATCAAAGCGCTTTTTGAGCGCTTCGGCAACTTCAGCAACACGCGAATTTTGGTAGCTCATCTTGGGTTAAGTATACCATCACTGCGCGATGTTGAAACGGGCGGTACTCGATGAGAAGAAGCACACTTCTTCCCGCCTCCGCCCCTACGTTATAATGCGGTATATGAAAAGAGTCATCATCGTCCACTGCTGGGGAGGGACCCCCGATTATTGCTGGTACCCCTGGGCCAAAAAGGAATTGGAGGCCAAAGGTTTCCAGGTAACCGTACCGGCCATGCCGGAGACCGACGAACCCAAATTGGCCGCCTGGCTGCCGCAGCTCGCCCAAGCTATCGGCACACCGGATGAAGAGACGTATCTGGTCGGCCACAGCCTTGGCTGCCCCACCATCATGCGCTACCTTGAGCAGTTGCCTGACGGGGTGCGGGTCGGCGGCGTTATCTTTGTAGCTGGCTTTGACAACGACCTCGGCTTTGAAGAACTCAAAAACTTTTTCCAGACACCTCTCAATCTTTCCCAAATCCGGCCTAAGGCTGCCCGCGGCTTCTACAATCTCCACTCCGACAACGACCAATACGTGCCGGTCGAGAACAGCAAAAACCTGCAAGCCGGTTTAGGCGGAGAAGCCGTCATCCTGCACAACATGGGGCATTTCTCCGGCCCTGTCGATAACGAAGCCTCCTGCACCGAACTGCCCGAAGTCATCACCGCGGTTGAACAATTGAGTAAGGGCGGCGAGGCCATATGAGCTTCCTCAGCAAACTGAAACAGACTTTTAACGTCGGCGGCGTTCATGTCGAGATGCGGGCGCCGAGCCATGCCAATTTTCAAGACGCAGCCGTGCCGGTAAGCCTAAGTTTTACTACCAAGAGCCCGCAAACAGTTAAGAGTATCACCTTGAAGCTCGTTGGCTACACCCAGGCGACCCAGCCCACTACCGCCTCGCCGCGCGTCTTTGCCCAAACAACCAACGGCGATGCCTTTGCTATCCAGCCCGGGGAGAATAAACAGATCGATCTGTCGCTACCACTCAATATCGGCGCTGCGGCAGCCAACATGCTGCCCGACGACAACATCCTCAAGGGAATGGCTGGCGCTTTGAAAAACATTGAAAATACAGCATCGGCACTTGACCCTAAAGTTTATAGCTATTATCTCGAGGCAGTGGCCGACGTCGAGGGAGCAACCTTTGACCCTTCTGCCCGCCAACAAATCACCCTCTTTAAGCCAGGAGAACTTGGCACCAGCCTAAACGTCAATCTCTAGTTGGTATACTAGGCTTATGGGAACATTTTCATTTGATGTAGTGAGCGAGTACGACAAAGCCGAAATGAACAACGTCTTCGACCAGACCCAGCGCGAGATGACTGGCCGCTATGACTTTAAAGGCACACCGGCGGCCATCGAATGGCTGAGTAACGACAAGACCGGCTTTAAGATTACCGGCACGGGCGAATGGCAGATCGACGCCATCCTGGATATTGTCCGCAAAAAACTAGCTACCCGCAATCAGAGTCAGAAAGTACTCGACACCTCAAAAGAGATAACCGAAAGCAATCTCAAAGCCACCAAGGAAGTGCCCTTCAAGCAAGGACTCGACCAGGAAAAGGCTAAAAAGATTACCTCGCTGGTCCGCGATCATCTGCCGAAAGTTAAAACGCAGATCCAGGGCGACGCCGTGCGCGTTATGAGCGGCAGCAAAGACGATCTTCAGGCTGTCATGCAACTCTTGCGCGCCCAGGATTTTGATTTTCCGCTGAGTTTTACAAACTACCGCTAGTCATACAGGATTGGCTGGGCAGGCAGAGGTGCGTCGGGGGTATCGGGCAGAGCGGCTTTGTCGGGAAAGTCTGTCCAAAAATCATCGCCGGTCACATTGATCTCCTTGTCAGCGGGCGCGAATATGATAACCATCAGCTCGCCGCCTGCGAATAAACATGGATTTTCGGTGCAGCTGGGGTCGGCCTTAAAGCCCGAAACGTTTACTTCCAAGTGGCCGGGTTTGGTTTCCTTAACGGTAATTCCGCGGGCGTCGGCCTGGCCCATGTAGCGGAACTCCAGTTTGTAATCGTCACCGACACGGCGGTCCACTTCGACGTGGCGCGGCAAATGGTCGGTGCCTGTCAGATTGACTTCTGTAAAGGCTGCCACTTTGCGGATATCGGAATGATGTGCGGCCTGGTAGCGCTGGTCGATCTTGGGCGCTGTGCTGGCGCCCAAAGCTGTGCCGACCGCAGCGGTCGAAAAGAAGAGCGCGAACATAATGGCCATTGCCCAACCCGGCAGCACGGCGCGGCGTTTAATCATAGTCAGACCGCCCACCAGCAGGAATAACCCGATCATGACAGCCGTCGCAATGATGGTGCCTACCAGGACGTTCTCGGCAGTACCGACCGGAAAGATGCCGAACGGCACCACGGCGTTGTGGTTCAGGAAAAGGTAAATGCCGCTAGCGACCAGCGCCATCAGCAGGCCGACGCCGGCGACCAGCAGTGCGGCCCCGACCAGGACCAGCATTACTTTTAAAACACTGTTCACCACTCTTCCGACAGCCGTGCCCGCGCGTTCAGCAGCACCACGAACATCGGCTCGCTCAACTACATCTTTGAGGGCGTCAACGGTCACCGGCTTGCCCTGCATTTGCAATCGTTCACTGGTGGTTTTGGCTTCCGGAATGACCAGCCACAAGATAATGTACAGCAAGATGCCGCTGGCACCGGCGAGGGTCAACACGATAAACAGCAGACGAATCCAAATTGGGTCAATGCCTACGTAATTGGCAATGCCAGCCGATACGCCGGCTATTAGAGCGTGGTCAGTGTCGCGGAACAAGCGTTTAGGCGTTTCGGTTTCTTCTTCGGTTGCGTCGTCTTCGTCGCCGAAGTCGCCGGGTTTGCCTAGCTGTTCTTTAAGGTAGTCAACGTCTTTGAGCAGCACAACCCTATCACCCTTAATGCCGCGCTCGGTCAGCAGCTCGGCCATGCGCAACTCGACCTCTTCAACGGCGTCGTCACTGTCGCCCATGTGCTTCTTAATGGCACGCAGATAATCCTGCAGCGCCTTGTGGGCGTCGACCGCGACGGTGAACGGCTGGCGGCCCAAGTGAATCTTGGTTATTTCGTTCATGACTTCCCTTTCTCTAGCTTATGTACCGTGGTGCTGAGTCGCTTGTAGGTGGCGCCAAGGCCTTCCTGCAGCTGGCGGCCCTCGTCGGTCAGCCAATAATATTTACGCGGCGGGCCCTGCTCGGACTCCTGCCACTCGTAGCCCAGCAGCTTGTCCCGGGCCAGACGGTTCAGAAGCGGGTAAAGCGTGCCTTCCACCACGATCAACTCGGCCGCCCGAAGCTCCCTAATAATCTCGGAGCTATACACCTTGCCGTCTTTACACAACAAGAGCACGCAGTACACCAGCATGCCTTTACGCATCTGGGTTTCCGATTGGGCGAGCAGTGACTGTTCCGCAAGATCATCCATACGGTACTATGTTATACAAGGTACCATGCGTTGTCAAGCATTTGAAGTGACAGGTGTAATAATGGCTCAAAGGTAGTAAAATCAACGGGTTATGCTGGTACACACTTCAGAGTCCTTAGCTTGCGCCGATGCCATATTGAGTGAGGCCGCCGATGCCCTGCTACAAGCGAAAGTGCGTGTTTGGGTGAGCGGCGAGGTAGCCCTTGAACCTTTTGAAGACCCCAAGCAAGGTCAGCAGTTCGCCAATTGGGCAAAGAGCCGCCTGCGATACGATGTGGGCGTGGGCGACGAGCCACCAGCGGAGTATACCGGCGTCACCTACCGAACTCTAAAACCTAGAATTGAGGCGGAATAATACCTGTCACTCATGGGCAAGCCGGCCGGCCATACGCGCGCTAAGAGCGCCAAACGCCAGTAGCGCTGTCACCTGGGCCGGTATCATCAGATTAAGCAAGCCGATCCGGCGGAACGATAAGATAATCGCGACCACTGCGGCAATATGCGCCATAAATAGTAGACGGTCGGTCCAGTTGCTCCAGAATGAACCGAGCAAACTCCACGACACCACCGCCTGAGTCAGAAACAAAAAACCGCCAAAGCTGACATGCACAAATGATGTCAGACCCCCCGCAAAGGACGGCGTAATAATAATTCCCATCAGTGAAATTGCCGAAATGCGCAGCGCTGTCCTTAACAACCGATTCTCGCGGCCATCAGCCGGCAGATGGTCGGCGGCGCGGGCCAAGAACCAGCCGCTTAGGGCCAGGCCAACCACGTACGGCACAATTGTGTTGCGGAAATTGCCGTAAAAACTGATCCCGTCACTCGTGAATAACACCTTGGCATTGATCAGTAAACACAGCACGGCGGCCATCACAAAACTCAGCTCACTCAAATAGATATACCGTATGGCAATGTGCTTCATGGCGGTGGAACATTATAGCCCACACCCTAAGCGGCCGCAGTGATTTGGGTTATACTGTGAAGCATGAGCAAGAACAGCGACGCCCTGGTTGCCGCTACCGAGACACTGAAGTACAACGACCGGGGGCTATATACCGTTCCGGCTGATCCCTACCCTCACCAGTGGCTCTGGGATAGCTGTTTCATCGCTATCGGCCTTCGTCATTTGGATGTCGAGCGCGCCAAGATGGAGATATTGAGCCTGTTGCGCGGCCAATGGTCGAACGGCATGGTCCCGCATATTATCTTCAGCCGCGGTAAGGAATACCGGCGCGACCAGACTGTCTGGCGCAGCTGGGTCAGCCCGTTCGCCCCGGATAAGGCCAAGACTAGCGGCATCACCCAGCCGCCGATGCTTGCCGAGGCCATCGCGCGCGTCGGCCAAAAGCTGCCAATTATCGAACGCCGCAGCTGGTACCGTCAAGTCTGGCCCAACCTATTGGCCTACCATCAATGGCTCTACAAAGAACGCGACCCGCACCGCGAAGGCCTGGTGCTCCAAATTCACCCCTGGGAAACAGGACTCGACAATAATCCGGCCTGGATGAGCGAGCTGCAAAACCACCTTTTGCCGCCGTGGATCCGCGCGCTCAGGGCACTCAAGCTGGACTTTATCGTCGGGCTGTTCCGCCGCGATACCAAACACATCCCCGGGCAGCAACGGCTCACCACCATTGAAGCCCTGGCACTGTTTGACGCCCAACGCCGCCTGCGCCGCAAGGCCTACAATACCAGCGACATTTTGGATCACTCGTTGTTCGCTATCGAAGATCTAGCTTTCAACAGCATTCTGGTCCGTGCTAATGATCAGCTGCTGGAAATCGCCCGCACCATCCGCGCTGAAGTACCCAAAGACCTGCGCATGAGCATGGAGCAAACCGTCAAAACATTTGAAGAATTGTGGGATCCGTATACCGAGATGTATTACCCGCGCGATTTTGTGACCCACCGCTTACTCAAAGAACCGAGCGTTGCCAGCTTGCTCCCGCTCTATGCCGGCTGTATCAGCAAAGAGCGCGCTGCCGCACTGGTAAAGCTGATCGAAAACGAGCATATCTTCGGCCCGGCTTACCCCATCCCCAGTACGCCGCTCAACTCGCCCTGGTTTGACCCCGAACGCTACTGGCAAGGCCCAACCTGGTTCAATACCAACTGGTTGATTATCGATGGGCTGCGCCGCTACGGCTACCACCACCACGCTGACGCGCTTACCGAAGCGATGATCGAGCTCGTCAACAGCCAAGGTTGCCACGAATACTTCAACCCGCTGAGCGGCGAAGCCTTGGGCGCCAATAACTTTAGCTGGACCGCCGCGCTGACAATTGATCTAATAGCCCCATCAAAACCAAAGGCTCATGTACCGAAATAATCATACCCGCCGGTCTTACCCCGCCGCTAAAAAACGGCGGATTGCCAAGTGGCCGTTTGCCGCCGCACTGTGCGCCGGTTTGGTTATCCTCGCAGGAGTTTATTTCTGGTCCGCCAAGCACCACGAAACTTCTACGCCGTCATCGGCTTCGGGGACAAACAATTCCAACAGTCAATCCTCCACCGCGCAACAACCGGCCGCCGGTTTTGACAAACACAAATATTCCAACGACGATCCGACCAGCCCATGGGTGGTCGTCGACAAACAGCGGCCCCTGCAGCCCAAAACATACGCGCCGGCCGACTTGAAAGTGCCGGACATCGCGGCCAACGGCAACGAACAGCTCAACGCCACCACCGCTGACGCGCTCAAGAGCATGGTCGCCAGCGCCCAAACACAAGGCGTCAACTTAGGTCTGGCCAGCGGCTACCGCTCGTACCAAACTCAGGTTTCGGTCTACGCCAGCGAGGTGAAGTCGGTGGGTCAAGCCCAAGCCGACCGCGAGAGCGCCCGCCCCGGCTATAGCGAACACCAATCCGGCTGGGCGGCCGACCTGTCGGCCGTAAATGGTAAATGCCGCCTGCAGCAATGCTTTGCCGACACGCCCGAGGGCACCTGGTTGGCCGCCAATGCCTACAAGCACGGTTTTGTCATCCGCTATCCGCAAGGCAAAGAGACCATTACTGGCTACGAATACGAGCCCTGGCACGTCCGCTATGTCGGTGTCGAACTAGCCACAGAGATGCACAAACAAGGTGTCAGCACCCTCGAAGAATTCTTCGGTTTGCCTGCTGCGCCCAGTTATTAATAACCTAGGACAATTCCCTGGTAAGAGCGTCGCGTACGTCTTGCGGCATGTCACCTAGGACCAAGACCGTCCGCCTCGGTCGAGGCGCTTCATCGGTTTCTACACCATCAGTATCGGCGGCGTTTTCGTCGTGCTCATCTTTGTCGGCGCGGCCATCAGAATCCTCTTCGTCGTCAACATTTTCGTCTACTGATTCGCGTTTGTCCTCACCCGCATCGGTGTCACGGTCAGTGTCAAATTCATCACCGTCACCGTCGCCATCCCTGCGCTCAGGTTTGTCGGCCGTTGTCGTCAGGGCATTAACTACGACAACACCACCGTCATGGTCAGCGTCTGCAGTGAATACATCGCTGCCCTTCAGGTCGGGAGCCACTGCGGCCGCTTCATCCATCTCCGCAGCCGTAAGCTCGGGAGCCTCGGCCGATCTAGCGGCTGCGACTAAATCAGCCTCAATCAATGTCAGAGGATCTTCCTCAACAACTGGGAGCCCAACAACGCCGATCTCCCGGCGATGGGCCACCACAGCATCCTCAAATGCTTGGTGCGCAGCTGGAAGCTCAGCACGAGAACGCATCATGATATTAATCAGGTCGCTAGCGACCCGCAGGCGCTCTAGATATCCATATTCATGAAAAGGACGGCGCTCGCTGACATCATCATGCAATTGCAGACCTGCATCTTGAGCTCGCCGCAGAAGCGGGCCCACCATCAAGGAGGCAAGACGAAGGGACTCTTCGGCAAGCTGTACGGCAGTTCTGGCCTCTCTAACCTTTGCTTTGGTGAGTTCAGCCTCGCGCAGGGCATCGCCCTCATCCTTTACGGCATACGCCTCGGCATTGGCACGGTTTGGATCTATTACTCGAACACCCTGATACGGCCGCCGCCAGCCGCCGTTACCCCAGTCAAACTGCTCCCCGGCGCTTGGCGCAGAAAACAGGCTCTCGGTCATCTCCTCGCCGACGGCCCAAATCCGCCGGTCATCTCCTTCACCTCGTTCGCGCAAAACCAAGGTCTCACCCGGGCCGATGATTTCGCGGTGGCCGCGCAGCTGGCCGTCTTCCCCTTGAGTAGCAAAGTAGACCATCCTCCAACCCTCAGCACCGTATGGCTTCACTTCCGGATCGGTCATTACACCGACGATTTCTCTGGCCCACGGCAGTGTTGATTTAAAATTCTCGTCAAAAGTTGGCGGTTGCTCGTACTGGATAAGTGGTCGCTCTAACTGGGTAATTGGGGACTCTTGGATTAGTGTATTCATGAAATCGTTTTTACACCTCTGCACATTGGTTGTCAACAAAATTACAACTGGCGGAGGTTAGTCGGTCTCACGGACCGGCTGGTCGAGGAGCATCGGCTCGACGGACGGTGCCGTATCAGCGATTTTGACGACGTCTTTATCGACTTTCTTCAATTCTTTGTGGGCATTGTTGAAGTGGTTCACCGTAGTGCCGAGGCTGCCGCCGAGCTTCTGCATCAGTTGTTCGTATGTCGCGATGTGCCGGCCCAGTTCGCCGACGCGCAGCTGGATCTCCTTGGCCTGTTCCTCGATCTGCAAACTCCGCAAACCCTGCAAAACGGTTTGCAGGTAAGCCATAAAGGTGGTCGGACTGACAATTATGACTTTCTTGTCGCGGAAAGCGTATTCGATCAGGTCGCGGGCCGAGGTATTGGTGGCCCCGACCTTGTTGATCAGCAGGTCGTAATAAATGGCCTCCGACGGGATGAACATAAAGGCGTAGTCCATGGTGCCTTCCTGCGGACGGATATATTTGGCGGTTTCGTCAATGCGGTTCTTGAGGTCGGCCTTGAAGGCTTTGGCCAGAACGTCGCGCTGCACTTTGTCTTTCTCTTCGACCAAGCGGTTGTAATTCTCCAGCGAAAACTTGGAGTCGACCGACAGCATGCGGCCTTTGTCGAGTGTTACTACGGCGTCGACGATCTCGCCGTCGCGGAATTTGTGCTGCAATTTATAACGTTCCGGCGGCAGGACGTTCTCAAGGACCTGGCTAAGATAGTATTCTCCCAACACGCCGCGCTGCTTCGGGTTTTGCAGCACATTCTGCAGGGTCTTTAGCTCATCAGCGACGGTAACGACCCGCTTATTGGTCTCGTCCAGTTTTGCCAGGCGCTCAGTAACGTCAGTTATGATCTTACTACTGGCGGCGAACTGCTTTTGGATGGAATCGCGCATCATCTCCTGGTTTTTGTCCATCCGGTCACTGATCTGATGCTGTAAGCCATCTTTCAATTTGGTGATGTCGTCACTCAAACGGCCTAAGTCCTGCTTGAGCAAGAGCGTGACGTTGGTCTCGGCCGGCGCCGGTGGCTTGCGCAGCATCATGGCCGCCAAAGCCACACACAAAACCCCCAAAATGATCACCGCCGCTAGCATAGTGCTCTCATTGTACCCTATTTAGTAGATCTTGAGGGACTCCACGACCTTGAGAGCCTCGGCTTCGGCATCGCTGTCAATCGCGGTCTTGGGCACGGAGTCGAAAGTCAGGCTGTCGAACTTATCGGCGCCGTATCCGCCGACGATCAGATAAAAGTCGCCGTCAAGCGGCAATGTGTACGCAAGCGTATTGCCGGTTTTGAGCGCCGTATTACCAGTGACGATAAAAAAGTTAAACGACTCTTTCTGCCCGGCAAACGAGAGATTAGTATATTGGCGCTGTTGGTCGGTGGGTGTCGTATAGCCAATGACCACCGAATCGCGGGCGGCCACAGACTTCTCGATGTTGGCCTTCATGGTGTCAGTCACACCCTTGCGAATCTTTACCGTAAAGACGCCGGTGGTCGACTGGCCTGTCGGCGTGGCGTAGGAAATTTGCGGCGATGTAACGGTAATTTCGCCGTCGGCTTCCTTGAGCGTCCAATCTTTGCGGTGGGTCAGCTCGACGTTGAGTTTCGTACTCTTGTAGGTAGTCGGCGTGGAATCAGGGGCTGCCGGAGGGTTGGCTGCAGACTGGCTGGACTCAGAATTATTGGTGTTGTTAGCATTCGAGCTAGCTTTGGCTGGCTGTTTGGCATTGCCGCGCAGCAGGAACCAGTAACCGGCTCCGCCTAAAAGCAGAAGCAACACTACAACGCCGCCAACTATCAGCAGCAGTTTTTTACGGTGGCTGCGGCGCGCCTGGCCAATGGTCTCAAAGGGATCAGCCGGTGGACCCTGGTTTAACGGTCCGGTGCCCTGTTCGGGCTCTTGCTCCACGCTCGGTTCCAATCCAAACCTCCTTAGGGCTTATGTATACAAATTACAACAAATGAGACTTTCAGGCAATCTAAAGACCCGGGGTAAATGCCCGGGTCTTCGTGGAAGCCTCACACTTCCGTACTTCCACTATAGCGCGGGGCGGAATGAAGCACAAGCGCTACGCGTTGATTCTAAAAAACTTGCGGATCTTGGCCGGCGTGAGGTGGATGACAGCCACGGTGACCATGCCCACGCCCAAACCGCCGACGACGTCGAGCGGCGCGTGCTCGCCCAGGAAGACGCGCGACCAACCCTCGGCCACGATTAAGGTAACGATCAACAACCGCCACGGCCACCCCAGATACGGCCAAGCCGTCAAACCCAATGCCGTCAGCGTAGCGACATGACCCGAAGGGAAGCCGGGACCTCCCTGGTTGGCACGCATAACAGCGTCAAAACCGTCGAGCCCCATCGGCCTGGCACGGTCTACTAGGCGGGCGATAATTTCGCCCAACACGTACGCCGAGCCGCCAGCTACCACGTATTGCCAGGAGCGCAGGCGGAACTTTGGCCATAACAAAAGCAAGACCACCAGGCCAACCATACCGTACACGGCATTACTGAGCGGCTTAGCCAGCTGACTAGTGACCCAGGCTGGCGCCTGAACGTGGTTCACTACGCGGAAGATATGTTGCTCCAGGCCGGAGGGCGAACCGAGCACTGCCAAGGCCGCGCTCCCGCCCAACAAAACCAAACCGGCGACCAACAGTGCGATGTACCACGGATGCCGCCGTTGAGCCGGCGTCGGTTCTACAGGCGACGAGGCCGCCGCGTTTGCCGGCCGCGGCCGGGGAACCTTTTTGACGGTTTTGACGGTGTTTTTCTTGGTTGCCATTATGCGAAGTATACCACTACTTGACCTTAGCCGCCGTCCCGTGTCCGCTGGCGATTGCTTGCCTGGAGGCAATAAGGGAGGCGGTTATAACACCAACACCTGTCAGCCCGGCAATCAGATCCGGCACGTTCACGAAAATACTGAGCAGCATAAGGCAAGCCAGGATGCCAATCGCGTAGTACGCGCCATGTTCGATATAGAGCAGCTTGTCGAGCGTGCCGCGGCGCACCATAAAAACAGTCAGCGAACGCACCCACATCGCCCCAACACCCAAACCTATGGCAATCAATACGACGTCGCCGGTCACCGCAAAGGCGCCGAGCACGCCGTCAAACGAGAACGTAATATCCAGAACCTGTAAGTACAAAAAACTAACGAGCCCGGCCAGGCCGACTTGCTTGGCAGCATTTGCCCGCCTGTCTTCCATCTGCCCGAACCGCGATCCGACAAAATGGATGATACCGTACGTCACGACGCCGATCAGACCAGCGACTAGGGTGTGTTTGGGCTCTTCGTTGAACGGCAACAGTGCCGCGCCAACCACCAAACAGGTAGTAAGGACAGCTGGTACCCAGTCGAACGCCAACTTACGGAACCCCTTTTCGATCCAGTCCAACCACAGCACTTCGCGGCGGTCATCGATAAAGAAATGCAGTGCCAGCATCAGTAAGAATGACCCGGCAAATGCGGAAAGTTGTACATGCGATTGGTGTAGTTTGTCGGCGTACTCCTCGGGGTGGTGCAACGCCAGGTCAATCACCTTCTGCCAGCTCAGATCGGCTGTGACGGCGACCAACAAAATCGGGAACACCAGACGCATGCCAAAAATGGCAATCGCTGCGCCGATGGTCAAAAACATGACTTGCCAAAAGGACGACATGTTCTTGAGCACCTTGGCGTTGACGATAGCGTTGTCAAAGCTAAAAGCCAGCTCTACGGCGATCAGGATCAGCGCCAGGAGCATTGCCTTCGCCCCATAGCCAAGCAGAACGCCAACAATCGAAGCAATCGTTACTAAGCCCGAAACAGCGAATATTCGCCACGGCGAATGGGGGTGGAGCGCTTTGTGCATGTCCGTCTAGTATACCTTACTGACCCTTAAAGTGGATGAACTTCACGATGAGGCCGTCGAGGAGCAAATGACTGAAATAGCCAGCCACAGCCGCACCGTAAATCAAGAGGCCCATAGTCCAAACTTGATGGTTGTGCAGATATGGGATAACCAGAATCGGCGCCGGCACCAGGAACATGGCCAGCTTGTTATGCGTCCAGCCGCGGTGCTTGCCGACAATCGGCGTCATGGCCAGGAGGCCGAGGTAGGCCGCCGGCTCAAATTTGCCGCTCACAATCAGCACGATCTCGGCCAAAAACGCGATGCCAAAAAAGATGTTTTGGCCCATCGAGTTAGTGTCGACATCCGGGAACAGCCCAAACAGCACGGCAATAACGAACAGACCAATCAATAGTTGCCAGTCCTGCAGCGATAAATCCCAGCGCTGCAACATCTCGCCAGGCAGGGCGCGCACGCCTGCCACGTAGATAGCGTTCACCGCCAGCGCCCCGGCAATGTGGCCCTTATAACCAGACATGCACCTATTGTAGCACTCTAAGCTTTAGCGGCTTTGAGAGCACGGGCGAACCAGACCAGCTCGTCGTAGGCTTTCTGAACATTCTGGCTTTGCATCTGCTCGAATTCGGGCCGTAACTGTCCTTGCTCGTCGAACATATCTTGCACTTTAGGGAAATAGAGTTCGGGCTTAACGGGCACCATCCACATGGTGTGGTAGACGTGCAGCAGCGCTTCACAGGCGCGAACGCCGCCCCAGGGGCCATTGCTAACGCCGGCGGTAGCCACAGGCTTGTGTTTGTAGTTGTCAAACTCGCTGTCGAGCAAACGCTTCAGGCTGCTTGGAAAACTGTGATTGTATTCCGGCGTGACCACGTAAAACGCGTCGGCTTTGGCGGTGATGTCGGTATAGCGCGGGTCGCGGCTGTGCTCGTCTTTGTTGCCGTCGCCGGGGAGGTTAAAGTCGCGCGGGTCGACAAAAATAACTTCGATATCGTCGCGCTGGCGACCTTGCTCGGCCACCCACTTGGCAGCGTTAATCGACAGCCGACCCTCGCGGGTTGTCCCGGCGATAACAGCCACCACAATCTTGTTTTCCATGTTTGAAACCCCTTTTGCTAGTACTAACTATAGCATCCCGTGGCCGCTAGTTGCTGGGATAGCCCGGCACCCACCGGGCCAGGCCCGCCAGACATACGTCGGGAAAAGATATGATGCCACGCGGAAACGCATACAGCGGCATGAGGGTTGTTTCGGTGGGAAAATCCGGACCAAGCGTTACCGGCCGCATCTCGGCCACCAACGGAACCGAACGATCGGCAACCGGTACATCCATCAGGTTAGCGTACGGACTATATTTGCCGCGACCGTCAGACATTGCAATAAGTTGACCGACGAACGGTAGATTGCTCGTCCGCAGGACATGAGCGCCGGGTTTAACCTGGTACCAGCGTTGCCCGTCGGCCCAAGCCTGCCCAAAATACTCAGCCCAACTGTCCGGGCCGTTGGCCGGCAGCGCCCGCTCAAATCCAAACACTTCTATCGCCATAACGATACCACTCTAAACTAAAGTTTACCGGCAGGCAATATACTGTCGCCGGTTACTCGGGCTTGTCGGTTACTCGATTACGCAACTCATCAAGCTCAGGCGCCGTTTCGACATGGTCAATCAACCAAAATACCCGGAACTGCGGCGAGCCAGTATCAGACCAGCCTTCCGGTGCAAAGATCGCCTGCCGACTGCGGCGGTCAGGGCCGATCTCTGCCCGGTAGGTTTTGTAAGTGCCGGCTTCTTCGCCTTGGCTCAGCTCGGATACTTCGGCCGTGCCATCTTCGTATGCGTACAGAAATTGCGGGCTGGGGTCGCCAGGAGGAGTCAGCTCGCGGACAGCGCCAGGTTCGAGAGTTTCGGTTTCCAGCGTTCCGTCCAGTATTGCCTGGTGCAGGGCCAGGGTTTCAACGGTGGTCGAATTGACGCCGCGGCCAATGGTTCCTTCCGAACCGTTCAATGTCCAAACTTCAATCATGGTGTTATTATACCATAATAAATCAATAATTGCTAATGTTCGAGTTTGTGAATCTGTTCGTGGTTGAGCCCAAAATAGTGAGCCACTTCGTGCCAGAGGGTGTGGCGCACCTGTTCTTCCAGTTCTTCGACAGTGTTCACGTACGCCAGCATGGGGTGCTTAAAGATGGTAATTTTGTCCGGCGGATAGTTGTTAGTGCCCCCGTTGCGCCGGGTGAGCGGCACGCCTTCGTACAAACCAAACAGCGATTGATGGCACAGCAGTTTCAGCTCCTCGCGTTGCCGGGGTGTCGGCTCATCCTGATAAACGATTGCCACGTTCCTGATGGCCGCCAAATGCGTTTTCGGCAAGTGGTCGATGGCTTTGGATATGATTTCGTCGAATTGTTCGTCGCTTATTTCCAACATCGCCATATTGTACCCTCCCGGCGGTGTAGTTGTGAAGTTTCTAACTTACCGCTTACGCTTGTTCAGGCATACTGAGGCAGTTAATAAGCGGGGAGAGCATATGGGAATTATCGCTTGGATCATACTAGGGGCACTGGCCGGTTGGATTGCCTCGATGATCACCGGCACAAACGCCCAGATGGGGGCATTTGCCAACATCATCGTCGGCATCGTCGGCGCGCTGATCGGCGGCTTCCTGTTCAGCTTGCTGGGCGGCTCGGGTTTTACCGGCTTTAATATCTGGAGTTTGTTTGTTGCAATCGTGGGCGCCGTAATTCTTTTGGCGCTGATCAAAGCCTTCGGCCGCTCGGCCTAGATGGCCTTGGGGTTCGTGCCCGGATTGTCGCGCTTCTGCCGCTGCTGTTCGCGCCGCCAGCGTTTCATGGCCCGGGCCATGAGGGCCTCGCTTTGAAATTCACCGACAGTTTCGGCGGCCTCGTCCTCTACCCTAAACCAAGCTTCAAATTCAGTAAACCAGCCGGCGTTCCTGGCCGATTCGATGATGGCCAGCCATTCGTCGGCTACGTCTGCGCTGTACTCTTCCAGGTCGGCCACGCCGAAATTAGTTCGATAGGTCGTTGTCTCTGCTTGGCCGTTCTCAGTACGATCTTCATTGAGATGGTACAACACTAGCCTGTAGCTGGTGGCATTTCCGCGCGCCGTCTTCTCGGCCTGCTCTTCAATGGTGATCACCAAATGGTCGTCACCATCTTTAGCGCCGTACTCTTTTAATGCCGGAACCGCGGCAGCGTACATCACGCCACCGGCCGGGATGACAACCGAATCATCCAAGTCAATCAATAAATCGCGGACGCGCTCGACGGTATCAGCATAGCTAAGTTGCCCATCGCCATAGTCGCCACCCCAGGATTCAGGCCTACCGCCCATGTATTGAGTCATTAGATTGTTCCCCTTAAACAGTTAGCCAATTTCTGGCAGCACGAAGAAACAAGGTCCTCCCCCTGGCCGATTGCCATTGTGCGTGTCATTTAATGGAAATTTAATCCGTGGGAACGTTGTTAGCAAGAAAAAGTGACGAATATCACTAATTATTTGCTGGCGCGCTTGCGTTTGGTGGGGTCGAGTTCGCGTTTGCGCAGACGCAAATTTTTGGGGGTTACTTCGAGAAGCTCGTCGTTTTCAATAAAGTCCAGGCACTGTTCCAGGCTTAGAATGGTCGGCGGAGTCAGCTGGACCACGCCGTCGCTTGATTTGCTGCGCATGTTGGTCAAGTGCTTTGCCTTGCAAACATTTATTTCAAGATCTTCCTGGCGGGTGTTGAGGCCGATAACCTGGCCCGCATATACTTTTTCGGCCGGGCCGATAAACAAGGTGCCGCGAGCTTCAGCGGTTTCGAGCGAGTACGGCATGGTGGTCCCCGTTTCGAAGGCGATCAGCACGCCGTTGCGCAGTTGCTGGAGCGACGCGCCAACCGGCTGAAAGCCCGTCACCAAGCTATTCATAACGATCGTGCCTTTCGTGTTGGTCATCAGAATGTTGCGCATACCGAGCAAGGCACGGGTTGGCATCTCGTATACCAGTTTGGTGACACCCTTGGGGCTGGCAAACTGCTCTTTCAGGTTCGCGCGGCGCTGGCCGAGCTCCATCTGAACTGTGCCTACATGTTCAGCCGGTACTTCAATAATTACTTCTTCGACAGGCTCGACGGTCTGGCCGTTTTCCTGGTGAGTGACCACCTGCGGGCGGCCAACTTCGAACTCAAATCCTTCGCGGCGCATCGTTTCGATAAGCACGCCGAGGTGCAATTCACCGCGGCCCGCCACCGTAAAACCAATGCCGTCTTCCTCGACGCGCAGGCCGACGTTGATTTCCAACTCTTTCTTCAGACGGTCGCCAATCTGACGGCCGGTGTTGAACTCGCCCTCCTGCCCCTTGAATGGGCTGGTGTTGGGGCCAAGATAAATGCGCAGTGTCGGAGCCTCGACTTCAATAGTCGGCAAGGCTTCCGGCTCCTCAGCGTCGGCAATGGTTTCACCGATTTGGGCGTCGGCGACGCCGGTCAGTTGTACGATATCGCCAGCTACTCCGCCGGCTACTTCAAATTTGCTAACTCCGTGGCTCATGAACACCAGCTCTACTTTGGCCTTCGACTGCGTGCCGTCTTTTTTGCAAAGCACGACCTGGTCGCCGGGCTTGACGGTGCCGCGCGTAATGCGGCCAATGGCGTACTTGCCCTTAAAAGAGTCCCATGCCAGTGCGGTGACCAGCATCTGGAAAGGCTTTTCCAGCTCGATCTGCGGAGCCGGGACCTTCTCGATAACGGCATCAAAAACCGGGTCAAGCGTAGCCTCTGCACCCGGATCTGCTGGCACGGTTGCCCACGCTTTGCCCTCGCGGCCAATGGCGTAGTACACCGGGTAGTGCAGCTGGTCTTCGTGAACGGCCAGCTCCAAAAACAGATCAGCCAGCTCATCCTCGACCTCGGCAATGCGGCTGCCGGGCTTGTCTATCTTGTTGATGATAACAATCGGCTTCAGCTCGGCCTCAAGTGCCTTCTCCAGCACAAACTTGGTCTGGGGCATCGGGCCCTCTTGAGCATCGACAATCAGCAGACAACCGTCGGCCATGTTCAGCGTGCGCTCTACCTCGCCAGAGAAATCGGCGTGGCCGGGCGTGTCGATAATGTTAATCCGGTAGTCGTCGTGCTGCACGGCCGTCACCTTGGCGGTGATAGTAATGCCGCGCTCGCGCTCCTGGTCGCCGCTGTCCATAATCAAGTCCTGGCTCATCTCGGCCTGGTTGTCTCGGAAAGTTTTGGATTGCTTGAGCAGACCGTCCACCAGGGTAGTTTTGCCGTGGTCAACGTGGGCGATAATTGCAATGTTTCGAATCTTAGTTGGGTCTTGAACTGATTGAGCCATAAAAACAGCGCCCTTCCTGGCGCTCAACTTGCCAAATGTACTCCTTACATTATGACATAAGCGCTAATTTGTTTCAAGATGTACGCCAAAGAAAATCTGCTATACTAAATAGTCTGGTGAACTTGTTCTTACTCATTGCTGAAGTACTGGTTCTGGTGGGGTTGTCGGCCATGTGCTCGGGGCTGAATATTGCCCTAATGTCTCTTGAAATTGCTGATTTGGAGCGCAAATCAAAACTGGGCAACAGCGATGCGCGCCGGGTTATTGGATTGCGCCGGAACAGCCACCTAAGCCTCGCCGCCATCTTACTCACCAACGTTGCTGCCGTCTCGGCGACCTCGCTGGTACTGGAAAGCGTGGCTGGCGGCATTATCGCCGGCGTTACCGCCACCCTCTTAATCGTTATCTTCGGCGAAATCTTCCCGCAGGCTTACTTTGCCGGCCGGGCCCTCAGGCTGTGTGCAACTTTTAGCCCATTCCTAAGAGGCATGATTGTCGTCACCTACCCGGTATCCAAACCGCTGCAAGTCCTCCTTGATAAACTCTTCGGCCACGAGACCCAGGAACTGGAAACCCGCCACGAGCTTGGCCTGATGATTACCGAACACCTCGGCGACGACACCAGTGAGCTGGACGCCGACGAAGTGGAAATCATCCGCGGCGCCTTGCAGCTCAGCGAAAAACACGTCCAAGGAATCATGACACCCATCCGCCAAGTGTACTGGGTGGCGCCGGACGATATTATCGACGCCGAGAAAATAGATGAAATCAAAGCCCGCGGCTGGAGCCGTGTGCCGGTTTTCAGCCACCAGCTAACCACCTGCTTCGGCCTGCTGCTCGTCAAGGATCTGGTAGATATGGATTTTAATAGCCACGGGGTGACAGTCAGCGACCTCAACCTCTACCCCGCCGAAGTAGTGGGCAGCAGAACGGCACTGGACACCCTATTCCGCAAATTTATCAGCAGCGGCGTACACCTTTTCCCGGTCGAAAAAGACGATAAGATCGTCGGCATCGTCACTATCGAGGACCTATTGGAAGAAATTGTCGGCCGCGAAATCGAAGACGAAACTGACCGCAAACGCCGGCGGCTGCGCCTCCGCCGCAAAAAGTAGCCGAACAATCGCTCTCTAGTTTAGATAAGCGTCGAGTCCGCCGGGCTTAGGCACAAACGACGCTTCAAAGGCCGTGCGGTTGCACGCCGCTAGCTCTTCTTTCGTAAGTAAGCCCTCGGCGTGCAGCCAATCCATCTGCTTGCGCAAACGGCAGCCCTCGATCATCTCCGGCCAGTCGGTGTTAATGCAAAAGCGCACCTTATTTTCGATGAGCGTCCGGAGAATAAAACGCATCTCGTCCAGGTTCTCGACGGCTTTGGTAGCCAGATTGGACATCGGGCAGACCTCAAGTACTACTTTGCGCTTGGCCAGCTCCTTCATGAGCGGTTTGTCGTAGGCGGCGCGAATGCCGTGGCCGATGCGTTCCGGCTTGGCATATTCCAGCGCTTCCCACATGTCGGCAGCCTCTTTGACCTCGCCGGTATGAACCGTGATCCGCAGGCCGGCCTGACGCGCCCGGTCGAATAATTCAGTGTAGTCCTTAAATTTGAAACCTTTGGTAGCTGGGCCTGCCACATCAATGCCCACCACGCCGCGCCGCCGGTAGCGAATGGCTTTCTCCACGATAATGGCGTTTTGGGCAACCGGAAACTCGCGGGCCAGAATAAAAATCAGCCCGGCGCTCAGTTTGCCGCACTCCAGGAGCGCGCGCTCCATACCGCGAAGCATGGCCATAATCACGTGATCCAGCTCGAACTCGCCATCTTTGTTGTGCTTCATCGGGTTGTTGCGCAGCTCCATCAAGGTGATGTTTTGCTTGCGGTAGGCCCCGGTCATAGTGTGATAGGTGGCCTGTTCCACTGCTTGCGAACCAGAACTTAGTTTGTCGAGCAGCGGGTGGTAAGTCTCTTTGAAATAGGTGTTCAGCTCTACGCGGTGCTCGGCCGACAACATGATCCGGTCACGGAACTCTTCAAACTCGCGCTGCGGCAGCCGGAATCCGGACTGGTGGGCGATCTGCCAGAGAATATCGGCGCTTATAGAAGTGCCGAGATGCGCATGCAACTCGGCCAAAGGGGCTTTTTGTAATGTATCCATAACGTATTAAAGCCCGGCGAGGCACCCGGCGTCAACAAGCACATGCTTTTGACAACAGCAGCGAGGTACAATACCAGTATGCAACCGCTTGCTGAGAGGATGAGGCCGGAGACACTGGACGATGTAGTCGGCCAGAAGCATTTACTGGAGAGCGGCCAGATCATCCATCAGATCATTGAGCGCAAACAGCCAACCAGCCTGATCCTGTGGGGGCCGCCAGGCAGCGGAAAGACAACGCTGGCGCGGATTATAGCCGCGGGAACCGGCGCCGAATTCGTTGAGCTCAGCGCCGTTACCGGCAAAAAGGCCGACGTAACCCGCGTGGTCGAGCACGCCCAAGCCAACCGCCGGCTGGGCATGCAAACGATCTTGTTCGTTGACGAAATCCATCGCTTTAATAAAGCCCAGCAGGATGCCTTTCTGCCGTATGTCGAGGATGGAACGATTATTCTGATCGGCGCCACCACCGAAAATCCGAGTTTCGAAGTTATCACGCCGCTGCTCAGCCGCTCGCGGGTGCTGGTGCTCGAGCCGCTCACCAAGGACGAAATCGTTACCATTCTGCGCAACGCCGCCAAGGCCGAAAAGCTAACGAAAAAAACTTTACCTGACAAAAGTATTGACCTCATTGCCGAATTGTCCGGAGGTGACGCTCGGGTCGCACTTGGCAACCTGGAGCTTGCCTTGCAGCTGACCGACAAAACCGTTACGCCAGAAATAGTTACTACCGCCGCCCAGAAGCGGGTGCCCGGCTACGACAAAGCTGGCGA
>DATJJV010000011.1:0-10961 GCA_035491975.1 Pristimantibacillus sp. | reverse complement strand
ACTCTTTCGGGTCAGTTGTAAGTAAAACATCTTGTCGAGGCTATGCTACCCCGCTATACTTTTAAGTGAGTCGATCAATTCGACCGAAACTTTTACATCCAAAAACAAAAATCCGTGAGAGCTCATGCGAGCCATCTTGTCTGAAAAGACAAATGGGAGCCCTATATGTGACAAAAAGACCCCTGCAAATGGGGTCTTTTTGTTTATCTTGGCTGTTCGGGTGGCAAGAAGGCACGGAGTGGGCACGTGGCGCAGAGCAGTCCCGTTTCTTCAGCGAATGCGCACCAAGCCAGGGCTTCAGCGTATTCGTACTCCACGACTCGGTCATAGGGGTTTTCGTCCGCTGCCCGCGGGTTGTCGACTTCAAATAGGTAACGCACCACAGCCTCTTCGGGTGTCGCGGAGGGGCTGATCGGCTCTGCCTGGATCATCTCGACGATGAGGTCATCCGTTTCTGTAGTGCGTGCGGTCTCACCCAGCAGCGTGGCAGCCAGATCTTCGCAAGGAACCCGACCTTTCGGACTGGATTCGCACATAAACGGTTTGGACATGTCTCAATTTTGACATATTTAGCAATTTATTGCAATTAATGTATAATACAGATCAGTGAAAAAGATCCAGATTATTACGCTGTTCCCGGAGATGTTCCACGGTGTGCTAAATAACAGCATGCTTTGGAAGGCGCAAGACCGCGGTATTGTCGAGTTTTCGTACATCAACTTGCGTGAGTTCGGGTTGGGCCCGCGCAAGCAGGTTGACGACACGCCGTACGGCGGCGGCGACGGTATGTTGCTCAAACCCGAGCCGCTGGTGGCGGCCATCGAATTGGCCAAACAGAACGATCCGGGCGCCCTGGTAATACTGCCGACACCGCGCGGCAAGCTCTACAAGCAGTCTGAAGCCAAGGAGTTGGCAGCCCTGGACAACGGATTAATCCTTGTTTGTCCCCGGTATGAAGGTTACGACGAACGCATCACGTCGTGGGTCGACCGCCAATATTGCATCGGCAACTACGTGCTTACCGGCGGCGAGTTGCCGGCTATGATTGTTATCGACAGCATCGTGCGGTTGCTGCCCGGTGTGTTGGGCGGCGAAACCAGCGCCGATGTCGAATCCTTTCAAGACGACGACCACACAGTCGAGTTTCCGCAATACACCCGTCCGGAAGATTTCCGCGGCATGAAAGTGCCGGATGTCTTGCTCAGCGGCCACCATGCCGAAATTGAAAAATGGCGCGCTGAGCAGTCGCGGCAGTAAAATTTCGGTTATACTGGAGAGGTAAGGAGGGTGTCCCCTATGAAGTTACCTTTTATTAAGCCGGTATATGCGCACTGCGATTTGCCTTGCGGAGTGTACGATCCTGCTCAGGCGAGGATTGAAGCTCAAAGTGTTAAAGCCATCATGGACAAGATGGTCCACTTCGAGGGTGATGACCGGGTGCGGGCACTGTTCATCAAAGAACAGCGCGCCGAAATGGTGAAGCATCATCTCTGGGTCCTTTGGACTGATTATTTTAAGCCTGAGCATTTGGAAAAGTATCCTGATTTGCACGACAAGTTCTGGAAAGCGACCAAACAAGCCGGCGAATGCAAACATCACAGCGAGCCGGCCGAGGGCCAGAAGTTGCTGGACATGATTGATGAGATTGCAAACATCTTTGCTGAAACCAAGAAAGCCTAGACTGTTTCTGCTCCGGCGGGTGATGGGCGACAGCATGCTGCCCACGCTAACTCCCGGTACTATCGTACTGGCGGTGCGGCCGCGCGCCATCCGGCCGGGAGACATTGTGGTGGTGCACCATGATAATCTAGACAAGATCAAGCGAGTTAAAGAGATTCGGGCCGGGGAAATATTTTTGACCGGCGATAATTCTTTGCACAGCAGCGATAGCCGCGACTTCGGTTGGCTGGGGCTGAATTCGGTGCTAGCTAAAGTCGTCTGGCCGCGGATTGCCGCTTAGGCTGCGCGGTATGCCGTGAGAAAACGCTTGCTTTTGACTTGTTCGGCTAGAGTCTGGTGAGCGGAGCGGTCTATCTTGCCAGTTAATTGTTCGATGATATTGTCCGGCTGAAGTAGGCCGCTGGATCGGGCTGCCCGTCTGGCCAGCGCCGTGTGTTCCAACATATCCCGGCACAGCACCGAGACAGTCTGCCGCCAGAATATCGGCCGGGCCTGATTGAGCAGGTTATTAATACGATACCGGCCGGGCGGCTGAGCCATATCGCGCAAGATGGCGGTAACAACGTAGGAAGCCAGGCCTTTTCGGAGATCCTGTTCCCAATCATGCAGGTCGTCATTAAGCTGACGGGCAACGATGTAATGACGGATAGCCAACTGGACGCTTTGGGCGCGCCGGTCATCCGGGCCGATGCCGCGGGCGGCTAGGACGCCGAGCGGGGTAAGAGTGTGCCCGAGCGACCGGTTGGCCAACGCCAGGCGGCTGGCGTAGTGCGGCAGATGTTCAATCGAAATATGTTCGCCGTCTGCTTTGAAACGGAAGTGTTGCACCTCCCGGGCATTGGCATCATCGATCGTATTAAAGGTGTGGTTAACCGCCATCTGGAAGGTGCCGTTGTCCGGCAAAGCCTGCCGGAAGTGCTGCAGACAGTAACGCAGCGCGGTGTTGGCGGCCGAGAGCAGTCTGGGGTCACCCTCGTTGTCCAGGAAGTCGTCGTAAATGGTATACGCCGCCCAGCCGTAATAGTTGGCTGCGCCGAGTTGGGCCAGCAGCTCGTGTTTGCCGCCCAGCGGCTTCATCAGTGAAGTATTAAAGTAGTAAGGCAGCAAAATAATTTCCCGGCAGTCGTAATCTTTCTCCAGGCGGCGGCGGATAGTGGCCATCTGGCGTTTGAGCGCCGGGTCGAGACCTTTCGTTTCTTGCAGTGCCACATTAAGCACGTGGCCATAGAGGTCGGCGGCAGATTTATCGGCACCCGGCTTTTGATTTTTGACCGGTGCCAAAGCGGCCGGTGTACCGCTGAGCACTTTGAGCACCAGCGCTGTGGTGAGAGCAGCTGATCCGCTGTAGTGGCTGCGTTGCCCGATGGCCGGGTCGAGGCAAAAGGCTTCGGCCGGCCAAGAGCCGTCAGCCCGTTGCTTACTTAGAAGTTTGTTAAGGGCCGGTGAAAGGTCAGCAGTGTTGCCGAGTTGCCTGAGCGCCGCAATCGCCAGCGCGCTGTTTTGCGGGCTGCCCCACCAGCCGGCGCGCCGAAGCCCGAGTATGTATTCCGCCAATTGATCCCCGAGTTGGCCGCGGTATGCCTGTGCCAATGAAAAAATCACCGGATATTCGTCGGGGTAATAGGCCGAGCGAAAGCGGCGGCTGGTAATAGCCTGGTCCATCAGTGCCGTCAGGTTGGGCAGCGGTTCGGCTACCAGGTTCAGAAAGCGGGCGACATTGCAGTTAACCACCAGGTCGGTGTCGGTCCATTCCGGGCCAGCGGTCTTGTCGATCAACCAGGTCTGATATGGGCCGCCGACCTGCTGTTCGGCAGCAATGAGCAACCGGACGGCTTTTCCCAGGGCAGCCTCGTCAATCAGCGCTGGATCGTGCAACCGCAATGCGGCCAAAGAGCAGAAGGTATCGTCGAGGTCGTCAGGGTAGGGCAGCGTTTTTCGTTCGGGGGCGGACTTGGCCCAGTAGTTAAATGACCATTCTGGCCCCCGCTGTTCAAGCAACCAGGCGGCGAGTTTCTCTCGAATAACCATAACCTCGGCATTGTCGATGCCGGAGAGAGCGGCAAGTAGGATGGCGGGCCCGAATACCGTCTGATAGGTCTTGGCTGGCTTAAAGGGGTGTGCCTGCGCGCTAGATTGGCTGTCAAAGCGGCCGTCGGGGAGTTGGGCCGACTTTAGATATGCCGTTCCCGAGCGAACGGCTTCGTCCACCCGGGAATTACTCATGTCTGGGCTCTCGGCAGCTTAACGGTAAAGCGGGTGTGTTTTTTGGTGGTATCGATGGCGACCGAGCCGCCGAAATGTTCCTCGGCAATTTGCTTGACGATGAAAAGGCCCATACCCATGCCAGTATCTTTGGTACTGTGGAACGGGCGGAAGAGTTTATTCAGTTCGTCCTTCGGAACGCCGCTGCCCCAGTCGTCGACCGTAATGATAATATCACGCGTGTTGTTGGTGGCAGTGATCAGCACTTCGCGGTGCTCGTCGGGCGATTTTCGTTCGCCGTAGGCGTCAAGGCCGTTGCCGATCAAGTTGGCCATCATCTGGCGGAAGCGGATCGGTTCGCCGCGGCTGCGCAGTTGCTTTCTATCGTCAGGCGAGCGCCAGTTGAGTTCCACGCCGGCCAATTGTCCGCGGTGACGCATGATTTTAATGATTTCATCCATCTCGCTGGCAATGTTGAATGGCCGTATATTGGCCCGGCCATGGAGCTGGTCGCGGACGCGCACCACCATATCGTCGATGTAACGGATGCTGCGCTTGGCTTGCTTAAGTGTTTCGGATTGGTTTTGGCCCTGAAGGCCCTCGATGTTCAGGGTCAGGCTGGTCAGGTGGTTGGCAAGTTCGTGCATCATCGCCGTACTCAGTTGTCCCAGTTCGGCAAAGCGGTACATTTGTTGGATTTTTTCCAGCTGCTCGTGCTGAAGTTCGCGGGTGCGCTCCTCGACGGTTACCTCCAGCAAGGATTTCTGATCAAGCAACTCCGCCTCAGCCTTCTCGGCTTTGTGCAGCGACCGGGCCATCTGCTGGTTAAACAACCAGGTTACCAGGGCGATGGTGACAAAAATGAAGGCGAAGCCGGCGACATCAGTCATGCCCGGCCGCGAAGTGGTCCAGGACAGATCCGGATGCAAAACGTTTTTCTCGACGCCTATTTGAACGAGTATCTGGGTGGCTATGATACCGACGACTGAATAGAGCGAGAAAACCGGTCCAACCAAAATACCGGCCAACACAATGACCAATCCATAGAGTAGGACAGCAGTCGGCACGTTGATGCCCCACTGCAGAATAATGGCGGTGGCTTGCAAATAATAGATGATGACCAGCGCAAGCGAGGCGGTTTTGTGCCGGCCGCGCCGGGACAGGCCGAAGAGACCGCCCACGAATAGTGTCACAATAGCGATAGCCAAGGCGCGAGGGGCCAGAAAAGTGTCGCCCTCAACGACCAGCCGGCCGACCAGCAGCAAAACAGTCAGGATCAGAATAGCCAGCGTTCCGGAAAGCAGAGTGTTCAGCACGATCTCACGGTTACGGATATCTTCGTCATGGTGCCGGGGAGCAATAAGTACCCGGTAAAGTATTTTGCCGATGCTCATTTCGTGTGTGTCAATGGTCCCTTCTATCGAAAACAGGGTGCTGCGTATATTATACCGCGCAGCACCGCCTGTTCCCTAGCTGACTTGTAGCCTAAAAGGCTTTACTGTTCCTCAGCCAAGCCGCCCCATGGCGTAAACGCCTTGGCTTTCGCGATCAGTGCCGACTCTACGGACGCTGCGTCGCGCATGCGAGCGTCAGTAAGAATACCGGTGATAACCGTGCCCATACCCCCTCCTTTCTGCTACATGTCATCAATCATGTAACCGATACCATAGGCCGTTTTGATTAACGGCGTTTCGAAAGGCCGGTCAATTTTGTCACGCAGGTGCTTAATGTGCACGTCAACTGTGTTGTTCCAGGCGTCTTTGGTGCCGTCCCAGGCATGGTCCAAGATCATGGATCTAGTCACGGGACGCCCCCGATTCCGGACTAGGTATTCCAAGATGTCGAATTCTTTGCGCCTAAGGGCGATTGGCGTGCCGGCCCGCTCTACGCGGCGCCTGTATGGGTCGACGGTGAGGTCGTGAACCCGGAATACTTCGGTCGAGAATGCAGCCGGCGGGCGCCTGAGTAAGGCGCCAAGCCGGGCCCGGAGCTCGGCGACGCTGAACGGTTTGGTCAGGTAGTCGTCGGCGCCGGCGTTGAGTAGCGTCACGCGGCTGGTCACATCGCTGGCTCCGGTCAAAATCAGAATCGGCGTACCAACCTGCGCAAGGCGAATCGCCCGGCAGATATCGTAGCCGCTTTTATCCGGCAGAGACAGGTCCAGAATAATGATATCCTGGCCGCCGGCTAGGGCGCGTTGTAAACCTTCCTCTCCAGTGCGGACAGAGTCGACGACAAAATTTTTCCCGAGCTGTTTCTTCAGTCCTTCGGCAAGTGTGCGGTTATCTTCAACTAGCAGTATTTTCATCCTTGACACCCTTTACCGCAACAATACTAACAGGCCGATGATTAAATTGTCATTAACTTTTAATGCAGCAAATCACACACATGCTAGCGTAGAACACCCTTGGTAAAGGATGAGCGGGAATTCTGAACGGGGCGATTCAAAAAATACAGCCTAAGTTAGTATTTTTTTAACTTTTGTGCACGATAATAGACATGTAGGCAAAGTTTGAGTATCGACATGAGCGCTCAGACTTTATGGGTGGGCATAGCCTGAGCGCTCGTGTCGGTGCTCTAGCCTGAAATAAAGTATACGTTTTAAATACACGGCTATCAACTATTTGTTGGCGGCTGTTTTGTTTAGTCCTGGCGGCTGTTTTTCTCTTGGGCAGCCAGTTTTCGCCATGCCGAGAAGAGCCCAAGCGATACAAAACCGGTGTACAATAGGCCGCTCATGCAGGATTGCAGCATTGGCGCGTGGGTGCTTACGACAAGATAGGTGCCGCTAGCTAGCGTGAGCGCCACCAGCGACCACGATACGGCCAGCCGGCTCCTGGACGGAGACAGAAGAACATAGGTAGCGTACGCTATGCTCGAAAGCGCAATCGCGAGATGAAGTATCAAAGCCATAAACATAATCCTCCTTTATTACGGTAACACCATATCGGCAGAAATCATAACGCAGAACGCGAGCAATACTATCAATGAGAAACCGAACAGTTTGCGGGCCCAGGCGACATCGTCTTTGGCGCTGAAACCGGCCAGCGCTTTGTCGAGCCACAGGCCGCCGAGCACCAGCATAACGAGCGCGTAGGTGATGCCGGTGTAACCGGCAAGCGTCAGGCCCAGCGACGCAATGATGTAGGCGATGATATAGCCGGTGATGCTGAACTTGGCGGTGCGCACGCCCTTTTTGGCTGGCAAAACCGGCAGGCCAGCCGCCTGGTAGTCTTTCATCCTGAAGATGGCGATGGCGTAGAAGTGCGGCATTTGCCAGATCACCATTATCACGAAGAGCAGCAGGGCGCCCAAGTCGAAGTGGTTAGTGACGGCCACGTAGCCGGCCACTGGCGGTGTTGCGCCCGAAATGCTGCCGACAATAGTGCCGACCGGCGCTGCCCGCTTAGCCAAACCATACAAGATTACGTAGTCGATAAAGCCAATGGCTCCGACCAGCACCACCAGCCAATTGGTGTAGGCGGCCAAAATGTAGAAGCCTACCACTCCCAGAACGGTGGCGTAAATCAGGGCGCTTCGGCCGGAAATGATACCGCTTACCAGCGCCCGCTTTTGAGTGCGCTTCATCTTTTTGTCGATGCCGCGGTCGATATAGTTGTTGAACACGCAGCCGGAGCCGATGCCCAGCGAGGTGCCGGCCAACAGCGCCACGCCTAGCCAAAAGTCGATGTGTCCCTGGGATGCCAGCAAGAATCCGGCGCCAGCAGCAAGCAGGTTGCCATAAATGATCCCGGGCTTTGTCAGCCGGTAGTAGGCCTTGATACGGTCTACCATATCCGCACCCCCCGTAAGTGTAGAATCGTCGTGCACATTCTCTACCTCGTAGCATACCATAACCGCGACTGTCGTTGACCGGCTGCATACTTTTTGCCGGTTGTCCGTGGTATAGTTAACACATAATGGTTATGTTCATCTCCCAGGCAGAGTAGGGTTAATGGCAAAAAACAGAAAGCAGAATAATTGGGTGAGCACCGCAGGGCCTATCGTCCTAGCTTTGGCCGGTTTAGGAGTGTTGGCCGCCGGTCTGCTGCGCGGCAACAACGTCGCCCTGTTTAACCCGAAAGGCCTGATCGCCAGCGAACAGCACAGTCTGACCATGCTAGTCGTTGGTATTATGCTGGCTGTCGCCATCCCGGCGGTGTTTATGCTGTACTTTATCGCTTGGAAATACCGGGAAACCAACGAAAAGGCCAAGCGGAACCCGGACGCCGGGTCGGGCAAGTTGGTGGCTACGGCTATCTGGGGAGTGCCCATTATTATGCTGACTATCCTCTCGTTGATCTTATGGCCGGCTACCCATCGGCTGGTGCCGCAAAAGGCGATTGCCTCTGACGCCAAGCCGATGACCATCCAGGTGATCGCTCTGCGCTGGAAGTGGCTCTTCATCTATCCCGAGCAAAATATCGCCACGGTCAACTACGTGCAGATCCCAAAAGGCACACCGGTAACATTTGAGCTAACGGCCGACGAAACACCGATGAGTTCGTTCTGGATCCCCAACCTGGGCGGCATGCTCTATGCCATGACCGGCCACGTCAACAAGCTCAATCTGGTGGGCGATAAGCTGGGCGATTACACTGGCAGCACGGCCGAGATCAACGGCGCCGGCTTTGCCCGCATGAAGTTCACGGCCAATGTTTCGAGTGAGAAAGATTTCGAATTGTGGGTTAAAGACGTAAGCACTACTTCGGGCCCGCTCGGCAGCGTTGCCTATGGCCAATTGCTTAAGCCCAGCGAAGACAACAAGCAAGCATTCTACAAACTCGTCGACAGTAATCTGTATGATACAGTACTTATGAAATACGACATGGGGCATGACCACGGGGCGCACGAATGAGAGAATTCTTCTTAGGCAAATTAAATCTGGAGGCGCTGCCCCACGAATGGTTCACCATCGGCGGCACCGTCGCTTTCGGTTTGCTGTTCCTGTCCATCGCGCTGTTCATTACTTACACCAAGCGTTGGAAATGGCTTTGGAAAGAGTGGCTGACGTCGGTCGACCCGAAGAAGATCGGTATTATGTACTTCATCGTCGCTGGCTTTATGCTGCTGCGCGGCGGGTTGGATGCCATTATGATCTGGTTGCAGCAGGCGATTTCGGTCGACGGTTCCCAGGGATATCTTTCGGCCGATCACTTCCAACAGATCTTTACGGCGCATGGCAATATTATGGTGTTCTTCGTGGCCATGGCCTTTATTTTTGGACTCATCAATTACATCGTGCCGTTGCAGATTGGTGCGCGCGACCTGGCTTCGCCGTTCCTGAACTCGCTCGGTTTCTGGCTATATATTGGCGGCGTAATTATGGTGAACATGTTCTTTGCACTGGGCGGCCAGTATGCCGCGACGGGTTGGCTGGCGATTGCGCCGCTGTCGGAGGCCCAATTCAGCCCAGGGGTAGGGGTGGACTATTGGATATGGAGTTTGCAGATATCCGGTATAGGCACGACGCTGGCGGCGATCAATTTTATTATGACCATTATCAAGATGCGTGCCCCGGGCATGAGCATTTGGAAGATGCCGGCTTTCACTTGGGGCTCGTTGTGCAGCATGGTGATGGCCATGACCGTTTTCCCGCTGCTGACGGCCACGTTGTTCCTGCTGTTCTTTGACCGCTATTTGGGCACGCACTTCTTCACTACGCTTGGCGGCGGCGATCCGATGATGTATACCAACCTGATTTGGATGTGGGGCCATCCGGAGGTGTACATTCTGGTGCTGCCGGCCTTTGGCGCGTTCACCGAGATTGTTTCGACCTTTAGCCGCAAGCGCGTGGCCAGCTATTACTCGAATGTGTTTGGCATGATCGGCGTGTCGGCCTTTGCATTGTCGGTGTGGCTGCACCACTTCTTTACCATGGGCGCCGGGGCCGACGTGAACGCTTTCTTTGGTTTGATGACGCTTATTATTGCCGTCCCGACATCGGTGTTGGTCTTTACCTGGGTCGCCACGATGTGGAAGGGCCGCATTCAGTTTAAGACGCCGATGCTGTGGTTCCTTGGGTTTATCGGCATTTTCAGCATTGGCGGTATGGCCGGCGTAGTCTTGGGCTTCCCGCCGGCCGATTTCCAGCTGCATAACAGCTTGTTCCTGGTGGCGCACTTCCACTCCAACGTGATCGGTGGCGTGCTATTTGGTGTCTTTGCCTCAATATCGTATTGGTTCCCGAAGATTACCGGCATAAAACTCAATGAGCGCATCGGCCGCTACGCCTTTACCTGTTGGATTATCGGTTTCTGTCTATCATTCATCCCGATGTACATCTTGGGCATTATGGGCGCCAGCCGCCGTCTCGACCACTACAGCTCTGCGACGGGTTGGCAGCCGTTCTTTATCCTGATGTTTATCGGTGGGCTGGTGATTGCCGTCGGCGTAGCTCTGCAGATTGTGCAGATTATCGCTAGCTTCATGCAGAAGAAACGCCTGCTGGACACCACCGGCGACCCGTGGGATGGCCGGACGCTGGAATGGTCCACGCCGTCAGCACCGCAGTTCTACAACTACACCACTATCCCCGAAGTTACCGCGCGCGACCAGTATTGGGAGACGAAGAAAAAGGCCTTGCCAGAGCCAAAATACGAAGACATCCACATTCCATATAACACCGGAACGGGCGTCTACATTGCCGCCTTGGCATTCCTGGCTTGTTTTGGCTTTGTCTGGCAAATCGTTTGGCTGATCGTGGTTTCGCTCATCGGCATCATTGCGATCTTCATTTCCCGCATGTTTAACGACAAGCTGGAATATACCCTTACGGCTGCCGATGTTCGCCGGCTGGAAGCCGAGCGCGAAGCCCGTGATGGTTCCGAGCGCCGGCACCGCGGGCCGCACCTCAATATTTCTGACGATGAAGACATGGGCCTGCGGGAATTCATAAAAGTAGTTCTCGTTTTTGGCTGGGACGTAATAAAGAATAAGCGATGGCGGACATGGCAGAAGCAGAGCTAGCAGTAGAACACGAAGAGCGCCACGAAGCGGCGTACAACGACCGGGTCATATTCGGCTTCTGGGTCTACCTGATGACCGACCTTCTGATGTTTACTGTGCTGTTCGCTACC
>DATJJV010000010.1:0-22186 GCA_035491975.1 Pristimantibacillus sp. | reverse complement strand
TTGTCGCCGACGCTGATTTTGCGCATCTGAGCCACAAAGACCTGGATTTGCATCAGCACGCCGCTCTTCAGTTCATGGCCGTTTTCGCGGCTAAAGACCTTTACGCCAACCACTTTACCGTGCTTGCCGTTAGACATGCGCTGGCTTGTGTCGCGGACTTCCTTGGCCTTTTCACCGAAGATGGCGCGGAGCAAGCGCTCCTCAGAACTGAGTTCCTGCTCACCCTTCGGGGTAATCTTTCCGACCAGAATGTCGCCAGGGTGCACTTCGGCACCGATGCGAACAATACCGTCGTCATCGAGGTGGCGCAAAGCGTCCTCGCTGACGTTCGGGATGTCGCGAGTGACGATTTCCGGCCCCAGCTTGGTCTCGCGGACCTCGATCATAAAGTCAACAATGTGGATAGATGTCAGAGTGTCGTCTTCCACCAGCTTGCGACTGATGATGATGGCGTCCTCGAAGTTGTAACCGCTCCAAGGCATGAAGGCGGCAATCAGGTCCTTACCGAGGGCCAGTTCGCCGTTTTGAATAGACATACCTTCTACCAGAACGTCACCCTTTTTCACCTTGTCGCCGGTCGAAACAACAACCTTCTGGTTGATGCTCGTACCTTCGTTAGAGCGTACAAAATGCTGCGGTTCGTAAGTGACGTTGCCGTCTTTGTACTTCACGACAACTTCATCGCCGGAAGCCTTAACGACTTCACCTTCATCCTCGGCCATAATCAACTGGCCGGTGTTGCGGGCGGCGGCACCTTCCAAGCCGGTGCCCACAATCGGGGCGCTCGGCTGGATCAGCGGCACAGCCTGACGTTGCTGGTTGCTGCCCATCAAAGAGCGGTACACGTAGTTCTTTTCAATAAACGGAATCAGGCCGGCGCTCGAACCAATAATCTGGTTGCGGGCGGCGTCCATGTGGGTGATATCGTTGGCGTCGGCTTCGCCGGGCTTCAACTGAGTACGGGCGCTGACGCGCTCGCTCACAAAGTAGCCGTTTTCGTCGTATTCGTTACCGATACCGGCGATAACAGCGGACTCTTCCTCGGAAGCATCCAGCCAGACGATCTCTCTGCTTACCTGAGCCTTGACCGGCCAGGTGACGCGACCTTCAACTTTGGCAAGCTTGGCAGCATCGTCCTTAGTGATGGTCTTACCTGCTTTGACGATGGTCTTGCCCTTTTCGTCTTCCAGATTCACGGAAGCGATGTGGCCGGCGGCGTCCTTGGCGGTAACAGCGTTAACAACTTTGCGGTAAGGGGTCTCGACAAAGCCGTAGTCGTTGATACGGGCGTAGTTGGCCAGGTTGGATACCAAGCCGATGTTGGCACCTTCCGGCGTTTCAACGGCACAAATGCGGCCGTAGTGTGTGGCGTGGGCGTCACGCACTTCAAAGCCTGCGCGTTCACGTGATAAGCCGCCTGGTCCCATGGAGCTCAAGCGGCGTTTGTGTGCGAGTTCGCTTAGCGGGTTAATCTGGTCCATAAACTGGCTAAGCTGCGAGCTGGCGAAGAATTCGCGGACAGCGGCAACGACCGGACGGGCGTTGATCAGCTGGCCAGGGGTAACGGTCTCGATTTCAGACATCGACATGCGGTCCTTGGTGTTGCGCTCCATACGAAGCAAACCGATGCGGAACTGGCGCTGAACCAGCTCGCCAACGAGTTTGACCCGGCGGTTAGCCAAAGAGTCAATATCGTCAGCCGGTTCCTGGGTGTTGTTCAAGCGGATCAACTCGGCAACGATGGCGACGAGGTCCTCAAGGCGCATAACGCGGTTTTCAACCGTGTTTGGAACGTCCAGGTTCAGGCGCTTGTTGATTTTGTAACGGCCAACGCGCGAAAAGTCGAACCGTTTGAAGTTGTAGAACATGTTCTCGATCAGGGCACGGGCGTTGTCCACGGTGGCCAGGTCGCCTGGGCGCAGGCGGCGGTACACCTCAATCAACGCGTCGCTTTGGCCGCGAGTCGGGTCTTTGTCCAAAGTGGCTTGCAGGTAGTTCAGATTACCGCTGTCAACGTGCTTGAAAGCTTCCTTCATTGCGGCTTCGTTCATGCCCAGAGCGCGCAAAAGCGTAGTAACGGCGATCTTGCGCTTGCGGTCGATCTTAACAAAGAGGCCGCCGGCTGCGGCGGTCTCAAACTCGAGCCATGCTCCGCGGCCCGGAATGACCTTGGCGCCGTAGAGGCTAGTGGCACCGTGTTGCTCGGCCGTAAAGAAAACGCCAGCCGATCTGATCAGCTGGCTTACGACGACGCGCTCGGCACCGTTAATCACAAAAGTACCGCGCTTGGTCATCCAAGGGTAGTTACCGAGGTAAATCTCTTGCTCTTTTACTTCGCCAGTGACTTTGTTGGTCAGGACGACGGTCGCCTTCAACGGCGCCTCAAAACTGACGTTGTTTTCGCGAGCTTCGCGCTCGGTCATTTGCGGATCTTCAAAGTGGTAGTCCTTGAAAACCAAACTTAATTTAGTGCCGGTGTAATCGTCCACAGGACTAATTTCAGCCAAGAGTTCGCCCAAGCCTTCTTCCACAAACCATTGGAAGGACTTGTTTTGATGATCGACCAGGTTGGCCAGATCAATAGCGTCGTCTTGACGAGTGTAATACACACGGGCTGTGCTGTTTGCTGCAGTCTTGGTGCTTTTCGCCATACGCGGTGCTAGTTCCCCTTAATTTAATCTTGTTTGGAGCGCAAACAAGACCCTTACCCCGTGCTACAGGGGGCAAGGATAGTTGATAACTTAGTTTGTTAAGTGTTGTGTTGGTTCGCGCGAAGGTTCCTAAGCGGCGGGTGTTTTTGGCGCTTTGCGGAGTTGCACTTCCGTGCAACTCCAGCACTGCCCTGCTTACACTACTTCTTAGGGTAGTATTGTGAGGGACGGTAGATCAAATGTCAAGTATTTATCCAACGTAGGGCTGGGTCAAGTCGGCAACTTCATAGCTGGGAGTGGCAGGATAAGCCGTGCTGATCCATCCCCGCAGGCCGGCAACGGTCAGGCCGGCAGGAAAAATAATGCTGGATCGCCCCGCATCCGAGGCTTCGGCCCGAACGGGCAAATCACCCTCGAAGGGAGTTAAGGCTTGTTCCACTAACGCACCAACCAAATCAGGCACCCCGCTATCGGCAACCGCGTGAACGCTTCCGAGAACGACTTCCCCGCCCGCCTGGTAAGCCTGAGCACAACCCAAAACCCGTTCCACCGCATCGTCATATTCTCCAGTATCGTCGATCCCCCACTCTACGGCCAAAACTCCCACCTCGGGCAAAACAGCATGCAGGCGCCTATCAGCTAACTCGTCCGCTGCATCAGCAACCCCATGTTCAAGAGGAGCCACAATCACCGGAAGACTGTCGGGGTCATGCTGATACCCAAGCTGAACTCTAGCGAATTGAAAAGGCAAGTCGAAAAGCGGACGCAACTGGATACTCCAAGTGGGCAACGCTTCTGGCGAAGTTCGCGGATAGGGTAAAGGTCTGCTAGTAGTAGTTATGGACATCCAGAGTAATGAGAGTACACGGCCGCTATTTCGACGGCATAGCGACTCATTCTACTCTCATGGCGCAGTAGGTTCAACTGCAAATTCGGATCAAGCTACAGCTTGGGAGGCGTGGTTATAACCTTATCGACGAGGCCGTACTTCTGGGCCTCTTCGGCGGTCATCCAGTAGTCGCGTTCCATGTCTTCCTTAATCTTTTCGACCTTTTGGCCGGTGTTTGCGGCCATAATTTCGTTCATGCGCGCTTTGATGCGCAAGCTTTCTTTCAGGTCGATCTCCATGTCGGTGACTTTACCGCGGGTACCGCTAGACGGCTGGTGGATCATCACCGTGGCCTCTGGCAGCAGATGGCGCTTGCCCTTGGAGCCGCTGCACAGCAAGAAGGCGGCGGCCGAAGCCTGAACGCCGATGCCGAAGGTTTGGATATCGTTGGTCACAAACTGCATGGTGTCGTAGATTGCCAGGGCATCGTAGACGCTGCCGCCGGGGCTATTGATGTACAGGAAAATGTCTTTCTTGGGGTCCTCAGCTTGCAGGAACAACAGCTGGGCGACGATCAGATTGGCAGTGTGTTCATTTACATCGGTACCCAGAAAGATAATACGGTCTTTCAAGAGGCGGCTGTAGATGTCGTAGGCGCGCTCAACGCGGCCGTCGCTCTCGATTACGGTTGGTACAAGGATCTGGCTGGTTGGACTATTCATGTAAACCAGTATAGGCACTTAGCACTCGATGGTCAAGAGTGCTAAATATATCTGTTAGCTGCGGTCGAAAATATCGCCGGTCTGAAAACCGCGGGCGCCGATCCCATGGTCGAGCGCCTGATGCGCAAGTGCTTGGGCGCAAAGCACGGAGGCGCTGCGTACGATGTTGTTGATCGATCTCCCGTCGAGCATACCCGACAGCGTGACCGCGCCTTCCAGCAGGTTCTCGGCATCGCAGCGGACACCGGCTGGCAGGTCATCCCTCAGCAAAAACACCGCCACCCGTCCGGCCGTCTCCCGGACGCCGCTTCCACGATATCCGTCCAAGGTGCTATAGGCTCTGGCCGCGCGTTCAGTAAGTTCTGGCATACGTTCTCCTGTGAGATACTTTACAGAGCAACGAAATGCTTGCACTGTAAAAAATGTCACACGAGGGGGGTGTTAGGAGCGGTTGCCGACAGCGCGGAAGACGTCGGCGTACTCTCGGTCAGTCAGGACTTTTTTGCGCACGGTCAGGACCTTCCGGCCTAAGTGGTTGTGCAAAATGTCGGCGCCGATCACCAAGCCGGTACTGACATACTGGGCAGCCGGGCCGAGCAGATAGTAGTCGTGCGCAGTGGTTTCCAAGTCGCGGAGAGCCTTACTGGCGCCCGCGAGACCTTGCGCGTTTGAACGATATTTATGCGTGCCGTGCGCCTTCTTCAACGCCAACGCAGCGGTTTTAGCCGACTGGCGCGGTACGTGCACACCGAGCATTCGCTCCGGCGCGTCAGCAAACGCGTAGGCATAGACCACCGAAGGCTCGGCAGGCAGACGTTTTATCGAAGCCATCCTACTAAAAAACCACATCTTACGATTATTATACTATATAATCGTTAAGATATCAAGTTATTTAGTGGCGTATTCTTTGAGCTTGGCGACGGTTTTGTCGGTGAGGATGCGGCTGGCGATGGTGCGCCGGGCTTCGGGCTTGGCCAGTTCGGCCTGCATTTGGGGGTCAGGATAGCGCGCCTTGAGGGTTTGGACCTGGATTTCCAACTCTTCTGGTGTGACGTCGATCTTCTCTAATTCAGAGATCTCGCTGAGCACCAGGCCGGCCTTAACGCGCAGCTCGGCGCCGGGGCGCAACTGCTTGCGGAAGGTTTCGTCGGTTAGGCCTTCGGCGTCGAGGAATTCCTGCCAGGTTTGGCCGCGGTACATCAGGTTCTGGCGTTGTTCTTGCTCGAGGCGGTCGATCTGTTCGGTGATCAGGACTTCCGGAATGGCAACTTTGGACTTCTCGGCAATCTTGGTAATCAGTTCGTCGGCAAACTTCTGCTCGGCCTCATCTTCTTTGCGAGCGCTCAGTTCTTTCTTGATGTCGACTTTGAGGTCGGCAACGGTCTTGAACGGGCCGACAGTAGCGGCAAAAGCGTCGTCGAGTTTGGGTTCGACTACTTCCTGAACCTTCTCGACTTTTACCGCAAACTCAACTTTGCGGTTCTGCAGGGCTTTTACACCATAGTCCTTGGGGAAAGTCAGCACAAAAGTCTTTTCTTCGCCCGCTTTCATGCCCAAGAGGTTGGCCTCGAAACCAGGGATAAAAGTGTTGCTGCCGAGCAGCAACGGGTAACCCTTGCCATCGGCGCCTTTGATTTCTTCTTTGGTCTTGGCGTCAACGCCCTTAAAGTCGATCACAACTTCGTCTTTGTCCTTGGCGGCGCGGTTGGCCTCTTTCTTTTCGGCCTCGCGGCTGCGCAGACTGGCGATGACCTCATCGACTTCTTTAGCGTCAACAGTCACCTTCTCTTTGGCAAGCTTGATCTTCTTGTAGTCAGCCAATTTGACCTCGCCTACTACCTCGACTTCGGCCTCGACTTCGAGAGTGTCGAACGGTACGAATTTGGCAATCTTGACCTCTGGCGGCGTTACCGGGCGGAGGTTTTCGTGGTCCAGAGCCGCAAGGTATAGACGATTGACGGCGTGTTCCAGAAATTCGGTCTGCAATCGAGACGGATCAACGCTTTTCTCAACAATGTTGAGCGGCGCCTTGCCTTCGCGGAAGCCCTGGATTTTCAGGTTGCGGGCAAGTTCTAACAGAACTTTCTTCTTTTCTGCCTCCAATAATTCGGCGTCGGCAGTCAAAGTTAACGTTACTTTAGTGTCGGATGAGTATTTCTTGGTCACATGCATAGTTACCCACTCTAACAGATTAGAGCGACTTTTGCTAGAGAGATTCCCACGCTAAGAGGCTTGGACCAAGGAGTCTTGCAGGCTGAGCTGTTCACCGTTGTAGTTGAGGGTCACCGTGATCGAATCTGAGCGGCGGCGGCGCATGGCATCCATACCGTAGGACTGGAAGTGCGGGTCTTGGGCGGCAAGCGCCAGTTCGCGAGTCAGCTCTACGGGCATATCGCCCACAGGAGTAACGCCCACTGCGCTGTCCGAGAAGGTTATCCTTGCCCGGTATTGACGCTTTTCTACGGGCATGACACGGAACGCAGCGATCTGGTCGTCGGCTTCAACGACCAAGGGTACGGACGGATCGACGTCGTTGCGGGAAGCTAGACCGCGGGCAGCCAATGGCAAAAGCAAGAGCGGTGTCAGCAGGGCGGCATTAGGCTCGAGCGTCCTATCGACAGGAGGCAAGTTCGCATCTAGTGCTACAGAAAAAGTGTCCCTCATGGGCTTGTCTGGAGATATAGGAGCCTGGTCGGCTTCGCCGGTCGGCGGAACATAAGTTGGGAGTTGGTCGCGGCGCATGCGCAGCCACTGCTTGGTGGCAATGGTCGTGTCGGTGCCGCGGAGACCGATGGCTACGACGTTCTCGCTTACCGCGTTAAGCACCTCTTGGGTGCCAGCCGGCAGCTCGGCCTGTTTATCGGGGGTGAATTTCGGGACTGCGGCGGTACCGACGATCGCGATGCCGGGATTATCGGCCAGCATCTGGCCTACGGCCACGAACGGGTTGCTGCGGGCGGTGATATCGGACAGACTGTCCTGCAACCGTTTGCCCCCCAACAGAGGCCGTAAAATCTGTTCCAACTCGGACTCAAAGCCTGTAGCCTCGATAACATGGTCGACTTCTACGGGAGGACCGCCCGCGGAGCCGGAAATCACGTTGCCGGCAGCGTCAACCAGATTAATAGCATTGCCGTCACTAATACTCCTGTCCAGCGGGTCGAAACGGAGCAAGAGAGACTCCACGCGCGAATCAACTACTTCCAGCAGATTCTTCCGGCCGGTGGCCGCTTCAAAGCGCTCAAGGGCATCGCTGATGGACGAGTAGCGGCAGCGCTCGCTTAAGGAGCTGCTGGCGACAACGGTAATCTTATCGACTTCACCCAGATTGCCCACTTTATACAGACCGGCCAATGCCTCGATAAGCGTCGCGGCACTGTCACCGCTGCCGATGATAGCAAAACGGCGTCCGCTGCGAACCGGGCCGCGGGTGACATCGGCAAAATAGTTATAGGCTTCTACGGCGTCACAATAGAGCGGGAAGCGGTCGGTTCCTTCGGCCTCCTGTACCCGCAAAAGCTCTTGGAAATATTCATCATCCCGGATGACACGGCGGGGTTTGCCCAAGCCGGTCGGCAGCAGAACATTATTGGTAGTTACTTCAAACTGCTCGTTGCTCTGCAGGTCCTGGGTGATCACGCGGTACGTATCGGCACTACCGTCGCCCGCAAGCTCGATGCTGCGGAGTTCAGTCTCGCCGCGGAACCGACGCATTAGCAAGGTGTTCTGCAACTTGGAAGCCAGAGCGAAAGTCCAGTTGGATACATAGCGTTTGGCGCGTTCGTACTCATCCGGCGAGGGGAAGAACGGAACTAAGCGGTTGATACTTCCTGTCCGGCCGCCGTCGGGATTAGTACGCTCGCCCGGCGATTGCGGGAACAATCCGGCCTCAAGCCGTATGGTTCCGTCGGTAACCCGGGGCGGCAGCACAAAAGGCTCGTCGCCGACATAGTTAGCACTGTTGACCAGGTGGGCTTCACCGTTGGCGCGGTCAAAAACGCCGCCAGGTGTTGCAGCTCGGTCAAAAAACAGAGCGTCTTCCAGGATGTCCGGGCGTTCGGTCAGAATCGAACCGCCGGCAATCGTACCGTGAATGCCAGCGCCGGCGACTACCAGAGGCACCGAGCTGCCCGACGGGATTGCCCGGCGAGTGCTGAGCGAGCGGCGGTCGTACTCGCAACGGAGGACGGCGTGAGCAATGCTCGGTTCGACAGCACCTGCAGCCACCAGAAATGGGTTGACCTCAGTTATGTCAGAAACGACCTGCAAGTACTCTCGTTCCTCGCGTCCCAAGCCGCGTTGTTCTCTGAGGCTGTCGATATCAAGGGTGAAGCGCTTCGGCTTCAAAGGATCACTCTCGGTGCCATTGTACAAAAGCGAGTCTACGCGGCCGCGCAAGGTCGGATCGCCGCGCAAAGCATCAACGAACGGCATAAGAAAACGGCTGGCAGCCCTTCGTACGATACCCGCTGCGTCAACGCCGCGCTCCAGGGCGCCGGCAAAGGTTTCACGCGAATCCTCTCCCTGAAATGCCGCCTGCGGACCGGTTTGCTCCGGCTGCGGCTTGGTGCCGTCAAGCGAAATACCGCCGATGACACGGCCGGTATAGTCGGCAACGGGCGCGACCTGCCTTTCTTCGCCAAAACTCTCAACTGGGAAGGATTCCTCGGTCAAAATATTAAGCAGCGCATCTTGCTCAAAGGTAAGCTGGTCGATTGCTGATTGTTCGGGGCGTTCCAGGAGTGCGGTTGCGCCGGGCGCTTCTGGTGATGGGAGAAAAAGAGATGGCATCTAAAATAGACCTTAATTCTTAAATAATCCTTAATTTTTACGAAAACTTGCGTATTATACAACTATTCAAGAAATAAGTCAACAACAATAACGTACGACCGGTGAAGCCGGGTACGCTTCCACTACAAAGAGACGTCGTGCCAGAGGAGTACGACAACGGCCAGAAGCCAGAAACCTTCGGTGGCAATGCCCCAGTTGCGCTCGTATTGCAGGCTGGCGTGCCAACGCATAAGAGCGTTTCTAGGCTTAACCGGCAGACCCCTGACCTCGCGGAAAAAGTTAGGTATCCACATCATATCGGGCGCAACCGCCAAAGCCGCCGACAGGACGATCACAAACGCCTGAGCGGGGAGCGCGAGCATCATGCAAGTTACCACGCTCAAACAGGCCAGCACATCATACAGAATAATGCGGCGAAAGAGCGAGCTGGAGCCGTCCAGCAAATCGTTGCCCCAATGCGGGAAGCGATCGAGCACAAAATGCGACAGGAGCGCCAACGGCAAGGCCAGCGCCGGTTTCTGGACGGCGACGGCGATAAAAACTCCGGTAGTTACATGACTTAGGCCCGTCATATTGGTAATTTTACGCGTTTAGTCGTCGCTTCGATAGTCTCTAACAATAGAGACAATGCGTGCGATGCTGTGTCTTTCGGCTACGCCGGTCAGCAGGTTTTTGATTTCGAATTGTTCAATGGCCAAGTCGCGCTCACCGATGAAAATGGCATAGTGGATCCCCTTCTTCACGGCAGTCTTGATCTGTTTGTCCGGAGCGCGGCCGCTGACGTCGACGGCGACATTGACGCCTTGCTCGCGCATCTCGGCAATCACCGGCTGAGCTTTGGCAAAGACGTCGCCGATCAGCACGGCGTAAACGTCGGTTTCGGGGCGCATTGGCGGCATTAAGCCATGGCCGCGCAGGAAATTCTCGAAGGTCACATCGCCGAAGCCGAAGCCGACGGTCGGAACCGGCTCGACACCGAACAGGCCAACTAGGCCATCGTAGCGGCCGCCGCCGAGCATCGAACGGTTATTCTCCGGGTCTTCATCGAAAATCTCAAAGACGATGCCGGTGTAGTAATCGAAGCCGCGCATCACCGTCGGGTCAAAGATGGCGTTCGACAGCCGCGCCTCCTTCATGGTGTTCATCAACTCCATTAATTCCAATGCCGACTTGTCACTGCGAACTTCCGCCGGGAGCTGCTCGATGGCGGTGCACTTCAGCAGTTCCAGTAGCTTGTCGCTGGCGCCGGCATCCCGTTGTGAAGGCGTAAATACGGCATCAGCCTCAGCCACAAAGGTCTCGTGCGCCATTTTGTGCATGCGGTCGATGAGCTTGGCGATGGTGTGGCGTTGCACGCCGTCGAGCCCCAAATAGTCCTTGAGAACAAAATCCATCAGCTTGCGGCTGTTGATGCGGATGCTGTACATGTCGCTGGTAGCGCCGGCGGCTTTCAGGATACCGGCCGCCACCTGAATGACCTCTGCCTCGGCCTGGACAGTATCAACACCGAAGATATCGACGTTTAGCTGCCAGTGCTCGCGCAAGCGCCCGCGCTGCGGCCGTTCGTAGCGCCACAGGTTGGGGATGCTGTACCAGCGCAACGGATAGGCCAGTTCCTGCCTTTGAGCCGCGACCATGCGGCTGACGGTGGGAGTCATTTCTGGGCGGATGGCCACTTTGCGGCCGCCGCGGTCTTCAAAGGTGTAAGTTTGCTCGTTTACGATCTCTTCGCCGGTCTTAGCCAGATACAGCTCAAGCGGTTCGAGCACCGGCGCGTCATACTCTTCGTAGCCAAAACTTTCGGCCACGCGGCGCATCAAGCCGAACATGTACTTCTGGAGGCGTTTGTCTTCGGGATAAAAATCGCGCGCGCCTTTGTAGGGTTGGGTTGGTAAAGCCATGATAGATTTCCTTATTCTTAGTTGCATTGTATCAGATAAACGAAAAAACGCCGGGTGTGCGGCGTTCGCTTTATCTATATATGCTACCAACCAACACTCCGGCTACATATGGCCGGTATGCGCTACTGGATCGAGCCCCGTGGTTCGCATAAAATCAGGCAGCGGCAAGCTGCCGTGGGCAAATCCGGTTTCGAAATTCGATCCCTGGCTGGCAGATCCGCCGGCTGCGGCCTGAGCCGCCCGGTCCCGCTGTTCTGCCCGTACCGCCAAATAGAGGCGATACCAATAGCTCGAGCCTTCGGGGGTTGATTCATCACCCGGATACACCCAGACATTCTGGTTGTCGGTGCTGGGATCGAGCGCCGGATTGAGGTCTTCAGGCTTGTTCATGCTGCGCCCAATTCCCGGCCCACTGGCCCTTGGGATGTTATGTCCATAACCGCCCCGCCGACCGTAGCTTGTCTGGCCCACATCCGACGCATCCACTCCGGTACAGGGTCTTCAGCGCCCAGTGCCGCTTCGGCGGCGGCATCACTGTAAGGATCGCGGCCCGATGCGACCAACTGCTCCTCGAGCACTAATTGCCGGTTCAGATCGTCGTGGCGGCGGCGCAAGTCAGCCTCGGTCGTAACCGGCCGATCCAGCCGTCCACGGATACGCGCTAGCGTAGCCTCATCACGGTCACGGCGCCGTTCCCGGCGCGCGACAGACTTGCCAATCGGGCCCAATGGGCCGTTCGCGTCGTCTTCTTTTTGTTCTTCCCCACCACCGCTTAGATATTCTGTCATACGGATGGTTTAAATTATTAACTTTTAGTTAAGTATGGTAATTACTGGGCCATCTGTCAATAAATGTGATAAATATCAATTTTTTGCAATTACGTGCGGTTGCCGGCGCCGGCTGTGCCCCACCAACGCCTGCAAGAAGTTCTCCGCCCACCAGAAGATATCCTGGTCGCGGACCCCGGACCGCAGCGCCTGCCAGCGGCCGGACTGCTCGGAATCGGACATTTTTTGGGCTCGCTCCAACGCCACAGCGGCCGCCTCGGTATCCTGGGCATCAACTAACAGCGCTTCGGGCAACTGGAACGCCGAGCCCATGCCCTTGCTCAGTACCAGCACGCCCTCATCGCGGTCGCGTGCCGCGATATACTCTTTCGAGACCAAATTCATACCGTCCTTCTCGGGCAGCAGCAACAACGTGCCGGCCACCTTATACCAGGCGACGACGTCCTCAAAACCCAGATTCTCATAACTATATTCAATCGGCTGCCAGTGCTTAGTGCGCAGGCGCTGGTTGATGCGCCGGGCCACCCGTTCGATGGTGCGTTTCAACTCCTGATATTCGCCAAGTTGCTCGCGCGACGGCGCGACTACTAACTTGTAGACCAGATTTTCACGATTTGGATTCTTCGCAAAAAAACGCTCCACCGCTAACAGCTGGGCGACAATACCTTTGGTGTAGTCCAGCCGCGACAACGAGAAAATAACGCTTTTACCCTTGATCGCCTTCAACTGTTTCTGGATCTTCTGGCGGACTGAAGGCTTAGCGCCCGCGGCGCGGAAAGCCTTGAAGTCGGCGCCGATCGGGAATACGCCAGCCAGGCCGGGGGCGGTGGGGCAGCCGGCAATCTCCAATGAACCCCAAAAATTATCAACATCACCTTCGGTCTGGAAACCGACCACATCGGCCGCGCACATGCCGCCAAGCAACTCCTTGGCGTACGGCAAGCCGAGCATAAATTCAGGTGCAGCAAACGGCGTATGCAGGAAGAAGCCGATCCGGTTAGTGACCCCGGCCTCGCGCAAAAACCGCGGCACCAACATCAGATGGTAGTCGTGTACCCAGATGAGGTCGTTCGGGGACTCAATAGTGTTCTGTACCGCTTCGGCAAAGCGGCGGTTCATCTCTTTAAAGGCCTGCCAGTCCTTGGGTGTCGGCACAAAATCGGTAAACATACCATGGAGACTGGGCCACAGCAAACTGTTGGAAATGTGATCGTAATATCGCCGCACCAGGCCAGGCCCGGCCTGGACAGGCACGAAACCTTGCGGAAAATGAAGTGCAGCCAACTCTTTAGCCGGCAATACGCGCGGCAGACCGCTCCAGCCTACCCAACGCGCCTTGTGGCGCTCGGCAACGGCGTTTAAAGCAGTAGCAACACCGCCGATGGCTCGTTCGGCCCTCAACTTGCCGTCAACCTCTTTAATGGCTACTGGCAAGCGATTGGATACGATGATTAATCCTCTCTTAGCCATCACGCCGACTGTATGCTATCAGTCTGAGCTGTACAATAATAATTATGACTGCGCATCACTCCCTCCCGGTTGCATACTACCACGCTCATAACCGTTTATTGCTACTGGATTACGATGGTACTCTGGCGGATCTCCGTCTTCTGCCGGACCAGGCCAAACCTTCCTCGCAACTCTTGGAGCTGCTGCAGGGCTTAGCCGAAGACGACCGTAACACCATTGTGGTGGTGAGCGGTCGTGACCGTCAGACGCTCGAGGCGTGGCTCGGGCATCTCAAGCTGCATCTGGTGGCAGAGCACGGGTATTTTATGCGGGAAATTGACGGCGAGTGGCAGGAATTGGCTGGGCTAGACGACAGCTGGAAAGACAGCGTGCGACAGGTAATGGACGCCAGCACGGCAGCGGTTCCCGGTTCATTTACCGAAGAGAAAGCTACGGCGCTGGTGTGGCACTATCGTAATTCCAAAGAACAAGCCCGTGCGAGCGCCGAAGCGGTGCGGCTGGCCGAACGACTTCGGTCCGTTGCCCGCCAACGTGGCATAACCATTATACCAGGCAACAAGATTGTCGAGCTACGCCCAACAGGGGTGACGAAAGGGAGCGGCGTGCAGCATTGGCTGGGTATGAGGGCCTGGGATTTCGTCCTGGCCGCCGGCGACGACGCCACCGACGAAGATCTGTTCAAGGCCATGCCGCCAAACGCCTTCACTATAAAGATTGGCCCAGGCCCCACAAGTGCCCGCGAACGTCTCAAGAGCCCGGCCGAATTCCTCGCCCTGCTCAAACAGCTTATTTAGGCGGCAGGCTCTTGAGGAAACCGATAAAGCCCGGCGCGGCGAAAATCAGCGAAAATGCAATGCTCGCCACGTGGCCATAGGTGGGAACGACCAGCGCCCGAGCTCCATCGATAACTGTGTCCGGCGGCGGCACGCTATGGTCGGCCAGGGGGCGAATCGACATAATCTGAGCCCGCGCATCCTCATCAAAGCCCGGCAGCACAAGCTGCAAGTTGGCGAGCGACTCCTTAAATGCAGGGTTCTCTATGAATACGCCGGGGCGAATGGTCTCTGGATGATTGATTTTGCCACAAATACACACCACGCCGCTTACCTTTTCTTGTCTTACGGCGAAAGCATCCAACACCGCACTAGCGCCTGCACTGGTGCCCACCAAAGATACTTTGTCGCCATTGATGGATAATTGGTCGATCATTTCCAATAAACCAGCCAGCTTTGGCTCAAAAGACTGCTTATCATTCCAGCGCATCAGATAATAATGGCCAGTGATACCGAAAAGCTGCCAATAAATCGGAGCCAGGCGCTGCATGCGCGTCCGGTAATCGCCGAGACCTGGCACATAAATTACATGGTGTCGCATGCCACCATCATATAACAACTAGGTTCGTCTAGACGTAGATTAGTGGGTCAGGCGGGAACGGGCCGCGGTCGACCAAGAGCTCAGCAGTAGCAGCCACTTCGGCGCCAACAGCAACAGTGGAAACGTAGCTCCCGGCTTCTGCCAGACGCTGATCGTACACTTCCGGCAGGCGGCGTGGCAGACCCATCGCCACCTCTCCGTGCGCCCTGGCGCCAAGCGCTAGCGCGCTCACCATCCGCGCAGCAAAAATGCCCCACCCTCCTATCGGAGAAAGTCTAACTTCGGACATGTTTGCCTTCGATACGCATTACTTACCTGTACAATACGACCCCTGTTAGCTCCAGTCAATGCGAACTTCATCACACCGGTACTAAGGCCTAGGCGACAAGTCTCTCCTGCAGGAACAGCTTCAGCTCCTCGATCGAAGACTTATGATCCGAGGAGTCGTACAGGAACGTCTGCCAGCCAAAAGCCTTTGCCGCGTTAATGTGCTCCGGGCCGTTATCAACAAACAGGATTTCTCCGTTCGGCACGCCGGCCTTCTTGCTGGCTAGCTCAAATAGCTTGCTATCCGGCTTTTGCAAAAGCTCAACGCTCGAATCGATAACAACATCCCACTTCACATCTGGCAATATGCCCTTTCGCTCGATGGCTGCGTACATGCCCGGATACATGTTGGTGAGCAGCCCGATTGCAGCCCTGTCTCTTGTGTACTCAATAACCGGCCAGATGTCCGGATTGGCATAAAAACGGCTCACGAAACCGTTTAGCAATGAATAATCTTTAGGGAACCGCAGCCCAAGCTCCTTGCTTAAAATAGGCAGCAGCGTTTCGACGTCTCGGTCTACGCAGAGTTCCGGGGCATACCGAGACCAGATCTTTTGGAAAACGGCCCGGTTAGCCGCAGTAATGCCGAGTTCCTGCCGCAACTCATCCCACTTATTGTTGCCGTAAAAATCGTCGACAACGACACCGCCAACGTCAAAATACACGAAGGAAATCATAGGGAGAGTATAACAAAACAAAAAGTCCAAGCATTGCCTGGACTCGTTATTTGGTGCGAGAGAGGACTGGCGGACTTCGTCCTTCTCCGCTGCGGCGTGCTCGGAGCAAGCTCCTGCGCGCGTCCTCGCTCCACGACCTCCCGTTCGCTTCGCTCACTCACGAGGTTCTCGCCCGTTATCGCCTGGAGCCAAACTAAAAGACCGACTAATGCCGGTCTTTTAGTTTGGTGCGCGAGAGAGGACTTGAACCTCCACGCCCTAAGGCACTAGCTCCTAAGGCTAGCGTGTCTACCATTCCACCACTCGCGCGAACAGTGGTATATACCCTGTTATTCTAGATCATCCGGCGGTAAAAAGCCAGCTGCATGTCGCCGTAGTTGCGCTGCTCGACTTTGTCGAACTTGGCAAAGTCCGGCACATCCTGGCTTGACGGCCACGAAAGCACGAGTAAACCGCCGGACTCAACACGTTGCGCCAATCGCACCAGCAAATTTGGCTGGAGATCATCGTGCGGCGGGTCGCAAAGGACCAAATCGAACGTCTCATCATAATTGGTCGTCAGCCAGGCGTTGGACGTAGCTTTGACCAATTTGACCTCGCGCCCCAGACCGAGAGCCTTAATATTCTGCTCGATTACCTTTTGTGCCGGACGGTCGCTCTCGATTGCTAAGGCGCTTGCCGCTCCGCGGCTGATAGCTTCAAAGCTCAACGCGCCGGTGCCGGCAAACGGGTCGAGCACGACCATGCCGTCGATGTCGCCCAAAATGTTGAACAGCGCTCCGCGGGCTTTATCGCTCATCGGATGGGTGCGGTTGGTGTGCGGCGAGTCGAACAATCTGCCGCCAAGGCGGCCGGAAATTACTCTCATAGGGCAGTCTTCTTGGCCAGGCCGGCATCCACGGCAGCCGCGTACCAGGACAACGTAACCATCCGTACAATAACCGGGACGACTTTTTTGCGGACCAGGCGCGCCAAACTGGGCGTCCAGCCGTGCTTCATATAGCTTTCGTAGACGCCGTGGGCGGCGATTTCTTTGGCGCGCATGCGGAACAAGTCGAGCACGCCGTGCTGGTTCAGTTCGGCGATGTCCTCCTTTTTCAGCGCCACACGCTTTTCGTACAGCGGCGCCATCATCACGGCTACACCCCACTCAAACACGCCATGGGCGTTGATCAGCCCGCGCGGACCCCACATCTTCCAGTTGTTGACGAGCATTTCCAAACCATTATCGCCGGGCATGATGAGCTTGCCCTTTAGAGTGTCGCGGCTGTCCCGGTTCTCTCCGCCCCGGATTTCAGCCAGCTTTTCCTCGTACGGATAGTGATGGGCCGGCGTGAGGCCATCGACGATGGCGTGAGCCAGCCAGGCAGCCTCAAACGCGGCACGGACCTCGTCTCGGCTCTTCAGCGCCTGCACCAGGTTATCGTAGTGCTCGCCGATGGTCTCGACCAACCGGTTATCGGTCTCATCAAACGGCGAATAGAAATGCCACGGCTCGTCCTTGGCGGGACTCTTACGTTTCAGCGCGTCCGGGCCGTTTACTCCCTCGAAATGCAAGATGAGTTTGGTTGTTGGGAAGGTATCGTTGTCGATGATGAGATCGCGCAAGCCGGCACGTGCCAAACGGTCGATCTTTTGGTGGGCGCCGAGCATCTTGCCGGTCAGCGGACGAATCGTGGCTCCTGAATACATCTTATTGGCACCCGTACTGTGAAATCGCCAGCGCGAATAAAATTAACCCGGCAACAAAAATGCCGGCGCCAATGCTTACGATCCAGCCCGCTGCCTGAGAAAGCTGGCTTTTGCCGCTATTAGGCGCAAAAAACAACCGTGCCATGCCGTATACCAGCGGCGGAGCACTGAGTATGCCGACCGTCCAAGCCGAAATAGTAAATAACAAGTCGGGCGTGTCGGCCATGCACCTGTTGTTATCGCTTACCAAAAAAATCAGTGCCAAGTACATCAACCAGCCGCAGACCATGATGGCCAGGAGCACCTTAAAGGTTTCGTTAAAAAATTTTAGTCTGCTTTCCATGAATCTAATTGAGGCTGGTCACGGCCCGAAGCTGTCCAACCCGGCCCGCTAACTGCTTATATTGTAGCAAATCCTCATTTTTCTCAATAAACCGGGCGGCAGCGTTACGGGCTTCGGCAATCAGTTTGGTATCTGTTAATTTGGCGACCCGCAGGTCGAGCGCGCCATGCTGGAGCGTACCGTAGATGGCGCCCGGGCCGCGTAGTTCGAGGTCGAGTTCGGCGAGCTTAAAGCCATCAGTAGTGCGCTCCAACGCCTGCAACCGCCGGGGCGGCGCCGAGGAATCGCTCATCATCAAATAGCAGTAGCCCTGGTGGCCGCCGCGCCCCACGCGGCCGCGCAGCTGGTGGATCTGGGCCAGGCCGAAGCGGTCGGCGGCTTCGATGAGCATCACCGAGGCGTTAGGCACATCCACGCCTACTTCGATCACCGTAGTGCTGACTAAAATATCCAGTTCGCGGCGCAAAAACTGCTGCATAATGTCGTTCTTTTCGCCGGCTTTCATGCGGCCGTGCAGCAGGCCGACGCGCCAATTCTTGAAGTCTTTGGTGCGGAACTGCTCGTACATCTTCTCGGCGGAGTTGGCAGTGCTGGCTGATGACTCGGTGATTAGCGGGCAAACCACAAACATCTGGCGGCCGGCCTGCAGTTCTTTCTCTATCTCTTTGTTCAGCTGAGCGCGGGAGTTTGGCGAACAGATACTGGTTTCAATTGGCTGGCGGCCCGGCGGCTTGGCGTCGAGCACCGAGATATCCAGCTCGCCATACAACGTCAGTGCCAGACTGCGCGGAATCGGCGTAGCCGTCAGGCTCAATAGATGCGGCATATGCCCGGCCTTGGCCATTAGTTTCCAGCGCTGCTCTACACCGAAACGATGCTGTTCATCAACGATAATCAGCCCAAGTTTGTGCATATCCACGCTTTCCTGGATCAGGGCGTGCGTACCGATGATAAACTGCGCATGCCCCTCGCGGATCGCGTCCCGGGCCGATTCTTTCTCTTTCTCTTTCATGCCGCCGACCAACAAAGCTACTTTGTCGTGCAGGCCCAACGGAGTAAGTAACGAATAAATGGTGTCAGCGTGCTGGCGGGCTAGGAGCTCGGTCGGGGCCATCAGCACCGCTTGGTAGCCCTCGGCCATCGCCATCACCGCGGCCATGGCGGCCACCACCGTCTTGCCGGAGCCGACATCGCCCTCCACCAACCGGTTCATCGGCTGGGTCTTCTGCATGTCCTGATAAATCTGCCACACGACCTTGCGTTGGGCGTCTGTGAGCGTGAACGGCAAGCCTTTTACAAACTTGCGCGCCAACGCCTCGTCGAAGGGTATGGCCACCGAAGTGTCCCTGAGCAGCTCATATTTATTGAGCAGGCTGGCCAGCGTCAACTGAAACACCTCTTCGAAGCCGGTACGGCGCTTGGCTTCCTCCAGATTTTGAGAGTTTTCCGGAAAATGCATGGCGAACACCGCCTCAGCGTGCGGCAGCAGTTTCTGCTCTTTCACCAACCAATCTGGCAGTGTTTCCGGCAAGCCGTGGATGAGCGGCGCCACCTCGCGCAATGCCCGGCGAATCTGCTTGCTGGTCAAGCCTTTCGTTTCGCGGTAGACCGGCAGGATACGGGCAGTATTGACCGGAAAATCGCTGACTAGCTCTACGCTAGGGTTCATGATGGCAAAACGTTGCCGGCTCAACTCGTACTGACCGGAGATGAAATATGACTGGCCGGCTTTAAGGCCGTTTTCGCGGTATGGCTGGTTAAACCACACCAGCCGGACGCTGTCGGTGTCGTCGCTGGCAATAGCCTCGGTGATATGCATGCCGCGGCGGACGTAACGGCCCTTGGCCTGCTTAATGACCGCCTCGATCGTTACCGCTCCAGGACGAAGCTGCCTGATTGGCGTCACTGCCGAATAGTCCTCGTACCTGCGAGGGAAATTATCGATCAAATCGCTGACGTTTTTTACGCCAAGCAGACCGAATTTTTTAGCAGCTTCCGGGCCGATACCCTTCAGGGAATCGACGCCATCTCCATAACCCGGGATCATCCCCTGATTATACTTGTTGTTGGTTCAGCTGTAACGCAATGTTGGCAACGTTTTCGAAAGCTGACACTCTCGCGCCGGCAGTGCCGACAAAAGCACCGAGGCGCAGGTCCATGTCAAAGACTTCGCGGGCGTCTTCATGCGTGAGGTCGCCTTCGAGGCGGACGATCAGAACGCTTCTATCGACGACCAAGTCGCCCATAAATAGCTTGGCGCGCCAAACCGGCGCAGCGGAATTGGTCGTGGACAACTCTACTGTGGTGATGCTTGGCTCGCGGGTTTCTTCAGTCAGAGCGATACGGGCAACGGCCGGTGCCTGTTTCCCGGCCCGGTTTTCGTAATAGCCGAACAGTAAGCGCTCGGCGCCATCGGCAGCCGAAACTTGGTCATAGACACTCTGGAACCCTTCGCTCCCGAAGGGCACAGGAACAAATAACATATGTATATTATAACACCTAAATAGTACTTATGAAAGGCTCAGGCCTTCTTAACAAGGAGGAAGACACTGGGGCCGAAGAAGCTGTTGGCCAGCACTGGCTGCAGGATACCTTCGATCGTGAGCATCGCCCGCTTCGGCATCACTTTCTTGAGGCCGGGGCTGCGCAAGTTGGAAACCGACAGAATGCGCTCCACCTTGAGGCCGGCGTGCGCCAGCTGTTTGATGACAGTGTGCGGATTGTGATTCACGAACGCGATGTCAGCCTTGCCGCTCCTGGCCGCAGTGGTGCGCACATCAACCGGATCGACTGGCATCTTCTTACCCTTCAGAATGTGCTTCAGACGGTTGCGGGCGTGCATATAGTTAGCCACTTCGATGATGGCATAGCCGTCGTCGGCCAGTACGCGTGCGATCTCGGCCAGCTCGCCTTCCGGCTTCGGCAGGTGGTGCATGACCCGGATCATGGTGAGCAGGTCGACCGAGCCGGTCTCGAACTTGAGGTCATCAGCTTGCATCAGTTTGCGATCGATTTCGGGATGGTCCTTCAGGAAATCCTTGCCGATGTCGAGCTGCTGCTGGCTGGGGTCGGTGAGCGTCACCTTGTCGGCGTACTCTTCAAGCAACAGGCAGAGACGGCCGAAACCGCCGCCGATGTCGGCAGCGTGCCGGAAGTGCTTGCCCTCAAGCAGACGCCTGATGGCTATCTCTTCGGCAGCGTTCTCGTAATCGCGCCCATCCCAGTAGTGGAGATAGTTATGCGAAGGATCGTTATATTGGTCGGCGCGCTTCTTAGGCGCGGCCTTTTGGGTTGGCTTTTCTTTCATATGTTTCAAGTATACATTAGCCCCGCTCGACGAGGGCTGAATCTTTAAATGCCTTGCCGCGGCGGATCAGCAGCCGGCCGTTCTGAAAGTCATCTTCGTCCAGGCTCTCATTCTGCGACTTCTGGCCGTTGATGCTGACGGCGTTCTCGGCAACCAGGCGCCGTGCTTCAGTGAGCGACGAGGCCAATCCAACCGTTTGCAAAAGGTGTGCGACGCTGTCGCCGGGCGCCGCCTTAGCGGCCGGCATCTCCTGACGGAGCGTAGCCAGCTCTTCGTCGCCCAATGCGGACAGCGATTGGGCGGCGATGGCGTCAGCGATGTGAACCTGGCGATGAGCCTGCTCTTCGCCGTGGACCAACTTGGTTACTTCAAAGGCCAAGGTTTTCTGAGCAACGCGGCTGTTGCGGTTTTGATTGAAATCGCGCATCACTTGCTCAATCTTGCCCTTTTCGAGCTCGGTGAAAACCTTGAGGTAGTCCTCGGCACTGTCATCGTCGGTATTCAGCCAGAACTGGTAGAACTTGTAGGGCGAGGTGCGTTCCGGGTCGAGCCAGATTGCGCCCTCTTCGCTTTTGCCGAATTTTTTGCCGGTGGCTTTGTTGATAATCAACGGCAGAGTCATCACATGGGCCTCAACGCCGCGGGTGCGGCGGATCAAATCCACACCGCTCAAACAGTTGCCCCACTGGTCGGCGCCGCCGAGCTGCAGCGTAGCGCCCATGGTGTCATACAGATGCAAAAAATCCATGCCCTGCAACAGGGTGTAGCTAAATTCGGTGTAGCTGATACCGGCACCGCCTTCGCCGAGGCGCTTGGCAATGTAATCGCGCTGAACCAGCGGCGTCATACTAAAGTGCTTGCCGATGTCCCTCAGGAAGTCCAGCACCTTCATATCTCGCGTCCAGTCGAGGTTATTCACCATGGTAAATTCGAACCCCCGGAAAATCTGCTTCAGCTGATCTTCAGCCCTGGCGACGTTAGCGCCAATGGTCTGCTCATCTTGCAGCTGCCGCTCGCTATCCTTGCCACCCGGGTCGCCAATCAGGCTAGTGGCGCCGCCAGCCAAAATGATAGCTTTGTGGCCATGGCGCATAAAGACTTTGTCGAACATCATGCCAGCCAGGTTGCCGACGGTCTGCGACGGCGCCGAAGCGTCGAACCCGTGGTAAAACGTCCATTGTTTGTTATCAAGTTCTTTTAGGTCGGCGAAAGTCGTCTGGTTGACGAACCCGCGCCACTGCAATTCTTCAGAAAGTGTCATGTCTGACATGTATGCTCCTTACATCAATAATACACGTTCAGCTCGTTCTCAGT
>DATJJV010000009.1:0-4976 GCA_035491975.1 Pristimantibacillus sp. | reverse complement strand
CAAGGATTTCCTTCGCATAGCGGAGGCGCCGATTATTTACCGCCACGGAGGCGATGAGTTTGGCGCTATACTCGGAGGACTCGGCGATTACGAAATTGAACAACTCACCAAGCGTACTATGGACCGGCAGGTCGAGAGGGTCGTAAGCCCCGAATATAAGTATCGAGAATCTATGGTCGCCGTAGTGGGAGCTATACGGGCGGTCCAAGAAGCTGGTAGCAAGGTGCGGGCCGAGGCTCGTCGGCCCCATCTGACACAGGCCGATCTGGCCCAGGGTAAGCGTCCACATTATAGGTTGTACATAAACGGGCAGTATATAACGGAACTACGCAATATTATTGTCTTGTCTGTCGGTGTGGCGTCCGCTACCGTTTCTACGCTGGAAGGGGTTGAGCAGCTTAGACGCGGCGCAGAAGCCGATATGGAACGAGTCCGAACCACCATCCAAGGCCTTGTGGACAGCGAGATTATCATTCCGCCGGATATGTTGTAGCCTAGCGGCATACAAGATGTTTTGCTACCTATCCTAATCTGTTAAAATAAAGCTCAATATGAATGCTCAACAAATCCGTCAGGCTTACCTAGATTTTTGCAAAAAAAACGGCCATGTGATCATCCCGCGCGCCCTGCTGGTACCACAGAATGACCCGACTACCCTGTTTACCGGTTCCGGCATGCAGCCGATGATCCCGTATCTTTTGGGTGAAACGCACCCCAAAGGTACGCGCATTGCCGATAGTCAAACTTGCTTGCGTGCCCAGGACATCGACGAAGTCGGCGACAACCGCCACACCACATTTTTTGAAATGCTCGGTAACTGGTCTTTGGGCGACTACTTTAAAAAAGAACAATTGCCATGGATCTATGAGTTCCTGATCGGCATCGTCGGCCTCGACCCTAAAAAGCTCTACGCTACTTGCTTCATCGGTGACGAAGCCAATAATATTCCGCGCGATACCGAAAGCGCCGAAATCATCCAAAAGATTTTTGCCGATAAGGGCATAGAGGCCCAAACAGCCGACATCGGCAGCGAGGCCAACGGCTACCAGCGGGGCGTCAAACCCGGCGAACGTATCTTCTTCTACGACGCCGCCAAAAACTGGTGGTGCCGCGCCGGTAAAATCGGCGACATGCCGGTGGGCGAGCCAGGCGGCGGCGACAGCGAAATTTTCTACGAGTTCGACTTCGTCCAACACAATCCGGAATACGGCCCCAACTGCCACCCCAACTGCGACTGCGGCCGGTTTATCGAGATCGCCAACAGCGTGTTCATGGAATACGTCAAAACTGAAAAAGGTTTTGAGAAGTTGCCGAAGCAAAACGTGGACTTCGGCGGCGGCTTGGAGCGCATTGCAGCTGCGGCCATCAACGATTCCGACATGTTCAAAATCAGCGTTATCTGGCCGATCGTTGAAGAGCTGGAGCGCCTGAGCGGCAAAAAGTACGATGCCGCCACAACCGCCATGCGCGTCATCGCCGACCACTTGCGCGCCGCTACCTTCCTGGCCGTTGACGGCATCGTTCCCAGCAACAAAGAGCAGGGCTACGTGATGCGCCGTTTGGTTCGCCGGGCCATCCGTTTTGCCTTTGACCTGGGCATCGAGCAGAACTTCCTGGAGCACATCGTGCCGGTCGTCATCAGCCTGTACGAGGCCGATTTGCCGGAAGTTGCTGCTAAAAAGCAAGAAGTCATCGACGTTCTCACCAAAGAAGAGAAAATCTTCCGCCAAACCCTGCGCGCCGGTGTCCGCGAGTTCGGCAAGTTGACTAAAGACGGCCTGACCGGCGCAGAGGTCTTCAAACTCTATGACACCTACGGCTTCCCGTTGGAATTGAGCCTGGAAGAGGCCTATTCCCAGAATGTGCAGGTTTCGGAGAATTGGCGCCAGGAATTCGAGGCGCTCATGCAAGAACAACGCGAAAGAAGCCATACCGCCAGCAAGGGTGTCTTCAAGGGCGGCCTGGGCGGCCACACAATGCAACACAAGAAGTACCACTCCGCGACACATCTGATGTATCAGGCCTTGCGGCAAGTACTGGGCAACCACGTCGTCCAGCGCGGTAGCAATATCACCGAGGAACGCTTGCGCTTCGACTTTTCTCATCCCGAAAAAGTAACTCCCGAACAACTGGCCGAAGTCGAGAAGATCGTCAACGAACAAATCGACGCCGACCTCAAAGTTTCCTGGCAGGAGTATCCCACTAAAGTGGCCATTGAAGAAAAGGGTGCTCTGGGCCAATTCGGCGACCGTTATGGCGATACCGTCAAAGTCTACAAAATGATCGCTGACGGCGCCGATAAACCCTTCAGCTTCGAAATTTGCGGCGGTCCGCACGTCGACCACACCGCACAACTTAAGGAAGACGGCAAACGGTTCAAGATTCTTAAAGAGGAAGCTTCCTCAGCCGGCGTCCGCCGCATCAAGGCAGTATTACAGTAAAGGAGAAATGATTATGGTGGGAAATCAAGAAGGCGCTGGTGTCGGTCGCCAGCCCGAAGCAGATGCTAGTGATGTATCTGTTGTTGAGGCGCTGATCGCCGCATCTTCATTGGGCACGCCCGGAGCGGTTGAACTTCGCCGGAGGGCCGTCGCAGACCTCGGGGAAGAGGGCTTGCGTGCGTTGGTGGCTCGTATACATACCGACAACCAGGCGGCAGCTGAAGCCTCTCCTCTCCCTGACCCCGGGCCGGCTGGGCCTCGTTAGAGAGGTAAGCACCGGCGCGCGGTATTTGCTATAATCTTAACTGACATGCTTGATAAGGTTAAAAGCTCTGTGGCTGGGTTGGCGAGCAAAGTTGCCGCCAAAGCCGCCGAAGTCAACGATAAAGTAGCCAAGAACGCCAAGAAGCAGGAGGAGGCTCAGTACATTGTCGGACTCGACATTGGTACCGAGTTCGTGAAGGCGTTGATTGCCCGCGTGGAAGACGACAAATTGGAAATTGTCGGCGTCGGCCGCGCGCATCAGGATTTGACCGATATGCAAGCCGGCGCAATCGCCGACATCGCCAGCGTGGTTGAGAACTGCGACAAGGCGTTAAATCAAGCCGAACAGCAGGCCGGGGTGAGTGTCCGCACCGCAGTGATTGGCATTGCCGGCGAGTTGGTGAAGGGTACGACTACCACCGTGCGCGTCTCGCGCAAGAATGCCGATAAGCCGCTCGATTTGGTTGAAGTAGAGCGGATCATCAAACTGGTCCAGAGCCGGGCCGAACAAAAGGCTAAGCAACAGCTTGCGTGGGAACTGGGCGGCAAAGAAGTCGAAGTGCGGCTCGTGAACAGCGCGCTGGTCGGCATGGAAATTGACGGTTACAAGGTAACCAGCCCGATTGGTTTTCAGGGCAAAGATGTAGTTGTGCAACTGTACACCGCTTTTGCGCCGTTGATCCACATCGGAGCGCTGGAGCGCACCGCGCAGCAACTTGACCTTGACCTGTTAGCTGTGGCCGCCGAACCGTTTGCTGTTTCGCGGTCGGTCATCGGCGATGACACTTCGGCCAGCATGAACGCGATTTTGATGGACATCGGCGGCGGCACCACCGACATTGCCGTAATCACCGACGGCGGCGTGCAAGGCACCAAGATGTTCGGTATCGGCGGCCGGGCTTACACCCGATCGGTGGAACGCGAGCTGAATGTCGAATTTGAGACCGCCGAACAGTTAAAAGTTGGCCTCGGTGACGGCCGGGTCCCCACCCCAAAACGCGGTGCCGTCGAAGGCGCCCTCAACAAGACCCTCGACGTCTGGATGAGCGGTGTCGAACTGGCCCTGGGCGAATTTGAGAAGCTCGACCATCTGCCTCATCAATTGCTATTGTGCGGCGGCGGTTCCAGCCTCGACCTCTTGCTTGATCGGCTAAATGAGAGTAACTGGTACACAAAACTGCCCTTTACCCGCAAGCCGGTCATCCAACATATCCAGCCCGACGAGGTCGTTGGCATTGTTGACAAAACCGGCGACGTAGCCGACCATACATTCATAACCGCAATGGGTTTGCTGCGGGTCGGTTTAGATACCCTCCAGTTCGCCAGTGACTCGAATAGCGGCTCAATCCGCGAGAAAATTGACAGGATATTGCGTACATGACCAACCAAAAAGGCGGCACAAACACCACAAAAGACGTCATTTACATCGATGTTGATGATGAGATAACCGGTGTTATCGATAAACTGCAGGGCAGCGACAAGAAGATTATCGCCCTGGTCTTGCCGAAGCGAGCTACGGTGTTGCAGAGTATCGTTAACATGAAGTTGCTCAAGCGGGCGGCCACCGAAGCCAAGAAGAATTTGGTACTGATTACTTCCGAGGGCGGCCTGATGCCGCTGGCCGGCAGCGTCGGCATTCATGTCGCCAAAAGCCTAAATACCAAACCGGAGATTCCGGACAACCCGGCCCCGGGCGGTGCCAAGGCTGACATCATTGAAGATGTTGAGGAAGACGACGGACCGGTGGACGCCAGCAAATCGGTTGGCGAGCTAAGCGGTGGCGCCCCGGCCGACGATGCCGAAGACACCATCGAGCTTGATGACGAAGAAGAGGGCGAGCCCGAGCCGGCTGTAGAGGGCGGTAAAAAGGTCAAGAAGCACAGGAAGTTCAAGATCCCGAACTTTAACAAGTTCCGGGTAATGCTGGCCTTGGCCGGCGTTGCCATTATTTTGTTAGGCGTGCTTGGTTATGCCGCTGCAGCTGTCTGGCCAGCAGCGAAGATTACTATCAAGACCGACAGCAGCGCTGTCAGCAGCAGTGTCATTCTGACCCTCAAAACCGAACCCGACACCAAGCTTGATGCCGCTCAGGGCATTGTTCCGGCCACGCTGCAGGACGTAAAGAAGACTATCACTCAGGACGCTCCGGCCACCGGCCAGAAGAACAACGGCCAGAAGGCTGCAGGCACCGTAACACTCTCCCTTACCGACTGTTCAAAAAATTCAGTGACGGTGCCAGCCGGTACCGGTATAAGTTCCGGCGGCAAGACA
>DATJJV010000008.1:0-9789 GCA_035491975.1 Pristimantibacillus sp. | reverse complement strand
GTTAACTAGCCGGGCAATCGCAGCCCCAGCCTCAACAGGCGTCAACTGAAAGTCCTCGACCAAGCCGCCCAAAAGGTTCTCGGTAGTCCATACCCGGTGCTGGGCCTGGCCTACGTGCTGTCGGTCCAATCGTTCAACAGCCAGAAGATCATTGGTGAATAGGGTGGCGACATGGTTGGCGTCGAATTCGCCGCCAACTTCACGGCTGCGGGCTCGCCAGCCGGCACGGTCTTGCTTGTAGATATCGCTAATTCGGCGGCCGTAGTCCCTGTCGCTTTCCTGGGGACCCTGCGGTGTCAAGAGGCCGATAACGTGCTTGGCCCAGTTTTTAGCACTCATGCGCGGTGAACGCTCAGGAGCAACATAGTCACCATTGCCGTTAATGCGGTAGTGAGCGGCAGCTTCAGGGTCGGCGTTCGGGCCGGTGATGAACTCACCGCTATCAAGGCTGTCGAGATCCTCTTCAGGAAGCTCGGCTTTGTTCCACATTCGAAGCTTCTCGCCTGCTAACTTGCCGAGGCTGCGAGCCAGTTTCGGCACACGGTTCCGCCAGCCTCTCCCCTCGCGCACTTCGCCTAAGCGAGGCTTGCGCTGGTAGAGTTCACGGTATTCTGCGTCTGTCATCCGGTCTGGGTCTTGAGTCCGCTCAGCAGTGCGGCGGCGGCCCGGCTGGGGTTGGTCAGGAGTGGGAGGAGTGACAGGCTCGGGTGCTTCAGGAGCGGGGTTCTCAATCTTCTCGCGGTAGGCGTCGTAAGCCTTCTTCTCACCGGCACGGAGCCTGCCATAGAAGGTGGCAAAGTCTTCCTGGCTCCTCGGGTCATCTTCGTGTGCCAACGAATACTCGATGGCTGCGTCAAGAGCCTGAACCTTCTTGTCCCAGTCATCGGCACGCTCGCCATCAAAGAAGAGCTGGTCGCGTTCTTGGCGAGCCTTGTAAGACTCTTCCTCGATACGCTGGCGCTCAGCCTCGGCTGCCTTTTCGGCGCGCATACGCTTCACTTCGGCGTCAATTTCGGCACGGTGCGAGTCTACGGCTTCCCGGCCGACTCGCTTGGACGCGTTGTCAAAGGCGACCCCGACAACTTTGTCAAACGGGTCATTCTCGTTGCGATGTGCGAGTAATGGATTCTCGGCGCGGAAACGCTCCTCAGCGTCGCGGCCGATACGTTCCTCCCGCAGGGCATGATCGGTTATCGGGTCGCTGAACAAGGCTTCGTCTTCTGTGCCGATCCTGGCACGGTGCAGCTCCTGCCTCTCGTTGTGGAGATCAAGTGCCTGGTCTGCGGCGTCACGCTCCTGACGAGCCTGCTGGTGTTCGTGCTCCAGGTGGCGGCTTTCATAGTCAGCTTCCGTGCGGTTTGCAGGCAACGTGGAGTCAAAACCAAGGCTTTCCAGATAAGCAGCGCTGCGTGCCATGGCCTCGTCGTAACTCATCGGGGTAGTTTCAGCGGTAGGCGCACCTGCTTGGCGCGGGACACCAGCAGCGGCGTGCGTTGCTGGGTCGGTTGCTGGGTCAAAGGTTGGTGCTTCTACTGACATGATCTCTTGCTCCTAATCTGATGAATATTATTTTTGTCTTTGTATTTGACTACATACATTGAAGCACAAACACAATGATTTGTCAATTATAAAGACACTTAATTGTGCTTATACATAATTTGAATCAATGTATGTATTCAACTTCGTCTATACGGGGTTGCCAGCTTGGGCGGTGACCTGATCTATCCAGGCGCGCATTGTCTGGGCCGGCGGGAATGGCAGCTTGTCGTTCGGGCTGATCTTGAGGGCCTTGGTCCAGTTCATGCCACCCGGCAGGCGGGTATTCATGTAATCCAGCGTTTTCTGAGTTAGGCGGTGGACTTGCAATATCGTCAGCTTGGGGTGGCCTAGGTCAGCCGCATAGTCCTCTACTGCGAACCAGACGGCACCAGTGTGGGTATCGGGATTATATTCGCCGCCGAGGGTAACCATATGGTCTGCAGTGGGATCGGGTTGCTGGTCCGGCGGCTGCACCGGGGGCTGATCGGTTGTTTCAGGCGGTGTGCTGGAGCCGGTTGGCGGCAGTTCCAGGCCGGACGTCAGGCCTCCCGGTACGATCAGGACCTTCGAGGGATCCTTGGGGACATCCGCAGGCTTGGGCTTCTTTACCGCCGACGAAGGCATGAATAAGAGTAGCCCGGACAGCGCTAGCGCCGCAACGGACTTGAGGATCCGATGTTGGTTCGGCCGGCGGTGGCTGCGTACTTCGCCGGCATTCGGGTCTCTGGGGATGACCTGGTACTCCGAACTCCAGCGCCGCCAACGATCGTTGTCGGCAAGGTTGCTGGCCGGAACCAACAGGCTGGGATCGCGCCGCTGGGTTGGGAGTATCAGGTCGGTTCCCGGTACTACCCCGTTCACCTTGTTATCATTGCTCGGCCAGATACGTACTTCAACCGCGTCCGGACCGACCGGTACCTCGACCGTCCAGACACCGTCGTGGGGCGAGGGCCCGTCGAGCATGCCGCTCTCTTTGATTTCGTCGCTCAGCCGCAACTGGTCGGCAGCCAGGTCGGCCAACTCCTGCAGCAGAAACCGGTCCGGGTTGTCCAGCCGGAGCGTCCGGCCCATCCAGACACGGGCGGCGTCCACAACCGGCAAGTAGGCCATGGGGACATCCAGCTCGGTCTCGCGGCCGTTGAATAACTCGATTACCCGGTGGTAGCCATTTTTCTTGTTCTTGTCGGCGACCCAGGTCTCGGCTTCGCCCATCCGCCACACCAGGCCAGCGTCGTCCGGCTGCAATGGCTGGCCGCCCGGGCCGACAAAGCAACCGGTATATTCATCGCCATAGTGACGCAACTGGTCGGAAACCCAAACCAAGTTCTGAACATCGTCAATCGTACGAATCTGACCTTGGCGGATTTTTCGGGAATACTCGTCGACTGCGCCGCAAATGTCATCGATATAGACATCACCGACGAACGGTGCGATGTTCACATCGTCCTCAGGTGTAATTGGTCTCTCTAGAAGTCCGGTAGTAATGGCGCCCGCCTTTCTGCCCACGGAAAGTAGTGGCTAGAGCGATTATCGGCCGGCTAGCAAGGGCGTGCAGTTGGATATCCCACAATCAGCTAGTCTTCATTATCGTCATCCCACTGTTTGATCAGTTCCTGGCGGGCCTGACTAAGGGCAATCCAGGAGAGTAGCCCGGCGGCGGTTGTTTGCGGGACGGGATTTGCCGCCCAATCACCGCCGCGGCGGGGCGCGGGCACATACGCCAAAGTGTGCACTGCCCCGGCTGCCGGCTTGGCCGGTAGCGGCGGAACGGCTTCGTGTGCGGGGAGGTCGAACGGCGCCATGGCCATCGAGTGGTGCGAAGCGGCTTGGGTCAACTGTTGGACTTGGTCCTCGGTGAGGACCTGAGCCTGGGCGTATTTATCGGCGTATTCCAGGGCGCCAAAACGGCCGCCAACTCCTGTAAAGGTCTGGCCGTCCAGGTATTCAATATGGCCGTCCGGAAAGTATAAATACTGGTCTTTGGGCGCGGTAATCTCGGACGAGAAGCCCCACAGATTGGGGTCATGGGAGTTGGTCCATAGGCTGCCTTGCCAGCCGTGGGCCTGAAGCACCGAGAAATCGCCGTGCAACGATTGGCTGACCTGGGCATCGCTTTGGTCGGGATAGAGATTCTGCTGGGCGGCCCAGATAGTCGGATTGCCCTCGCCCGCTGTGGTATCGACTTGCGGGGGACTGATAGGGTGAGCCGGATTGGCCGGGATGGATTCGCCAGGGGGTGGCGAACGGTTCGGGCCGAACGGCAGCCGGATCGGCATACCGTGACGGCTTGCATAATATGAGGTTGCTAGGCCGGCAGCCAGGGAAAGAGCTACAACACCGATAGCCGCCACAGTTCGCCGCCGCGGACCCTTTTCGCTATGGAAAAAATAATTGCCGAAGGCAACATTCGCCCGGCGCAAAGGGTTCGTGCTGCGCTTAGCGGCGCCTGCGGGCTCTTCCTCCACGACCGCTTCATCCAGCGGTACGATGACAGCCTCTTCCCTCTCTTGCTCGGTCAGCCCGGCTTCGGGCGGGATGGTCGGGTCAGAACCATCTGCCTCCGGCTCCAACGGCTCGGGACTGCCCCCCGACGCCGGCGGCACGGACGCTTCACTTGGCTCAGCCCGATTATTAGCATCGGTTCCCTGCCCCATCACACTCTTCAGCCTCTCTTTACGGTCATAGAGTGCGTTAACGATGTATGCCGCGTACTCATTGGCGTGACGAGCACCGCGCTCACCTGTTAGTGCCCGCCGGGTCAATTCTTCTTCTGCGTCCGCGGCACGGGTGGTATCGCCCTCTGCTTCAGCATCAGCCCAATCATTGACCAGGCCGACGGCTGATTTATCGGTTTTCTCCGGGCCCATGGTGGCGTCGTAATGACTATCTGTGTTCGGTACTTGAGCCGGGCGGGCCGGGCGCTGGCCCAGATAATCCAAGGTGTCCTGGGCGGCCAGCGCCAGCTGCTCGGGTGGCAACGGATCGCTGGAGTGCGGACCGCCTAGCCACTCTTCGGCATGGCGCGCGGCTGGGTCAGCCGGCGGCGCGTACTGCCGAGCGGCATATACCAGATCGTCTCCTGTTAGATGAGCTGGTCGGATTGGCCTTTCGACCATAGTCACCTCCTTTGGCTCACGCCCCCGCTGCCGCCTGGCGACAGAGGTGGTTATCGTGGTATGCTGTTCGGATGAAGGTCTTGGGTATTGAGTCGAGCTGCGACGAAACGGCAGTTGGCGTTGTCGAGGACGGCAAGCGATTGCTTAGTAATGTGGTAGCCAGCAGTATGGATCTGCATGTCCAATACGGCGGCGTGGTGCCAGAAATTGCAGCCCGCAGCCATATTGAGGCGGTCATCCCGGTTGTCCAGCAGGCGCTGGATGACGCTGGCTGCACATGGGACGACATTGATGCCATTGCGGTGACTCAAGGTGCCGGGCTGAATGGAAGTCTGCTCATCGGGGTGCTGGTCGCTCGGACGCTATCAATCCTGAAGCACAAGCCGTTATATGCAGTTAACCATGTCGAGGGGCACATATATGTAAACTTCCTTACCGAGACTACCTTGGATAGCTACACTATGCGAGAGCGCCAACCAGAGTTCCCGATGCTGGGCATTATCGTCAGCGGCGGCCACAGCCAGCTGGTGGTGTGGCGCAACCATTTCGATTACACCCTGCTCGGCCAGACCCAGGACGACGCTATCGGCGAAGCGTTCGATAAGGTGGCCAAAATTATCGGACTCCCCTACCCTGGCGGTATCTCCGTACCAATCATGGCCGAAAAGGGCAATCCCCTGGCCTTCCGCCTGCCCAAAGCCAAAATGACTGGCAAGTACGACTTCAGCTTCTCGGGCCTTAAAACGGCCGTTTTGCGCACGGCGCAAGAGCTAGTCGGTAAAGACCATTCCCTGCCCTCCTACGAGCTTCCAGGGCTTCTAAACGACGAGCAAAAAGCCAACATCGCCGCCAGCTTCCAAAAAGTGGCCTACGAGACCATCGTGGACAAGGCGGCTACGGCTTTTGAAGAATTCCAGCCCAAAAGCGTGGTTATCGGCGGCGGCGTGTCTGCTAACGCCGGCCTGCGCCAGCAACTGGCCGACCGGTTGCCGATTGCTGTTGAATACCCCGACCGCAAATTGTGCGGCGACAACGGGGCTATGATTGCTACGCTCGGCTGCTTCAAAGCCATGCACGGCCAGAAGGCGGCCGACCCCTATTCGCTCGAGATCCTGCCCAACCTCTCGATGTAATCTCTCCTTAGGTGTTATAATCCGACCCTACGGAATAGATGATGAGTGAGTTACACGGCACCGGATCAATACAACCTGGATTAGGCATGGCTTCCCTGCTGGAGAAAGTTGCCCGGCCTGATGAGATCGGGATCGCCGACCGTGTCACTGAAGGCTGGAACGCCGTGAACTACTTGATCCAGCATCTGGACAACCGGGCCGACGGCGACTATCCGAACAGCGGTAAGCCGCCGGACGAACCGAGCGATGCAGACCTCAAACTTAGCGGATACTTTCTGTTTTTGGCATTCCCGGGCACTTTCCCTGACCTTCCCGATGACGACGGATACCTCACGCCCGAACAGCGGGAAGCCTTTGCGGCCATGCGCACTCACTTCGACGATCCAGAATTCACAGACGGCTCCGCCAGCGCTTTCTCCGCTGCGCTCCAAAGCTGGCTGCAGTTCAGCAAACGCTCCAAACAAGCCGCGCGGCTCCCTGACTACCTGAGGTACCGCCGCCTCGAGGGTATGGCGCTCGGCGAGCTATTCGCCCTGTCCGTACCTCCGTCAGCCCGGAAAGAGCACTTCCCTGCCTTTATGCGCCGCCTTAGCCGTATCGGCAAGATTGCCAAATTAGTCGATAGCACCATCGATCTCAATAAAGACCGGGCGTCGGGCAACGTGAACAGCCAGCTTCCGGGAACAACGAGGGCAACGACTGCCCTGCTAGCATCATACGAAGCTACCAAGTTTCTGGCAGGTAACTTGCGGCTCTTCCGCCCCTTAGGACAAAAGGCTCTGGCTTTCGTCAAGAACCGAAGCGGATCGCGCAACCAGGAACGCATCAACGGCTAAATACTAAAAAATTACAACAGAAACAGATTAAAAATCGGCTTGACGCTTTAGGCTATGACGCTTATTCTTATGACGCAAAAACAAAAACGTCCGTGGGTACAGTTTGGACTTGCCACCAAACTAGCAACTTGAGCAATACATACAAAAAGCGAACATACACACCGTTTTTGAGGGGTTTTTATAAGGTGGGCTTTCATGTGGAAAGTCTTATTGGCGTTGTGTCCAATTTTCACTTGAAATCTCGTCTTCTTAACTTTCGATTAAATATCTCTTGGTATCCGTACTAGGGAGTTCTTTTCTACGGGTTGGAACGGGTCTAAGCACCTCCAAACACAGACGTCAACAGAGGTAGCCAAATCAGCCGTAAGATGATATGCTGAGAGCTGAATTACTAACCTAAGATAGGGAACGACTATGAAGTTACCGAAGGTGTACGAGCCCGCTTTGTTCGAGGCCGACATGTACGCACTCTGGGAGAAATCCCAAGCTTTTCTGCCAAGTAAGACAGGGAAGAACTACTCGGTCGTCGTCCCTCCGCCTAACGCCAACGCCAGCCTCCACATCGGCTTCGCCCTGACGATGACCCTGCAGGACATCGCTGTCCGCTACCACCGTCTCAAGGGCGACAGCACGTTGTTCATCCCGGGCGCCGACCATGCCGGGTTCGAAACCCAGGCGGTGTACGAGAAGCACCTTGCCAAGGAGGGCAAGAGCCGCTTCGACTTCAGCCGCGAAGAGTTGTATGACCGAATCTGGGACTTTGTGGCCCAAAACCGCAAGGGGTTTGAGAAACAGTTCCGCCAGCTTGGCGGCAGCGTCGACTGGAGCCATTTCACCTTCACGCTTGATGAAAAGGTAGTGAAGCGTGCTTACGCTACTTTCAAAAAGATGTGGGACGAAGGCCTGATCTACCGCGGCGAGCGGCTAGTCAACTACTGCACCTTCCACCGTACCGGTTTTGCCGATATCGAGGTGACCTACAAAGAAGCCAAAACGCCGCTGTACTACATGAAATACGGCCCGTTCACTCTTGCCACGACCCGGCCGGAGACCAAGTTTGGCGACACGGCCGTAGCCGTCCACCCGGACGATAAGCGTTACGCCAAATATGTTGGCAAGGTAATTGAGGTCGAGGGCGTGAACGGTCCGTTCTCCGTACAGGTTATTGCCGACGAGATGGTCGACCCTAACTTCGGTACAGGTGTTGTGAAGATTACACCAGCACACTCTTTTGACGACTGGGAGGCCGCTCAGCGCCACAATCTACCGGCTAAGCGCGTCATCAACCACGACGGCACCATGAACCACGAGGCCGGCCGCTTCGCCGGCATGACCATTATGGAGGCCCGCAAAGCCGTAGTTGAGGCCTTAGAAGAGAAGGGGCTGCTGGTAAAAGTCGACGAAAACTACACCAACCGCATCGGCGTTTGCTACAAATGCGGCACGGTGATTGAGCCGATGTTAATGGAGCAGTGGTTTGTTGACATGCAACCGCTGGCCAAGCCGGCCATCGAGGTCCTCAAGCAGGAAAAGATCACTTTCTACCCGGACACCAAGCGCGAGCAGCTGATCGGTTATCTGGAAAATCTGAAGGACTGGAACATTTCCCGGCAGATTGCTTGGGGGATCCCCATTCCGGCCTTCCAGAACGTCGACGACACCGACGATTGGATTTATGACGAACGTGTCGATCAGGAAATTATCGAAGTAAATGGCAAAACCTACCGCCGCGACCCGGATGTCTTCGACACCTGGTTCAGTAGCAGCAGCTGGCCGTATGCAACGCTGAACTTCGGCGACGAGAAGACCGACGATTTCGAACGCTTTTACCCCTTAAGCCTGATGGAAACCGGCGGCGAGATCCTTTATCCATGGGTATCGCGCATGGTCATGCTCGGCCTGTATGTCACCGGTGAAATTCCGTTCGAGGCCGTCTATATCCACGGCTACGTGATGGCCGAAGACGGCTCCAAGATGAGCAAATCCCTGGGCAACGTAATCAACGCTCCAGAGGTGATAGAGAAATACGGTGCCGACGCCCTGCGCATGGGCATTATCGCCGGCCGCGTACCGGCTGTAAACCGCGGCTACGACAGCCGCCGGATCGAGGAAGCCCGCAACTTCGCGAACAAACTCTGGAATATCGCCCGCTACATCGAAGATAAGGTAGGCGACCGCGAAAGCATCGGCGAGCCGGAACCGCAAACTGACGCCGACCACTGGGTTCTCGGCCGTCTCGGTAAGGCCGCCAAAGAAATTAGCGGCCACCTCGACGAATACCGTTTTGGCGAAGCCTACGACACCTTGTACCACTTTGTATGGGACGATTTTGCCGACTGGTACATCGAAGCCAGCAAGGCCGAGGAGAACAAGCCGCTGCTCGCATACACCCTGGAATCGATTCTCAAGCTGACCCACCCATTTGCGCCGTTTGTGACCGAAACCATCTGGCAAACACTGGCCTGGGCGCCCGACCAACTGCTGGCTACCTCCAGCTGGCCGGAGATTGCCGCGGCCGATGCCAAGCGCGCCAAGGCCTTCGAAGAAGTTAAGGCCATCGTAACCGAGGTACGCGCCATCATGAAAGCTGTCGACGTCAACAAAACTACGCTGACGTACACCGACGCACCGGTAGTCGAAGCCAATGATGCGCTTATTAAGCGCTTGGCGCGCCTAGAAAGCGTCTCTTACGGCACACAGGAGGGCGTTAAACTGACCCAAACCAAATCCGACCTACGGCTAGGCATCAGCCCGGAAGTCGCCCGCAAATACGCCCAAAAACTGGCCGGACAGCAGAAGGCCGAAGAAACGGCTATCAAAAACCTGGAAGCCCGCCTGAGCAACAAGAGTTACGTGGCCAACGCCCCTGAGTCGGTTGTAAACCAAACCCGAGAGCAGCTCGAGTCTGCCGCTGAGCGGCTCAAAGCCCTTCAAGAAGAACAGAAGCGCTTCGCCTAAGCGATCAGCCTGGTGGCGACGAACATAAAAGCCACACCGACAACGGTGAGGACGATGGTCAGCCGATCGGATTTTTCGTCGTGGGCTTGCGGCAAAATGTCGCTGGCACCAATGTAGAGCAGGAAGCCGGCAAAGAAGCCAAGATAGAGAGGCAAGTATTGCTCGGGCAAGGTGAAGAGCAGGGTGGATAGAGCGCCGGCGATCGGC
>DATJJV010000007.1:0-22490 GCA_035491975.1 Pristimantibacillus sp. | reverse complement strand
ATCCACAAGCACTGTGTGAAAACAAACAACACTTTAGTACTAGCCTTATTGTACTAACATTGTTATAGTCGTATGTGGAGACGAATGAGATGAGGTTTTGCCGAGGTGTTGTGTTACAATACTAGGCGAGCAGTGAAGCGGCCTCACCAACCGCAGAGCTCCGTGGGCTTCCGGAACGTACGTGAACGTGACGGCATGAGTGTTCGCTGAAGCATAGGCTAAAGCGAGAAGTCCGGTGGAACCACCTAAAATAATGTGCGACATTATCTTTAGGCCCGAGACGCGATTCAAGGATTAAATACCATGCGAGAGTATTGAATCCAAGAAACGCGTCTCTTTTGTTTTTTATAAGCTCAGCGAAAGGAGACCTTAGTGAGCGAAAATCAAGACAAGCATATAGCTAGTGTGCGCCATAGCCTGGCCCATTTACTCGCGGCTACCGTCGTCGAGATGTATCCGGGCTCTAAGAATTCAATCGGCCCAGCCATAGAGAATGGCTTTTACCAGGATTTTGAAACCCCGGAGCCGATATCCGAGGAAGATCTGCCCAAGATAGAGGCGCGCATGCGCGAAAAGTTGAAAACCTGGGGCAAGTTTGAGCGCCGGGAAGTGAGTCCTGAAGAGGCTCGCAAGGAGTTCGCTTGGAACCCATACAAGTTAGAGCTGATTGAGGATTTTTCCAAAGACGGGCAGCAACTGACATTTTATGTCTCGGGTGACTTTACTGACTTGTGCCGCGGCGGCCATGTCGAAGACTCTGCAGAGATCAACCCAAAAGCTTTTAAGCTCACCAAGATTAGCGGCGCCTACTGGCGCGGCGACCAGAGCAAGCAACAGCTACAGCGCATTTACGGCGTTGCTTTCGGAACTCCCGAGGAATTGAAGAGCTATCTCGACATGATGGAGGAAGCCAAAAAACGGGACCACCGCAAGCTAGGGCAGGAACTTGATCTATTCGTCTTTAGCGAGTTGGTCGGTTCGGGGCTGCCGCTGTTTACACCCAGGGGTACGGTACTGCGTGAAGAGCTGGCCAAGTTCGCCGAATCGCTTCGGGCCGGCTCGGGCTTTGAACGGGTATCAATCCCGCACATTACAAAGACCGAACTTTATAAGGTTTCGGGCCACTGGGATAAATTCGGCGATGAGCTGTTTTTGGTCAAAAGCCAGGAGACTTCCGATCAATTCGCTCTTAAGCCTATGAACTGCCCGCACCACAACCAGATTTACGCCGCCCGCCCGCGAAGCTACCGCGACCTACCGATCAAGTATTTTGAAACAACCACGGTTTACCGCGATGAGAAGACCGGCGAGTTAGGCGGTTTATCCAGAGTGCGTTCGATTTCTCAAGATGATAGCCATGCGTACTGCCGTCGTGACCAGGTGGAAGAGGTGGTCGGCAGTCTAATTGGCGATGTGCAAACGTTGTATGGAACACTCGGTTTACCGCTCAGGGCGCGGCTTAGTTTCCGTGATGCCAGTGACAAATATTTGGGCGAGCCGGAACTTTGGCAGCAGGCTCAAGATGTCATTCGAACTTTGGCAAAGAAGAATGAATTGGAATATTTTGAGGCAGAAGGCGAGGCTGCGTTTTATGGTCCGAAGATCGACTTCATGGCGACCGACGCGTTGGGACGCGAACATCAGGTCGCAACTGTGCAGTTAGACTTCGTCCAGCCCGAACGATTCGAGCTGGAGTTCACTGCTGAGGACGGCAATCCGCAGCGGCCGGTCATGGTGCACTGCGCAATCTTAGGCTCAATCGAGCGATTCCTGAGCGTATACATTGAACACACCGCCGGCCGGTTCCCGGTCTGGGTTGCGCCGGAACAAGTCAGGATTCTCACACTTAACGACGATAAAAACATTGTAGATTTTGCTACGACTATGGCCGAGCAAGCGCGCCGGCTGGGCCTGCGCGTGACTGTTGATGCCGGCAATGAGTCGGTTGGCAAAAAGATCCGCAATGCCGAGCTCATGAAAGTTCCGTACACGGTGGTCATTGGCACGAAGGAAGTTGAGAGTGGGCAGTTGGTTCCGCGCGTCCGCAAGGACATCGAGGTCCACACCGAGCATGACCCGCGAACTGTCGATGAGTTCTTGAAGACTGTTGTACATGAAACTAAATCGAGGGTCAGTAAGACTTCGCTATAGGGAGTATTAGCAAATGCCGCGCGTCGACGCCGAGTTTAAACAAAGGGTCTACGACCTGGTCGCTCAGATACCAAGAGGCCGCGTGATGACTTATGGCCAGGTGGCTGCTTTATGCGGCGCGGCCTGGGCCGCCTGGGAGGTGGGGCAGATCGCCCACACCGGCCCGAGCGGTTTGCCGTGGCAACGTGTTGTAAATAAGCAGGGCGGTCTCGCAGCCGGTTGGCCCAATGGCGGACGGGTCGCTCATGCCGAAGCGCTGCATGCCGACGGCGTCGAAGTTTCGTCAGACTATTTAGTTGATATCAAGAAACTCTTATGGGATCCATCGCAAACGACCCTTCTTTAGTAGTAATCGTAGGCCCGACAGCTTCCGGCAAGTCTGCCCTGGCAGTGAACCTCGCGAAGCGCTTTAACGGTGAAATCATCGCCGCCGACTCGCGCACCGTGTATCGTGGCATGGACATCGGCACGGCGAAGCCGAGTATGAATGACCGCACAGCAGTACCTCACCATTTACTCGATATTGTTAATCCTGATGATTCGTTTACCGTTGCCGATTTCCAAAGGTTGGCCAAACGGGCGGTTGTCGATATAGCAGCTCGCGGGCGCGTTCCTTTTCTGGTTGGTGGCAGCGGCCTATATATAGATGCTGTCATATACGACTTTGGCCTTCGGCCGGCCGCCGATCCGGCTGGGCGTGCGGAGCTTCAGAAACTCTCTGTTGACGAGCTTCAGGAACGTATTCTGGACAAAGGTATTGCCTTGCCATTCAATAAACGTAACCCGCGCCATCTTATCCGCACGCTTGAAACCGGCGGATTGACTCCTGTGAAGGGGAATCTCCGATCGAATACATTAGTCATCGGCCTTGATGCCGACAAAGAAGATCTTGAGGTCAAGATCGCCAAACGGGTCAGTGCAATGGTCGATGCCGGCTTTGTTGAAGAAGTAAGAAGGCTCGCGGCTAGATATGGGTGGGATTCTCCTGCGTTGCAGGCCCCGGGTTACCGGTCATTCCAGGAGTATATCGGCGGAACAGTCTCACTCGAAGAGGCTAAACGGCTATTTGTTCAGCGTGATTTGCAGTATGCCAAGCGTCAAAAAACCTGGTTCAAACGCAGTTCGGACATTCATTGGATCAGTAATCCGGAAGAAGCCGTAGACCTCGTTACAACGTTCTTGAACAATTGATATATGGTCTTCAAAACAAGTCTGATACAATAAAATCATGATTGAGCAACTGTTTGGGTCAAAGACTAGGGTAAAGTTGCTGCAGCTCTTCTATAGTAACCCTAATCGGGCTTTCTATGTTAGGGAGATCACCCGCAAGATCGATGAGCAGATTAACTCGGTCCGCCGGGAATTGGCCAACCTTCTTAGTATTGGGATTATTGCCTCAGATACAACCAACAACCGGCTCTACTATGAGGTCAACCAATCGTATGAGTATTACGAGCCGCTACGGGCCATATTCGGCAATGGAACTCGTGATGAATCTGCCGCGGGGCCGGCAGCGCCAGCCAAAAAGGCAGCGACTGGCGCTTCTAGCCTCGAACTGGAAAAAATTAAAGCCTTGGGCAATGTTGAAGTGGCCATCTATACCGGTCAATTCACTCGCGACGAAAGCAGTGGTGTCGACGCTCTGATTGTTGGTGATATTAACCAGCACGCCTTGCAGAAGTTTATGACCGAGCTTGAGGCTCAAGAAGGCAAAGAGATACGCTACACCGTTATGCCGGCCAATGAGTTTAACTACCGACGCCAGATAAATGACCGTTTTATCACCACCGTGCTCACATCCAAGAAGCAGGTATTGATAGACAGAAACAACATTCTATAGCCCGCTTAAGTAAGGAGAAATAATGGACGTACAGTTTTATGGAGCAAATTGCCTGGTGATAGCCGGGAAGCAGGTTCGGCTTGTGGTCGACGACAACTTGTCGGAACTAGGCTTGAAGAGCGTAGCCAAGGAAGGAGACATCAGTCTTTTTACTGCCGCCGGCGCCGTCGGTCCAGAGAAATCCAAGCTAGTCATCGATGAGCCTGGAGAGTATGAAGTCTCCGGTGTTTCGGTCTACGGCATCGCTGCCCGGGCCCATATGGACACAGAGGATAAGAAGACTGCCACCATGTACAAGCTAATATTTGACGATACTAGTATTCTGATCGTCGGACACGTGTACCCTGAGCTGAGCGACAGCCAGCTGGAGGCGATCGGTATGGTCGACGTCATGTTTGTGCCGGTCGGCGGCAATGGATACACCTTGGATGGTATCGGCGCACTTAAGCTGGTTAAGAAGGTTGAGCCCAAGCTGATTATCCCAACTCATTACGACGATCCCAAGATACAGTTCCCGGTTCCGCAGCAACCTCTGGACCAAGCCCTAAAGGCGTTGGCTATGGAGCCGCGCGAGACTGCCGGCAAACTCAAACTGAAGGGCAGCGAGCTGGGCGAGGTGGCTCAGCTGTTTGTTCTCGAGAGATCTTAGAGTATCACCATAAAAAAATAGCCCCTCAAGAGGGGCTATTTTTTTATCCCGACCGAGTTATTTGGCAGGGGTTAGCAAGCCCTTTTTCTTCAGGGTGCGGAGGGCTTGGGTGCTGATTTTCAGCGTTACCTTTTTGCCGTCAACAACAATAGTCTTCTTCTGGAGGTTAGGCTCCCAGACTTTCTTGGTGTGGCGCTGAGAGAAGCTGACATTGCTGCCATACTGCTTGCCTTTGCCGGTAATGTCACATACGCGCATGCTTAAATTCCTTCTACGTTCAGGGCTCTATTTTAGCTGTTTTTACTTCTTAAGTCAATAAAAGCGTGGGGATTTTTGTTATACTAACAGATAGATGTTCGCTGACTTTTCCTTTACCGATATCGTCATTCTGATTTTTGTATTGCTGGTTTCGATGACGGTGCACGAGTTTTCTCATGCCTTGGCTGGCTACAAACTGGGTGATGCGACGGCAAGGGAACAGGGACGACTCAGCCTAAATCCGCTGCGCCATATCGATCCGCTGATGACCGTGGCGCTGCCAGTTATCACGTTGGTTATTTTCCACGTGCCCATTCTGGCAGCCAAGCCAGTGCCTTTCAATACCGCGCGGGTAAAGTACGAGGAATACGGAGCTGCCATGCTGGCTGCAGCCGGCCCGCTGTCGAACCTGGCTCTCGCTATTGTTGCCGCGTTGCTGCTCCATCTTTTCCCGCTTAATTCGCTCACCGGTGACGTCCTCAGTACTTTTGTTATCCTGAACGTGGCTCTGTTTGTCTTTAATTTCATACCGATACCGCCGCTGGACGGCTCCAGAGTGCTCTATGCCTTTGCTCCGGAATCAATCAGGCGAGTGATGGAAATGATTGAGCCTTTCGGCTTTTTTGTCATATTCGGGCTGATCTTGATTGGCGGTTTTGGCGATATCCTACTGCGTATCAACGAAATGGTGCTGAATTTGTTGCCCTGAGGCGCTATAATATAGTTGCTGGACACAGAGAGGGAACTCTCTGACGGCAAATGATTATCTGATACTAATCATTAGGGATCCTTACATTTATACGAGCTGTGGCTTGTATGTGCGGGAACCCACCTGACATCTTTCAGGTTTAATCACGCCGGCGTCCAGCACCCAAGATTTGTGTATAGTTTAGGGTTCGGGTGCGCTATACTATTTTGCATCGGGGTGTAGCGCAGTTGGCTAGCGCGTACGGCTGGGGGCCGTGAGGTCGCAGGTTCAAGTCCTGTCACCCCGACCACATACGACTCATGAAGAGTCGTTTTTTTGTGCTCAAGGTCAAGGCACCAGGGCCAAAGAACCTCCATGGTATACTACCAGAGATGAAATCTCTAAAGCTTGATCATCACTTGGCAGGACTTGTAGCCAAGGGCGAGAAAACTTCTACCTGGAGGCTTTTTGATGACAAAGATCTGACCGTCAATGACGACGTGAAGCTGGTCGATAAGGTCGATCCGAAGCTGCCGGAAACGTGGAAAATAATTGGTACGGCGCACATTGATTCGGTTATCCAGAAGCGCTTGCGCGACATTGAGCCGCAGGATTACGACGGCCACGAGCCGTTCGCCAGCCACGACGAAATGCTTAAAACCTACCAAAGCTATTACGGCGAAAACGTAAATTTGGACACCCCGGTTAAAATAATTCGTTTTACCTTTCACAACGATCAAGACGAGCAGCGCCCTAATGATGAAAATAAATCAACGATTATTACAGAGATGAAGATGTTTGCAGATGGTGGATCAAGAGGGAACCCTGGGCCTTCGGCGCTGGGCTTTGCCTTGCTAGATATGCAGGACAAAGTAGTTGTAAAAAAGGGTACATATTTGGGCATTACGACCAACAACCAAGCCGAATACCAGGCCCTAAAATCCGGTTTGGAGGAAGCTGCGCGCATGCGGATTCGAGTCGTGCATGTGTACATGGATAGTCTGCTGGTGATCAACCAGATGCTCGGCACGTTCAAGGTCAAGAACCGTGACTTGTGGCCAATCCATGCAGCTATCAAAGATCTGCTGCCTAGCTTTGAGCACGTGACGTTCACACACGTGCCGCGACAGTTCAACAAAATCGCTGATGCTGCTGTCAATGAGGCGTTGGACGAAGCTACCGGCCGCTAGGGGCAGGCCTTAGGCAAGAATAATCATCAATATGATAGTTAGAATGGCGTGCGCGCCGAACCAGTGCCAGAGTTCTACCGCAGGCGTGAAATTGAAGTATTGAAAGATTGCCGTCAGAACCCATAACGCGACCATGTATCTATTTACGTAGCCTCAGGGGTATTTGTCAACCGCTTGCTGTAAAGCTTTAACTTTTTGGCATAAGTGATATAATAATAGTATGCCAGATGATCGACTGATCGCCTCGGCCAAAATCGAGGAGGAAAGTCCGGGCAGCAAAGGGGATGGCAGTTGCTAACGGCAACCGGGGGAGACCCTAGGGAAAGTGCCACAGAAACAATACCGTCTCGAGTAATCGAGATAAGGGTGAAAAGAGTGGGGCAAGAGCCCACAGTTTATGACGGTGACGTCGTAAAGAGGTAAACCCTGCCTGCTGCAAGGTGATGAGCTATCGAGCTTCGGCTCGCGGTCCCCGCCACAGCTCATCAAAATAATCCGCTTGATCTTGGCGGCAACGCTGAGACTAGATAGATGATCAGATAAAACAGAACCCGGCTTACGGATAATCTGGCCTAAAAAATACCCCGTCCTAGACGGGGTATTTTGATTGTTCACTGGAGCCTGCGTTTATTTAGCGCTGGATGCACTCTTTACGACGGCCTCAAAGGCCTTAGGCTCGTTTACGGCTAGTTCGCTCATAACCTTGCGGTCCAAAGTGATGTTTGCGGCCTTCAGGCCGGCGATCAGCTTGCTGTAAGTGGTGCCATTTAGGCGGGCAGCGGCGTTAATCCGGGCGTTCCAGAGCTCGCGGAAAGTGCGCTTGCGGTTCCGGCGGTCGCGGGTCGCAAACTGCAGACCCTTAGTGATGGCTTGCTTACCGCGCTTAATGCTAGCGCGGTTAGAGTGGGTCATTCCGCTTGTTGCCTTGCGGATTTTGGCGTGTTTGTGGTGGGAAGTTACCCCTCGTTTTACGCGCATGTTAGGCTCCTAATTTCTGCTTAATGGTCTTGCTGTTCGCGCCCGTGAGGGTCTCTAGGGCAGCGAAGTTGCGCTTGCGAGCGCCGCTCTTCTTCTGCAAGAAGTGGCTGACGTGTGAATGGTGTACGCGGACCTTACCATTCTTAGTGAGGCGAACCCGGTCCTTGGTGCCGCTATGCGTTTTTAGCTTTGGCATGGTTGTTGCTCCTTATGACGAAATTAAGCTGTTTCCCGGCAAATTCTGGTTGTTGATCTACAACGACGGATTCACCAAGGTTGCTTATTACCTTATCTGCAAGTTTGAAACCTAAATCTTTATGGGCAAGCTCGCGGCCACGGTAGATAATTACTATCTTAACCTTGTGACCTTCTTCCAAAAAGTCAGTTACCTTGCGGAGTTTGACTTGCAGGTCGTGCTCACTTATTTTGAGTCCTAACCGCATCTGTTTGAGGTCTAGCGCCTTAGCAGAGCGTTTGTTGCGTTGCATTTGCTTGGTGCGTTGGTAGTTGTACTTGCCCCAGTCGATGATTTTGACAACCGGTGGGTTGGCATCGGGGGAGATTTCTACCAAGTCCAAGCCTCTGTCCGCAGCTGCTTGCAATGCTTCATTACGGGATAGGATACCAAGCTGATTGCCGCTATCGTCTATCACGCGTAATTGTGGCGCCCGAATGTCCTGATTCAGGCGGGTGAACTTGCTGATAAGGATGTCTCCTTTATATTGTTGGTGGTCTTTATTTTAACAGACCTAAGAACAGGGGTCAATAAGCGGTTAGCTAATAACCCTTGAAGTTTGGCTGCGATATTGCAGCGCTTCGCCAATGTGACCGGGTGTAACATCGTCGGATTCATCTAGATCGGCGATAGTCCGGGCAACTTTTATGACTTTCATGTAAGCCCGGGCCGAAAGCTCCAGCGCCTTGGCCGCGTCGTTTAGGAGTTCCTGCGCGGCCTGGCTTAGACGGCTTTTGGTTTTAATGTCGCTGTTGGTCATGCTGGCGTTGAGTTTGGTAGAAGATTGATAGCGTTCCGCCTGGCGGACCCTGGCTTTGGCGACTCTTTGCCTTATGCCGTAATCGTTGGCGTTTTCTGTCTGCGCTAACAGTTTGGCGTGATCAACTTCGTCGACGTCGCAATAGATGTCTATCCGGTCCAGTATAGGTCCAGATAACCGTTGACGGTACTTCAAGATGGCGGCGGCCGAGCAGATACAATTCTTTGGTGTGCCATAAAATCCGCAGGGGCAAGGGTTTGATGTGGCAACCAGGATGAAGTTCGCCGGGTAGATAGCCGTATCTTTAGCCCTCGAGACGGTTACTTGACGATCTTCAAGGGGTTGGCGTAGTGATTCTAGTGTGCTGCGCCCGAATTCGGGGAATTCATCGAAGAAAAGGACCCCTCGATGCGAAAGACTGATTTCACCGGGTCGTAGATTAGTCCCGCCGCCGACTATAGCTATGTGGCTAGCGCTATGGTGGGGCGCCCGGAAGGGTCTGACGGTCACTAAGTCATCGTAATCACCGCGTACCAGGCTATGGATCTGTGTGATCTCCAGGATTTCTTCCCGGTTTAGCGGCGGCAATATTGAGGGCAGGGCACGCGCCAGCATGCTTTTGCCGGTTCCGGGCGGCCCATTGAGCAGTACGTTATGCCCGCCGGCAGCGGCAATTTCCAAGCCGCGTTTGGCGAGGGACTGCCCAACAACCTCAGACATAAGGTGCTGGGGCTCGTCAGACGCTGGCGGGAGGGCATAACCAGCACCAGTGTCAATCTCCGGCAGGTCGGTAAGGCGGTTAATGCCACGCGCCAACACCTGGAGCGACTGTATAGGTACTAATTTGATTCCGGGGATCAACTGGGCTTGGGAAAGGTTGGTCTCAGGGATGAAAAAACGTTCTATGCCGAGTTTTTGGCCGGCCATTAACTTGCCGATGATGCCGCGGACCGACCGTATACTGCCGTCGAGGCCCAGTTCGCCAATAACGGCGGCTTTTTCGGGCATGAACTTAGCCTGGCCGTCGGACTGCAGAATAGCCAGGGCAATCGCCAGGTCGGCACTAGTGCTTTCTTTTGGAATGTCGGCGGGCGCTAAGTTAATTGTTATACGTTTGCGGGGCATTGCGATTTGGCTGCTGGCAAACGCGCTGCGGACGCGTTCGCGCGATTCGTCGATTGCCTTACTGCCAAGGCCGACAATAGTGATGCCGGGCAGGCCATTAGAAAGCTGGCATTCAATGTCGATAAGCATGCCGCCGGAGCCGATGTTTAGGACGGTCTGAATGGGTTTTGGCACGCGTTTTATAGTCGTACTTGTTGCCTGAAATGTAAAGACCCGCCATTTTTGTAATGGCGGGTCTGGGTTTTTGTTTGATTTTGGCACTTTAAGGTGTTAGTTTGGCTTTTCATGGAACAACGGCTTGCGAGAAGCCGTTGTTTCTAGGTCGTTTTTGTTTTTGAGCACTTTTTTTATTCAAGTGCTATACGTATCTTATAAATTAGGTTTATGGCTGTCAATAACAATTATGGTTAGATTTTTGGAAACCTGTGCATAACTTTTAGCAGCCATAAATTTCGCCCGCCCGCGCATGACGAATTTGACCCGGAAAGAGCATGAGCATCTTGACTTTCAGGGCGCTTCGTAGTATGCTTCTAGCTAGTAAGTCAAAAACAAAAACTTACAATTCAAACATTCATCGCTCTTCGCGGCCCTAAAGGTTGCAAGAGCGGTCAGTCAAAGCCGAAGGGTAGTAAGCGCTAAATATTTTTTACAAAGAGCGCATTTACTACCCTAGGCTCCTAGAAGAGATCATACTGCGGGGGTTGTCCCGCAGTTTTTACATCAGGGACCTTTAATGACCAGAAGCCCTAAATTTCGAATCTGTATAGCCTCTAGCATTATATTGCTACTTATCCTGTTAACTACCGATCCGCAGAGTTTGCCGTCGGTAGTACTCGTTGCTCCCTTTGTACTATTATTTGTGATCTTAGCCGTGCTGATATCGCTGATTTTTGGCTTGTACGGTTTATCTAGATCCGGCCGGCTGAGGGCGGGGATGATTGGCGCGGCAATGCCGGTTTTGTTGTTGCTTTTGAAATCGCTCGGCCAACTTACCCTGCGCGATACGTTGGCGATTTTTGCGCTCTTCGCGATCGCGTACTTTTACGCGTCCAGGCTTGGGGCGCAAACCTCTATATAGCCCGGCAGTTGACAGTGGTTAAACGACCGCCGAATTGATATAATGGCAAGGAGATATGGACAGTAATTCTGATCAGCCACAAGCTATGGGTTTGCCCCAACCAATCGTTGCGGGTGGCGAGCCCGATGTTCAGGCAGCTCCCGGAGCTGCGCCGGCACCTGGCATGACACCAATGACGCAGTCGGCGCCGGCCGGCAGCGATGATGACATCGACCGGGAGTGGGTCGATAGGGCTAGGGAAATAGTCGAGAAGACCAAAGGCGATCCGTTCGCCCAGAGCCAGGAGCTCAGCAAATTTAAGGCGGAATATCTAAAGAACCGCCACAATAGGGATACTAAGGCCGGCGAAGGCCACGCATAATGACATTCTTATTTATCGTACTGGCCTCACTGTTGTTGATCGCGCTTATCATTGCGCCGATTATGTTCCTGCAGGCCCGGGCGCGAATGCGCGAACAAAAGAATGTCGAGCGCGGTTTGAAAATGATCCCGTTACTCATCCACCTGCCGCCTCCTAGTGAAGACACTGAGGGCGCCGGCCGGGACGTCCGTGATCTGATTGATGAGAACATCTCGAAGGCTCAAGTCATCTACAACATTATTTCCAGTACGATCCAGAAGAGCGGTTTCAAAACCCGTATATATGGTCAGCGTCATTTCGGCTTCGAGATTGTTGCCGCCAAGGGCTTCGTACATTTTTATGCCGCCGTACCTTTAGCACTGATAGAGGTGGTTAAGCAGGCGGTGGTCAGCGCCTATCCTTCCGCCAGACTTGAGGAGGTGCCTGACCACAATATATTTAACTCGGTCGGCAAGAGTAGCGGAACAGCCGGCGGCGAGTTGGAGTTGAAAGAGAACTTTGCATATCCCATCGCCACCTATCAGGACTTGAAGCGCGATGCCATGCAGGCGTTGCTCAATGCATTATCGACGCTCGACAAAGAGGACGGTGTCGGTATTCAGATATTGATGCGGCCAGCTGACCCTTCGTGGCGCAAAGAGGCCTCGGCGGTTGCCAGCAACAAGCGCAAGGGAGGCGACAGCAAGAAGGGCGGCGAGAAACTGCTCGGTTTGACTCGCGACGTGGCCGTTGCTTTCGTAAAGCCGCCGGAAGCCAAGAAAGGCGATTCGGGCGGCTCCAGCAGTAAGCCGGAACTGTCCAGCCTGGAACAGGCTACTTTGGATGCGATTGACGATAAGACCCGCCATCCGGGCTACGAGGTACTGATTAGGGTGGTTGCTTCATCGAACGTCAGTCAGCGCGCCCAGGCCTTGCTTAGCAATGTTGTGGCCGCTTTTTCGCTTTTCGACGCCCCTGGCAAGAATGGCTTTAAGTTTGCGCCGGCCAAGAGTATCGACGACTTCGTGACGTCTTATATATTGAGGATTTTCCCGCAGAAAAAGAAGGGGAACATCCTGAACTCCGTGGAGCTGTCGACAATTTTCCACTTCCCGGACCAGCGCAGTATCCCAACTTCGCAGCTGGAGCGGCAGGAGTCGAAGCAGGTGGACGGCCCGCGCAATGTCCCCGAGCAGGGTTTGCTGATGGGGTACAACGTTTTCCGGGGTGTCAAAAAACCGATTCGCTTGGCTTTGCACGACCGGCAGCGGCACATGTATGTCGTAGGACAGACCGGCACAGGTAAGTCTACCTTCCTCGAGGATTTGGCATACCAAGACATGCTAAACGGCGACGGTTTCGCTTTTGTCGACCCGCATGGCGACACAGCCGAGCGCTTGCTGTCGATGGTGCCGCGCGAGCGAACCGAAGATGTTATCTATTTCTGCCCGGCCGATATGGACTACCCTATGGGCTTGAACCTATTCGAATACCAGACGCCGGACCAAAAAGACTTCCTCATCCAGGAAGTCTTGAACATGCTATATAAATTGTACGACCCGCAGCACCAGGGTATTATGGGCCCTCGCTATGAGCATTTGTTCCGGAACGCAGCCTTGACTGTCATGGCCGATCCAAACGGCGGCACATTCGTCGACATCCCGAAGTTGTTCCGCGACCCGCAGTTTGTCAAACAAAAGCTGCAATATGTGACCGACCAAAATGTCATAGAATTCTGGCAAAAGGAAATGCCGCAGTCGCAGCGTTCTAACGAGTTCGGTGAAGTCGTCAGCTGGTTTGTGAGTAAGTTTGGCGCCTTCTTGTCGAACGAGATGATGCGCAACATCATCGGCCAGACCAAGAGCGCCTTCGATCTGCGCGACATCATGGACAATAAGAAAATCCTGCTGGTCAACCTGAGCAAGGGTCGGACCGGTCAGCTAAACACCCAACTCCTGGGTATGATTTTTGTCATGAAATTCCAGGCAGCAGCCATGAGCCGGGCTAATATTAAAGACGAAAACAAACGGCAGGATTTTTGCCTGTACGTCGACGAGTTCCAGAACTTCTCGACTGACTCATTCGCCACGATTATGTCCGAGGCTCGGAAGTACCACTTAAACCTGATTGTCGCTAACCAGTTTACTACCCAGCTAACCGAGGAGATACGTGATGCGGTCTTCGGCAACGTCGGCACCATCGTGTCGTTTAGGGTGGGGCAGGACGAGGATGCCGAAGCGCTAGCCAAGCGTATGCGCCCGGCTTTTGACGCCAGCGACCTGTTGCGTATACCTAATCACAATACCGTTGTTAGGACACTTATCGGCGGCGTGCCTACTCAGCCGTTCAGCATGGCCACTTTGCCGCCTTTGGGCTCGACGAACGAGCAGTTGGCAAACGCTCTCAAGCAGCTGTCTGCTGCCAAGTACGGCCGTCCTAAGGCGATGGTCGAGAAAGAAATTTTCGAGCGTCTAGCCACCAAAACGCCGCCAGCAAGCCCGTATGGTGCGCCCGGCGCTTTTGGCGCGCAGCCCGGCGGTGCAACCGGCCCTGCGCCGTACGGTGGCCCGAGTGCCGGAGCCTTTGGTACGCCTGCTGGGCAGCCTAACATCCAGCCCCCCAAAGCTCCATCGGCGCCAGGCACTTTCCTGGACGAGTGGATGGTGAAGCGCAAGGGCCCGCTAAATATGCGGCCCTCGCCTTGGTCTAAGCAGCCAGCTCAGCCCCAGACCGCTCCGGCAACACAGGGGCCTTTACCGCCGCCTACCGCCGCACAGCCGGCTCCGGTTCCGGAAGCGTTTGTGTCTCAACCCACGCCACAGCCCACACCGCAAGCGGTACCACAGCCACAGCCCGCCAACGACGCTCCTCTCCCGGCCAAGACCGGTGACGAACACACCATATATATTGATAGGGATGGCAACCTCAAACCAGGCGCCTAGAAGCTGTTCGCCGGTTGCAACCGGGCCGTATCTGTTCTATACTATTATGTAAGTGGGGAACACCTAACTACCTAAATATCATTCGTGGGGAAGGTTATTTGAAGTGGCAAAAACAAGCACCTATTCTGCTGATCAAATTCAAGTCTTAGAGGGTCTCGAGCCGGTCCGCAAACGGCCGGGCATGTACATTGGTGGTACCGGCATAGAGGGTCTGCACCATTTGGTATGGGAGATCGTCGACAACGGTATTGACGAGGCTTTGGCCGGCTACGCCAGCGAAGTCCGTGTAACCATGCTCGCCGATGGCGGCGTGAGCGTTTGGGACAACGGGCGCGGCATTCCGACTGACATTCACCCCAAAACAGGGAAGAGCACGGTCGAAACCGTGCTGACAGTACTGCACGCCGGCGGCAAGTTTGGCTCCGGCGGCTACAAGGTATCCGGCGGTCTACACGGCGTGGGTGTGAGCGTCGTGAACGCTCTTTCGACTAAATTGGTGGTCGAAGTGCATCGTGACGGCAAACTCCATCGCCAAGAGTACGAGCGCGGTGCTCCCAAAACTGACCTCCAGGTTGTTGGCAAAACCGACCAGACCGGCACTAACATTACTTTCTACCCGGACGACACTATTTTTGAATCGATCAAGTTCTCCTACGACACTATCTTGGATCGTCTACGCCATCAGGCGTATCTCACAAAAGGCGTCAGGACTTCAATTGAAGACCAGACGAATGGGAAACGGTACAGTTTTTATTTTGAGGGTGGTATACAATCCTATGTTAAGCACCTCAACCATGGCAAGGATGTTGTAGACGATGATGTCTTCTATGTCGACAAGGTGCTGGAGAACGTTCAGATTGAGATCGCCGCTCAGTACACCGAGACTTTTAACGAGACCATTAAGCAGTTCGCAAACAACGTCTTTAACCCCGACGGCGGTACTCATCTTACCGGTTTCCGAACGGCCTTGACGCGTGTCATTAACGACTACTCGCGCAAGAACGGCTTGCTCAAAGAAAAAGAGGAGAACCTGACCGGCGAGGACTGCCGTGAGGGCCTTACCGCCGTTATCTTGGTGAAACTTCCCGACCCGCAGTTCGAAGGCCAGACCAAGAACAAGCTGGGCAACCCTGAGGTCCGCGGTTATGTCGATCAGGTTATGGCCGAATACTTCGCTTATTACCTGGAAGAGCACCCTGCCGTTGCCCGTAAGATTGTCGGTAAGGTCTTGCTGGCCGCCCGCGCCCGCAAGGCCGCCCGCGCCGCTCGCGAAAATATCATCCGAAAAGGTGTACTCGACGGTGCCAGTATGCCCGGCAAGCTGGCGGACTGTTCCAGTAAGGACCCATCAACGTCTGAGATCTATCTAGTAGAGGGTGACTCAGCCGGCGGTTCAGCCAAGAGCGGCCGCGATAGCAAGACTCAGGCCATTTTGCCGCTGCGCGGTAAGGTCCTGAACGTCGAGCGTGCCCGCTTGGACAAGATGCTGGCCAACAATGAAATCCTGAGCCTGATTAAGGCGCTGGGTGTTGGGATCGAAGATTCTTTCGACGTCGGCGGCTTGCGCTACGATCGGATTATTATTATGACCGATGCCGATGTCGACGGCTCGCACATCAGCACGTTGCTGCTCACTTTCTTCTTCCGCTTCATGAAGCCGGTTGTCGACGGCGGCCACGTCTATTTGGCCAAACCGCCGCTTTTCGAGCTGGTTAAGCCTGGCCGCAAGTCGAGCGAGTTTATCTATGACGAGAGCGAACTTGAGACCGTGCTTGACGCAAAAATTGCCGATCGCAAGAAAGAAGGCGTCAAGGTTAACGGCGAAGAAGAGCGTTTTAGGCAGGCTGGCTTTATTGAGCAGAAGCGTTACAAGGGTCTTGGCGAAATGGATGCCGAGCAGCTGTACGAAACGACTATGAACCCGGAAAAGCGCGTGCTGGTGCAAGTTAAGGTGGAGGACGCCGAAAAGGCCGACGCTATCTTTAACAAATTGATGGGCACCGAAGTAGAGCTGCGCAAAAACTTCATTACTACGCATGCAAAATTTGTGAAGGACTTGGATATCTAGATGGACGACCAGACTCAACCCCAACCACAGCAAGATGACGAAGCGATGCGCGTCGAACCGCAGGCACCGCTTGAAGGTGAAATTCTAGAGGACCAGAACCATTCACGTGTGGTTGAGCGCCGCACCGTCGAAACAGTCATGGAGGACAGCTACTTGCGTTACTCCATGAGCGTGATTATTGACCGCGCCCTGCCTGATGTGCGCGACGGTATGAAACCGGTCCACCGCCGCATTCTGTTTACGATGAACCGCGACGGTTTGCGCGCCAGCTCCAAGCATCGCAAGAGCGCCACGGTCGTGGGTGCGGTGATGGGTGACTACCACCCCCATGGTGACGTTGCTATTTATGACTCGATGGTTCGTATGGCACAACCTTGGTCAATGCGTTATATGTTGGTCAACGGACAGGGCAACTTCGGTTCGATGGACGGCGACCCGCCGGCTGCCATGCGTTACACCGAGGCTAAGATGGCTCGGCTGGCCGAGGAGCTATTGGGTGATATCGACAAGGAGACGGTCGATTTCCGCGACAACTACGATGGCCGTCTGCAAGAACCGTCTGTCTTGCCAGCCAAGCTTCCGAACCTGTTGCTAAATGGTCAGCTCGGTATTGCCGTTGGTATGGCTACGAACATCCCGCCGCACAACTTGGGCGAAGTCATTGATGCCACTGTACATCAGATTGACCACCCTGACGCTGTTTTGGATGACCTCCTGCAGTATCTTAAAGGCCCAGACTTTCCAACCGGCGGTATTGTATACGGCAAGGACTCCATCCGTACCGCTTATGCGACCGGTAGAGGAGGTGTCGTTGTCCGTGGTGTGGCCGAGATTGCCGAGAATAAGAAGGGCCGCCACCAGATTATCATCACCGAGATCCCGTACGCCTTGAATAAAGAGAGTCTGGTTATTAAGATCGCAGACCTAGTAAAAGAGAAGAAGATTCTTGGTATTTCTGACATCCGCGATGAAAGTGCTCGCGGTAATGTCCGCATCGTAATCGACCTTAAGAAAGATGCATATCCCAAGAAGTTGTTGAATCAGCTGTACAAGCTGACTCCGCTCCAGACGGCGTTCCACTACAATATGATGGCCCTAATCGACGGCATTCAGCCGCGTGTGTTGGGCTTACAGGACATTATTCAGGAGCACATCAAGCACCGGCAGATTGTTGTCCGTCGCCGGACCGAATATGAGTTGCGTAAGGCTAAAGAGCGCGCACACGTCTTAGAGGGCCTCAAGATCGCATTGGACCACATTGACGAGGTCATAAGCACTATTCGCGCCAGTGAAACTACCGACGAAGCTCAAGAAAACCTGATGAAGAAGTTTGGCCTGAGCGAAATCCAGGCCAAGGCTATTTTGGCTATGCAACTTCGCACGTTGGCCGGTTTGGAGCGCAAGAAGATCGAAGACGAGTTAAACGAGCTCATCAAGTTGATTGCCGAACTCGAAGCTATTCTAGCCGACGAAAAGAAGATCCTGAAGATTGTTAAGGATGAACTGGTCCAACTCAAGAAGCAGTATGGAGATGAACGCCGCACCAAGGTGGTCCCACAAGAACTCGACAAGATGAGTGACGAGGATCTGGTACCGGATGAACAAGTTGCGGTCACGCTGACCAGCGCCAACTATATCAAGCGCAGCTCGCTGGCCGAGTACAAGAAGCAGGGCCGGGGCGGTAAGGGCCGCCGTGGTATGACTACCCGCGAAGAGGATGTTATTGAACACGTCGTTAACGCCAGCACGCACGATTTCCTGCTGTTTTTCACCAACAAGGGGCGCGTATTCCGTCTGAAGACCTACGAGGTTCCTGCGGCCTCTCTGAACGCCAAGGGTGTGGCTATCGTCAACCTGCTGCAGCTGCAGCCGGAAGAAATGGTCAGCGCGGTCATTAATGTTAATAAGACCGAGAAGACTGGCAACCTGATGATGTGCACCACGCACGGTGTAGTTAAGAAGACGCCGTTTGAGCAATACCAGAACGTCCGCAGCAGCGGTTTGATCGCGATCAACCTGGACGAGGGTGACGAGCTCAAGTGGATTCGCATGACCACCGGTGATAACGAGGTAGTTATCTCGACTTCCCAGGGCCAGGCAATCCGCTTCCATGAAAAAGACGCCCGGCCGATGGGCCGTGTCTCGCGAGGCGTTCGCGGAATCCGCTTGCGCAGCGGTGACCGGGTGATCGGCATGGATATTGTTGAAGAAGGTTCCAGTATCTTTGTGATTAGTAAGTATGGGTACGGTAAACGCACCAAAGTGGCGCAGTTTACGGCGCATGCTCGCGGCGGTGTTGGTATCCGTTCGGCTATCGTTAATTCTAAGACCGGCGATTTGATCGGTGTGAAGACACTCAGCGGAGAAGAGACCCAAGAGGTTATCATCGTTTCCAGCCTGGGCCAGACCATTCGCCTGGGCCTCAAGGATATTCCGTTGCTCGGCCGCGCCACCCAAGGTGTGCGCATTATGCGCCTGAATGACGGTGACGAAGTGGTATCCCTAACCTTAGTCGACAAGGCCGAAGAATCCGAAGAAGACGAAGAAGAGACCGTGCCCGAGTCGAATAGCGAAGTCGTGGCGTAGAGTTTATTACTACTCTATAACCCAATAACTGAAGCTGTATGTCGTGGTATTGGCGCCACCGGCGCTCGTGGCGAATTGAACGGTGAAATCGGTCGTTGTTTCTGACGAAACATATACCTGCCGGAGTGCGGAGGCTGCGTCAGTTTTACCGACCACAATAATTGATTTTGGCGCCGATCCGTAAGCTTTATTGAAGGTGACCACGGTGTCGCAGGTAGAGGATGTGCCGCCAGTGCCGGTAGTAATCGTGAACGAGCCTGCCGTATCGGTCGAGCCGGCAGTGATGGCCGCCGTCGGTGTTGTGCCGCAGTTTGCAGGTGTGCCAGCTGTCGGTGGTGTGTTTTGCGTGGAAGCGAAGTGAGCGTTATCCAATATGAGCTTTGAGAATGTTGTGGGGCTGCCGCTTACGGTCAGAGTCATAGCCGAGGTATCGGCCACCAGTAGTACGTTGCTGGCATTGGCATCCTGCACCACGAAGCTCTGGGCTTGCGTCGAGATCTTACCGCTTGGCTGGAAGTTTGTAATTGATGTCGTGGTGCCGGCGCTATTGACGGATATCACCGGCAAGCCGCCGAAACGAAGTGATTTGCCGTTAGAGAGGTTGATATCGCCTGCCGCAATGTCGAGCTTATATGCCGGTGTGGTTTTGCCTATGCCGATTCGTCCATTCAGGGTGTCGATGTTCAAGACCGTGCTGGTGCCTGCGGCGTTTTGTACCTGTAGGGCGGTGGTGGAGTCGTTGGTGTTCTGAAACAGCACTTGGCCGGTTGGCCCAACAACCATTTGTGCCTGACTTAAGCTGCCGGATACACCGGCGCCAGCTAAGTAATTTAGGTAGATCGAATAGACCGAGTTATCGTAGAAACAACCGAATGGCGAAAATGGGTCGGGCATAAACCCGAATGAAGAAGTGATAAAGCATGAAGATTTGTTCCCTCCATTGAAGGCACGCCCAACGGTGTTATCGTCGGTGTTTACAGCTAACCAGTAGGTGGTGTTGGCGGTTAAGTTGACGCTCGAGATCGTGAGTGTAGTCCAGCCATTCGGGACGAGATTGCCGACAGCGCTTGTCGCCAGTAGGCTGCCCGGCTTACTGGGTATGTCGCCGTCGTCATCATACAGGCCAAGTTGAACGTGGTTGGAGCTCGAGCCGCCAGCGTAATAGACCGATATAGAAACAGCCGTGCCCCCAACGTTGCCCATAGTTACTTTTGTGGCACTGAGGTCATTCGCCCAACCCGGGCCAGGGGCCGAGCTAGACCCTATGTCCGATAGCCCGGTAGTGGCCGGTGTCCCCGTAGCGATAGTCTGCTGGGCTGTAGCCCCGACGGGGTTTACGTACAGCGTGCCGCCGTCGCTATTGATCACTGTAGTTTTGAGCGATCCAACCTTGGCGACGCCAGATATATTTAGGTTGCCATTTTGTTGAGTGCCAGGCGAAGTGCTTTGCAGCTGTACGCCGTTGCCGGCGCCGCTCAGGACATTGGTGATGTTTGTTGTGCCATTGCCGACATCAACAAATTGTTGGCCGTCGTAATAAGCGAGATGCTTTGAATCCTTATCATAATACAGCTGCCCAGACAGGGGATCATTGGGTTGCGAAGTCGGTGTCAGGATAACTGATCCGTCCACCTGTAGTTGGCCGTTGACCTTCAGGCTTTCGACAGTGTTGTCCACCGGAGTCGCGCGGCTGAATTTATCCAGAGAGAGTTGGATGTTATCGAAGTTTCCGGCCAGCACTCCCGCAGAACTGGCGCTGCGATGAATGACAGTAAAGATTACTCCCAAAAGCACGAGACTCCCGCTGGCCAGAAGCACCCAGCGCAAACGGCTGCGGCTTCCCGGACGCTCTTGTGCCACTACGAAATCTTGTGTAAAGGGCTGCGCCGGCTGCTCCAGGGCAGAAGTATCGGTTCCAGCAGAATAGGGAGCAAAAATATCTTGTCCGGGTCGGGGCTGAGCTGTTGGTAGCGGACGCTCGTTTTCCATATCTGTCTTTATTTGTTTTATTTTTCTCTACAAGTGTACACCTCTATTACGCTTAAGACAATCAAGCGCAGTCTGGTGTATACATGATTTATACGGACAAAATAACGTAGCAGGCGACTAGCGAGCAGCCCAGAACTGTTAGCGCGACCCCAACAATCTGATACATGCTTTTACGGATTGCACCGGCTGCCAAGGGGTTGCGCCCGAGCGATGTCATGGCCGAACGGACGGCCCCGTAGACAAGTACGACGGCCGTAACCAGCCCAATGAGTAACAGGACGCTGCACACTAGCAGACGAATAAGCGAAACCGGCCGTCCGGCAACGCTGTTGGCGATGTTCTGGATGAACGGCGGAACGAAATCGCTGCTCGGAGCACGGTAGAGGGCAATACCGACTTGCAAGGGCAAGTAGCCGATGCGCACGGTGTGGTTTTTGCCTTTTTTATCAGTGACGGTTTGAGTGTCAGCTTTACTGCTGTCAAAGTCGGTTTGGGCCATGCCGATGACCTGGCTGTCGGTTGTGGCTTTCATACCAACGCCGTTAATGGGTGAAGCCGCTATCTTGTCGCCAGCACGGACTGTACCGTTTATGTCGCTGACTAAGACGTTGGTCGTGCCGCCTATGACTACCTGAACTTCTTTTTCGCTGGTAGAAATGACCACGAGCGGGTTTTTGTCCGCTACTCCGATGAGGTGGCTTGAGGGATCGTTGGTAGCCAGTTGGACGCCATGCGGATCACCAGCTTTAGCGCTTACTAGTGAGCCGGGTACAATCTCACCGTTGGCCGAATCGGCCTTGAAGCCTTGTGCGATCGCACCACTGACTTGAGTGGCGGCCTTTGCTCCAGCCGTTAGCGTAATTGCACACGCTAGGCCTACTACAACTGCGGCCGCGCTTCGTTTGGTGGTCTGTAGGATGGTACTGGTCATAAGCCCGCCGTTATTCATAAGCAGCATAGCATAAAAGGGGGGAGGGCGGAGAGTTTCTTGAGGCGGGTCGCAAATGAGCGGGTGATGTAATTAGTACCACTAACATTGCTAAAATTATCTTGACATATAGAGGTCGTTCAGCTTATTATGGTACGAGTGTTTTCGAGGTCTTGTTTTAAGTGTCTCTGAAAACGAACGTTAAAAATTGAATAGTGCAAATCAACGTCAGTTCACTTGAACTGTAAATATTAAGTCAGATTTTCTGACTGACCATGAACAGATTCTTTTTTGGAGAGTTTGATCCTGGCTCAGGATGAACGCTGGCGGCGTGCCTAATACATGCAAGTCGAGCGGAAAGGCCCCTTCGGGGGTACTCGAGCGGCGGACGGCTGAGTAACGCGTAGGAACGTACCCCGAAGTGAGGAATAACTGCCCGAAAGGGTGGCTAATGCCGCATATGATCTAAGGATTAAAGCCCTCGGGCGCTTTGGGAACGGCCTGCGTATGATTAGCTTGTTGGTGAGGTAATGGCTTACCAAGGCGATGATCATTAGCTGGTCTGAGAGGATGATCAGCCAGACTGGGACTGAGAACGGCCCAGACTCCTACGGGAGGCAGCAGTAGGGAATTTTCCACAATGGACGAAAGTCTGATGGAGCAACGCCGCGTGCAGGATGAATGC
>DATJJV010000006.1:0-7680 GCA_035491975.1 Pristimantibacillus sp. | reverse complement strand
AGAAGTAGGAGTGAGGGTAAGGGATATGGCAAAGGGATTTAACAAAGTTATCTTGATGGGTAACCTGACGCGCGACCCAGAAGTGCGCAATCTGCCTAGTGGCCAGAGTGTTGCAAGTTTTAGCTTGGCGATCAGCCGTAGCTGGCGCGGCGCCGACGGCGAACAGCACGATGCTGTGAGCTACATCGACTGTGTGGCCTGGGGTAAGACTGGTGAGATTATCGCCCAGTATGTGCAGAAGGGCCGGCCGCTGTTGGTTAGCGGACGCCTAGAGCAGCGCAGCTGGGACGACAAAGAGAGCGGCCAGAAGCGCAGCCGAATTGAAGTAATTGTCGAAGACTTTAACTTCGTTGGCGGCGGTGCGGGTGAGCGCTCGGGTGCTCCGGCACCTGGCGGCAGCTCCAGCAGCAGCTCATCAAAGAAGCAAGATGATGTTGTCGAAGACATCGGCGACGAACCGATTAACCTCGACGACATACCTTTTTAACAATAGTAATTAATAAGTCCGGGCTTCCGCCCCGCGCTTAGCAAGAGAGCGTTCACGCGCGGTGCAGCAACTTTTGAGCCTAGGGTCTCAAAAGATTGATGCTCCGGCTCCACTAAAGGGAGACTCTCTTGCAAAGCACGTGGCTCGCGCCCGGCTCGCGAATAATCGAGGATTTTATGGCAAAGATTTTTAAACACCGGACTGACGTTCCGTTTTTCGACTACAAGGACGTGAAGACCTTGCAGCGCTACATCAACGTCTATGGACAGATCGAGACTCGCAAGAAGAGCGGTCTGACCGAGAGCCAGCAGCGCCGTCTGGCTACTGCAATCAAGCGCGCACGCCACATCGGCCTGCTGCCGTTTGTCGCTAACAACTAGTTACTTGGGGAGCCGCTATGGCAGAGGGGTCGCCGTTTGCGCTGGCCAAAGATATCGCGGGGTTTGTCGCCAGGTTCGTTAGTAACCTGGACCTCGATGATTTACCGCGTGAACAGCGCGAGGCAACAACTCTTCTGAAAAACCAGGCGGCCGACCTGCGTCTCGACATGCGCGACTACAGTTTGGCCGATACCCGCATCTCTCAGGAGCGTGTGGCCAAAGAGGTAGCCGAACGCGTTGATGCGGCGCAGGCAACCATCCTCAAGCTAAGTGAGTACAACTTGCTGGGCGCGGCTGACGTGGCTCAACTGTCGGCCCTGCTCCAGCAACTTAAAGCAGTGTTATAGGAGTGAATCATGGCATTAAGCATTACTGATCTGAAGAAAGGCACCATTTTTGCGCTGGAAGGCACGCCTTACCGCGTGGTGGAGTACGGCCAGAAAGTGATGGGCCGCGGCGGTTCAATTGTGAACGTCCGCATCAAGAGCCTCATCGACGGCAAGGTACTAGAGAAGACCTTTAAGGGCAACGAGCAAATCGACAGCGCCGACGTTAGCAACCAGAGCGTGCAGTACCTCTACAGCGACGGCAACACCTTCTACTTCATGAACGGTGACACATTCGAGCAATTCGAAGTGCCCGCCGACCTGGTAGGCGACGGCGCCGGCTATATTAAGGAGGGCGACACCCTGCAGCTGCAATTCTTCGACGGCCGCCCGATTAACGTTGAGCTTCCCAAGAATGTGCCGCTAAGAGTCACCTACGCCGAGAGTGTAGTGAAGGGCGACACTGCTAACGCCGTTACCAAGGATGCCACGCTCGAGACAGGCATTACCATCCGCGTGCCGGCTTTTGTGAAGACTGGCGACCTCATTTCGGTCGACACCGCCACAGGCGCCTACCGCGAGCGCGTGAAGGAATAATACTCCTCCCCGTAGGCTATACTTAAAGGGTAGGCGAGGTATATTATGAACCGACCAATCATGCCAGTCCGACGCCCGCAGCGCCCGGATTCCGCACCGCGGCGCCGGTCTCGCAAAACTGTTTTGAACGTGAAAACGGTGGCGATGGCGGCCGTCCTTGCCGCTGTGTTGATTTTTTGGCTGCACGGCCGCACCGCTCACACAGATACCGCCAACAGCGCGGGCTCTAGCAAGTCTGCGACTAACTCACTGCCCTTGGGAGCTAAAAATCCTGCGGTCCAAAGTGAGCCTAACGCACAACCGGCGATCTCCAGCGCCGAATTAAAAAATTTGCTGGACAGCATCGTCAAAGCCAAAGGCGATTACGCGATTGCCGTAGTCGCGCCCGGCGGCCCGGCGGCTAATGCCAACGGCGACAAAGCGTTCGAAGCTGCCAGTACCTATAAACTATTCATTGCCTACGCCATCTTCCAACAGATTAACAGCGGTGCGATGAGCTGGTCCGACCAGATTTTTGGGGGTAATGACGCTAAGGCATGCTTTGAATTGATGATTGTCCATTCCAACAACGACTGCACTTACGCGTTTGGCGATAGGATTGGCTGGCAGGCGGTCGACGATATGATGGATAGGATCGGACTGCACAATACGCAGGTAAAGTACTTCGACAACATCACCACAGCCAACGACCTCGCCTTGTACCTCACCAAGCTGCAGAATGGTACGCTCCTGAATGCCAGTGACACCCAACAACTCTTAGGCTACATGAAGAGACAGCAGTATCGCGATGGCATTCCAGCTGGCACGGGTGTTCCCGTGGCTGACAAAGTCGGCTTTTTGAATGGCCTCTTCCATGATGCCGGCATTGTGTACGGGCCGAAAGGCACGTATGTGCTGGTGATTATGAGCAACAATAGTTCCTGGAGTCAGCTTGCAGATGCTGCCAAACAAGTACATAATTTCTTAAGTAAATGATCAAACGCCGATTAGACCAAGCGCTGGTAGAGGAGGGGATTACGGCCACCCGCTCGCAGGCTGAAAGTTGGATACGCTTGGGCAAGGTGTTTGTCGACGGCCGCGCCGTCACCAAGCCGGGCTTTTTCGTTAACGGTACTCAGCAGCTGGAGCTGCAAGCCAAGGAGCAATACGTCAGCCGGGCGGGGCTCAAACTGGCTTCGGTCAGCGAAACGCTGCACCTCGACTTCGCCGGCAAGGTAATGCTCGACGTTGGCAGTTCCACTGGCGGTTTCACCGACTATGCCTTGCAGCACGGCGCCCGTAAAGTCATCGCCGTAGAAGTGGGCACTAACCAGTTACATCACAGCCTGCTCGGTCATCCCAAAATCGAACTGCACGAGCAAACCGACATCCGCGACATGCGCGAACTCTCCGACAAGCCGGACATTGTGGTCATCGACGTGTCGTTCATAAGCTTACGCGAGATCCTGCCGCACGTCGCCAAACTGTCGACCAAGCGAACCGAAATCGTTGCCATGGTCAAGCCGCAGTTTGAAGCCGCGACCGGCAATTTCAAGCACAAAGGCGTCATCAAAAACGACCGCATGCGCCGGGACATTCTAAAAGATTTTGAGGCTTGGGCGCGCCAGTATTTTGTGGTCGTCGACAAGGCTGACTCGCAAATCGCCGGTGCCAAAGGTAACCTTGAGCGCTTCTACAAATTATTAAAAGTCTGATAGACTTCAGATATGTACTTCAAAAGCCGGGTCGAAGCCGGTCAAAAACTGGCCAAACTAATCAGCCCAAAATACAAAGGTACGCAATGCACTGTGGTGGGCTTAAGTGACGGCGGGGTAATGGTGGGCGCCCAGATCGCCCTGGAATTGGGCTGCGCCCTGACCATGCTTTTGACCGATACGATTGCCCTCCCGCGCGAGGAGAACCCGCTGGCCGGTATTACCCAGGACGGTACGGTCAGCTATAACAGTGCATATTCGCCGGGTCAGCTCGAGGACTTCATGAGTGAATACCACAGCTACATCGAGCAGGAAAAGCTGGAGAAAATCCACGAGATGCACCAGCTGTTGGGTAAAGAGGGCTTGATTCGCCGTAACTTGCTGCGCGACCATAACATAATTCTGGTGACCGACGGCCTTAGTAACGGATTCTCACTGGACGTCGCCGCTGAGTTCTTAAAGCCGATCCACATTAATAAATTGATTGTTGCTACGCCTTTAGCTAGCGTTGTCGCCGTTGACCGTATGCACATTCTTGGCGACGATATCTTTTGTTTAAGCGTCGTCGAAGACTACATAAATACCGACCACTATTACGACACTCAGGACGTACCGTCACACGACCTGGTCATCAAGACCATCGAGCAAGTCGTCTCTCACTGGCAATAGGCACAATAAAGAAGGGGAACCCAAAAAGGTTTCCCCTTCTTTAGCCTCGCCTTCGGCTCAGGATTCATCCCCTCCGGTTTGATGTAACGCGCAGCGAATGAATCGCGGTGCGTTACCATTTCATATGCAGGTTATTTATTCGAGGAAGCGGCGCAGTTTTTTGACGTCTTTGAGTGTAATGATTGACTGGTAGCTTTTGAGCAAGCCCTGGCGTTCCAATGCCGACAATTCGCGCCCGGTGGTTTCACGGGTAGCACTGATGGAGCTGGCGATGTCCTGATGGCGCAGCGGCACGCGGAGCACTAAACCCTCCGGCGTCTGGTGCCCGAAACGTTTGGCCGTGGTTAACAGGAAAGAGACCAGGCGCTCGCGCACCGTGCGGTATTCGAGGTTTAGAATGCGCTCGGAATGTAGTTTGTACATGTCCACCAACATGTCCATCAGCGGCAGGGCGGCCATCGGATTGGTGCGTACAAAATTCACAAACTCTTCACGGCTAATCTGGAGCAACTCAGAACGAGCCAGGGCAGAGTAGATGATACTGCGGTCCTCACCGGTAATTGCCCAGGTCAGCCCGAGCACCTCGCCCGGCTTGCGGATAATAAGCAAGTTCTCCTCACCGTATTTAGTGATGTCGTACGCCTTAACCAGCCCCGTCAAGATATAAAAAACACCCTGCGGCGGCCCGCCCGGGCGAATCACAAACTCACCTTTTTCGTACACTTGTCTCGTCCCCTGATGGAACAGATTGACGAGTGCAGCGGATTGGCCGTTGTCCGTCAACATAACTTTATTATCGCATAAGAGGTGGAAAGTGCAAACGATATAATATTTTTTTATGTTAGCCAGATCACACTCATTGTGACAAAAATCTCACACCCGGCGTGACGATTGTTGCCGACAGCCAGTTAGCGTAAACGCTATTCTAATAATGCTAGCCCCGCTTGGGACTAATCTAAGTAAAGGAGGTGACGGTGGTAACACTCAAATACGTAGAGGAGCAGCTCAAGAGAGTGGGCTGTAATTTTCGTTTCTGGGGTCGCCCAGAAATACGCGAACTCGCAAACATTTTACTACCAGACGAAATTATTTCCGGTTGCACTAATGGCCGGTACGAGGGCGGTTTCGCCCTTTTGTGTGTGACGAATTTGCGCTTGCTGCTGGTAGACCGCAAGCCAATGTTCCTGACCCTGGAAGATATACGTTTTGACATGATCGCCGAGATGGACTTCAGTTCCCGGCTTTTAGATAGCACGATACGGGTGATTACTCCAAACCGCTCGCTGCTGTTTACGGCATGGAATGCGCACCGCTTGAGGGAGATTCTTAATTACACTCAGCAGCGAGTGATGGAGATTCGTCAACCGCATCTGATGAACCAGTTCCAGATGTCGCCCAAACACCACGCCCACGCCCCGCTCGTGGGCGGTTTAGCAATGCTGGCCAGCGCTCAGCACCACGTCGTGCTCAACCCGTACACGCGGGTGCCGCTTCTCATGCGCCGCCGCACGGCCACCAAGTTCTACTAAACGCCTGGCAATCGTCAGCTAGTACCTCTACAATAAGAGGTAATGATTCGCGCCGAAAACCTGTACAAGCGGTACCGTAAAAAGGTAGCAGTTGACGATATATCGTTTGATGTTGTCACCGGCAAGGTAACTGGTTTCCTGGGGCCGAACGGCGCCGGCAAGTCCACCACCATGCGCTTGATGCTGGGGCTGGACAACGGCAAAGGCAAGACTACTTACGATGGTAAGCCTCTCCACGATTACGCGCGGCCATCGCAGGTCGTCGGTATTCTGCTGGAGGCTAAAGCGTTTCACCCGACCCGCACAGCGCGTAATCATCTCAAGATTCTGGCCGACGCCGGCAGTATTCCGCACTCGCGTGTTGACGAGGTGTTGGACATTGTCGGGCTGAAAGATGTCGCCAAGAAAAAGCCAGGCAAATTTTCTTTAGGTATGAGCCAACGCCTAGGCATTGCGGCTGCGATTTTGGGCAAGCCGAAATACTTGTTGCTTGATGAGCCGGCCAATGGTTTGGACCCGGAGGGCATCGCTTGGCTGCGCACTTTTATTAAAGACTATGCCGATGCCGGTAACGCCGTATTTATTTCCAGCCACCTCCTGAGCGAAATGTCGCAAATGGCCGATAACATCGTCGTGATCGGCAAGGGTAAGCTCATCGCCAGTACTACGATGGAACAGTTGATTGATGGGAATTCTCACTCCGGCGTGTTTGTGCGAGCCAAAAACCTGGCCAAACTGGAGAAAGTATTGCGCGACAAGAAATTGACTGTCGCCAAGCTGGACGGCGGCCTGTCGGTAGGCGGCGTCAAAACCGACCAGGTCGGTGAGCTGGCTTTTGCCGCCGGCTTGCCGCTGCTCGAATTAACTAACCGCTCCGCATCGTTGGAACAGGTCTTCTTTGAGCTGACCGAGGGTGCCCAGGAATACCGCTCGAAGGAGAAAAAATAATGTTTGCCTCGCTGAAATCCGAGCTGCGCAAAATCTGGAGTATCCGTTCCACCTATTTCATCCTGATTTTTGCCGTGCTGCTCATCGGTCTTTTCGCCTTTTATAACGAGGGCTTTAAGGCGGGCGTTAACAGCCCGCCGATATCCGACCCCCACAAGCTAGCTGGCCTGGTCGCGGCTGCTGTAACCAACCTGGCCCTGTTTGGAGCATTGGTCGGTATCTTGTCTGTTACCCACGAGTACCGTTACAACACCGTTATATACACGCTGACCAGTACTAAGAGCCGGACGCGCAGCCTGATTGCCAAATGGTTTGCAATTACACTGTTTTCGCTGATCTTTACCGTTTTTGTGAGCGCGCTAGCCATCGCCGCTATGTATTTGGGCCTGGCCTTGAAAGGCTTTACGCTCGTTCATCAGGTTTTTCCGCTTAGCCTGCTATGGCAAGCAGTGTTTGTCGGTTGGGGTTTCTCGATGTTTGGCTTCATCCTGGCGGCAATCATCCGTCAGCAAGTCGGCGCCATGGCCGCTTTCTTCTTGATACCCGCTTTGGGCGAGCAGTTACTGTCGCTCCTGTTGAAAGATAACCGTATTTATCTGCCATTTACTGCACTGCAGCAGGTGACCCTGCCGGCGAATGCCGGGATCACTGATCCCCGGCAGGCATTGTCGCCGGGCAAGGCCGCACTCGTGGTCTGCGCATACCTGGCCGTTGGTTGGTTCGTTGCCTGGTATCTGTACCTAAAACGCGACGCCAATTAGAACTACATTGGTTGCTGGTCATTTTTTGTTGTGCTAGCTATTTACTAACGTTGAAACGGAATTCGACGACGTCGTTGGGTTGCATTATGTAAGTTTTGCCCTCGGTCCGGAGTTTGCCGGCGGCTTTGGCGGCTTGTTCCGAGCCGGCGGCGATAAGGTCGCCGTAAGAAACAATTTCGGCGGCGATAAAGCCGCGCTCGAAGTCGCCGTGGATCACGCCGGCAGCCTGCGGGGCAGTGGCGCCTTTCTTGACGGTCCAGGCGCGGACTTCTTTTTCGCCGGCGGTTAA
>DATJJV010000005.1:0-9843 GCA_035491975.1 Pristimantibacillus sp. | reverse complement strand
CCGGGTGCGGGCAAAACCACATTTGCAAGAAATATGAGCCACTGGTTGGGGGTTCAGCATTTGCGCGGTGACAAGATCGGGCTGGAGTTGTTCCGCTTCCCCACCTTCTCCCCGCAAGAGCGGCAAATGGTGTTTGCAGAGATGAGCCGGCGGGCTGGCGAGAGCCTGAGGGCGGGCCGGCACGTACTGTTTGACGCCGCCATGAATACCCGTGCGCAACGTCAGCAAGTCGAAGCATTGGCCAAACAATACGGAGGCACGGCCGTTGGCATATGGATACAAGTGCCAACCGAGCTTGCCAAGAAACGAGCCGGCCGGCTGCGCGATGCCAGCTTGGTTGGCCCGGTGGCGCGCATTATTCCACCGCACATTTTTGACCAATACGCCGCCGCGTTTGAGGCGCCTACAAGTGAAAACAATATCATCGAGGTCGCCGGCAATGCGTACTTCGCCCTACAATACCGCCGCATCCAACGTCAGCTCCGCGGCAGCTCCTTGCGCACGCCACGCTTGATTCAATAGTTCGAGGTAGCAACCAGCGTGCCGCTAAACTTGTAGGTGCCGTCAGGCGTCAAGTTATTGATGTTATAGATGAAAGAAATCGTGTAATCAGTCTGGCCGGAACTTTTGTTGGACGAAGCGATAGTGTCGCCCTTCACATATTTATAGACATTGGGTGTCGCGTAGTCGCTATCTACCGTACCGAAACTGAAGGTGTTGTCCGGTACCTGCACAGGGTCTGCGCTAGTGGCATTGAGGCTGCCCGGCGATGTGTTGTGGACCAAATTGATCCCGAACTGTTCGCTGCCAATCGACGAACTGGTCGGCGAGGTCAGCCCGGCCAGGGTATAACCACCGGTGATGTTCGAAGGCGGATCGGAGGCCAGTTGCACAACGTAGCCGTTTGCCAGATATGTCTTCACTGCGAAGGTACCGGTTGTGGTGGCCGTAGCGAACTGACTCAGATAACCCAAGTCGGTTGAGCCGCCGGCCACGCTGAAGGCCAGATATGGCTCGCGGTTGACGTTAAAGCCGGCCTGAGACTGAAACGCGGTACTAGCAGTATTGCCGGCGGCAATTTCACCGGCCGTTTGTTTGGCACAATAGTTGCCCGAGCAGGCATTCAACTCGCCGCCCGCGCCCATAAATACCTGGTCAACCGAATAGTTGGCCGACGACGATTGGGCGGCGAACACCGGCGGCGCCAGAACAATAACGAGCAAGGCTACTAACGCACCAGCCGCCACAAATCCTTGTCGCCATCTCATACACCTATTCTCTTACATGCCCGCCCGTAAGGCAATCCGTTTACGGTTTTGGACAGTCTTTAGTATTATTAACATAAGAGTAAAGAGACATGGATCCCAGCCAAGCACAATCCGATAAGAGTAATGATGTCGACTCGCTGGCAAAAGGCGGCGAAGAGGCGGCTAAAGGCCAACTTCCGGGCGGCGCCAAGCCGGAAAGCGAGGCGCCCAAGTCCGAGGACGGCGTTACTGATGCCACCGGCGGTGGCGGTGGCGGCCAGGCTACGCCGGCCAGCCCGTTCCAGCACCGCTCGTTCATTAAACGGCTCTGGGACAAGCTCAATATTTACCTGCTGTTGTTTGTGCTGGTCCTGGTTATCGCCATCGGCTCGGTGGTCTCCTTAACGATCAAAGGCAAAAAAGACGCCCTAAAGATCATTGCTTCGCAGAATCTGACCCAGGACGAGCTAAAGCAACTGGCTAACACCGACGTGAGCGTCGGCGAACCGCGGCAAATCCTAACCGTGCAGGCCAACGCGGTGTTTGCCGGATCGGCCTTGATCCGCGGCGCTTTGGAAGTGGCCGGCACCCTGAAACTGGGAGGCGATCTATCGCTAGCCGATTTGACCGTGAACGGCACGGCCAAAATGAGCGATGCCTCGGCCAATAACTTTACCGTTGCCAACAATTTGAACATCCAGGGTACGCTAACTCTGAACGGCGGCATTAGTGTGGGCGGACAAAGTAACTTTAACGGCGGCATTGTGGCCAGCTCGGTCACCACCGGCGCTCTTCAGTTGAACGGCGACCTGCGCCTGACCCACCACATCGTAGCCGGCGGTACCATTCCGGGCATCTCCAAAGGCACGGCTGTCGGCGGCGGCGGAACGGTTTCGCTCAGCGGTTCAGACACCGCCGGATCAATCGCGATAAACACCGGCACTTCCCCGCCCGCCGGTTGCTTTGCGACCATCACCTTCAGCGTGCCGTATTCCACTACGCCGCACGTCGTGGTCACACCCATCGGCACTGCCGCGGCCGGCTTGTCTTACTACATCACCCGCACCACGAGCGGCTTTATAGTCTGTAGCACCAACTCGGCACCGGCCGGCGAAAGCTTCGGCTACGACTATGTTGTGATGGACTAGATGTCCAGGAAGACGGTGACTTTGTCGGCTTTGACGTACATCAGACCGCCAGAAATACGGATCTTTTGTTCGTGGATATTACCCTCGACTGGCTGGATAACCAACACACAGGCTTCTAGCAGCGTCATAAAGTTGTGGTGATGCGGCAAAATATCGAAGGGTCCGGTGGCGTTCTCGCCGGAAATACTGTAGCTGTCCTCATCGTAATAGGTCTTAAACGGCGAGTACACCTTGACCCGCATAATCGGCTTACTGGCGCCCTCTGCCTGCTTCTCTTGTTTTGCGGCCGCGATTGCTTCGCTGCCCGCGGTCTTTTCCTCAATCATTAGACGATAATTTCCTCTACACCCTTGAGCATGTCGTCGCGCTTGACGTACTCACCCGGCCGGCCGGTCATCTTCTCCATCACGTTCATTTCCTGGCTGAAGTACTGGATCAACTTCTTGGCCTTGGCGTAGTCGGCGCGGTCGGTTGGGCTTAATTCGTTCTCACCAATAATGGCAATGATCGGCTTCAGCATTTCGTATTTCTGAAGCAAGCCGGAGACCTGCACGCTCAACAGATAGTGGCGCTCGCCCACAACTTCAGAGGTGAGCAGCGAGGACGTGGTGTGGATCAGGTCCACAGCCGGGCGAATGCCCTGCTCGGCCACGGCACGGCTGAGGATAATAATCGAGTCCAGCTCGTGCTGAATCATCTGCACCGCCGGGTCGGAGGTGTCGTCGGCCGGCACGTAAATGGTCTGCACGGCGGTAATGGAACCTCTTTCGTTGGAGGTCAGACGGTCCTGCAGCATCTTTACGTCCGAGAAAATCGTCGGCTCGTAACCACCTTCAGACGGCACCTGGCCGATCATGGTGGCCACCTCGTTCTTGGCCTGGACGTAACGGAACATGTTGTCGGCGAAGAATAGAATGTCTTTCCCTTGGTCGTCACGGAAATACTCAGCCAGGGTTACGGCACTCAAGGAAATCAGCGAGCGCTGCACCGGATTTTCATTCATCTGGCCAAAGAACATGCAGGTGCTCTTTAGCAGGTCGCCCTGATTCTTCAGCGTGTCGTAGAGTTCGTGACCTTCACGGATGCGCTCACCGATGCCGGCGAAGAAGGAAAGACCGCCGCCAGATTTGGCCACGTTGTTAATCATCTCCATGGTCAGCACGGTTTTGCCCACACCGGCACCGCCGACGATGCCGATCTTACGGCCCTTCACGAATGGCGCAAAGAAGTCGAGCACCTTGATACCGGTTTCCAAAATTTCCGGCTTCTGGACGCTGGCCGCGCTGCCGCGCTCCGGGAGAGCGAAAATGCCGCGGTGCTCCATATCGTGGTCGTCAACCGGTGGGATACCGTCAATCGGACCGCCGAGAGCGTCGACTACCCGGCCGATCATCTTATCGCCAACCGGAATTTCGATGCTGTGGCCAGTGGGGGTAACGGTCATGCCCTTTTGGATCCGCCGGTCGGAACGGATATTCAGGCAAACGGCGCGGCCGCCGGCTTCGATGCTGTCCACCAAAAGCAAAGTGTTGAGGCCGTTAACCAAAATCACTTCGTGAATCTTTGGCACTTCGTCATCAAACTCAACGACCACAACTAAGTCTTTAATAATCCGAACGACACCCTGGTTCATGATTTGCCTCCCATGCGGAGGCCGTTGGTCATTTCTTTCAGGCGCTCGTCCTGGATGCGCCGTTTGGTGCGGTTGTACAGCATGCGCAGGTCGGTGGCTAATTCGTTGGATTTGTCCTTGGCCATGCTCATAGCGCGGAAACGCGAGGCGTACTGCGCCAGCTTGGAGTCCAAGATCACCTGGCTCAGGGCAATCTCGGTCATTGAGCGCTCCAGATGGGCGACCACGTCAAACGTCGACGGCTCAAAAATGTAGTTAGCATCGCTAATAATCTCTTCCGGCTTATCGGAGCCGGCAGCCTGGGCCTGTTCGGCCACAGCGGTCTGCAGCTCGATGCGCTTGATCTCCTGGGTCATTAGCGATACGTAGGTCTGGTAGTACACCGTCGTACCTTCGTAGTGGCCAACCTCTTGCACCAAAGGGCGGACGTTAATGTTGGTGTCGCGCGACGGCAAAGTAAAGTATTTCTTAAAACCGACTTTTTGCTGAAGCAACTGCAAAGCGCCGTGGTGGCCGATCACAATAATATCCTGCTTGACCGGATCGTAGGTTTCGAGCATCCATTTAATCAGTTTCTGGTCGATGTCTCCAGAGAAACCTCCCTCGGCGGTAATCACCATCACCAGCTGTTTATGGATCATGTCTTTTTCGCTGCCGCGGCCAAAACGGAACAGGCTATCGACGCGGATCTGTTTATAAATGTCCCACAGCTCGCTAAAGAATTGCTGGCTAGAGAGCACCTGGTTTTTCACCTGGGCGATTTTCATACTGGCCAAACCTTCGAACACACCGGTCAGGTTGACGATGGTGTCCATCGCCCTCTCTTGGTCAGCTACCTCTTGTAACCGGCTCACTTGGCGGCTCCTGCTTCTTCTTTTTTGGCTTCTTCGGGTTTCTTCTCGTCTTTTTTATCTTCAGGCTTTTGGTCGGCCGGCGGGGTTTGAGCCGGAGCCTCTGCTGGCTTTTCGGCCTTCTTGACTTCTACCATGCTCTTGGACTTAAGCTCATCGCGCAGTTGGTCGAAGTTGCTGTCGTCGTCGGCCAGCTTTGGCGCCAGCTCCAGAACGGTCTTCTTCATCCCATCGACGTTGATCTGTTCACCTTGTTGCAGATTCAAACAAATATCGAGCATCAAAGTCTGGGCTTTAGTGCTGTAGGTTTCGCCCGGGATTTGGTTCATGATCTTATACAGCAACTGGCCTTTGGCAAGGTCGTTTTGGGCGCTGACAGCCAATTCCGAACCGAATCGGGCAAACTCCTGAGCCTGGTTGTAGGCGGTCAACGCCTTAAACGTCGCGCCGGCCTGGGCCTGCTGGCGTTTCGTTTGGCCGCGGCCGCCCACACGGGTCACGCTGAGGCCCACGCTCACAGCCGGACGCATAGTATCGCGGAAAATCTTCATATCCAGAATCCACTGCCCGTCAGTGATGGACATGATGTTGGTGGGCAGATAGGCGGTGATGTCGCCGCTGGCCGCGAAGACCATTGGCAGGCTGGTGAGCGTTTTGTGGTTGCGGTTCAGCTTGCCTGCGCGCTCCAGCAATGAGGAGTGGACGTAGAACATGTCACCCGGATAGCTGTCGCGGCCGGGGCTCATGCCCGAAAGCAGGGCAATTTCGCGGTAGGTGTGGGCATGGGCAGTGAGGTCGTCGTAGACGATTAGGGCATCCTGGTCGAGATGCTGCCAGAGGTACTCGGCCATGGCGCAGCCAACATACGGCGCCAGGTAGCTGTGCACCAGGGAGTCGGACATAGTAGAGACTACCACGATTGTCTTCTTCATGGCGTCGTTGGCTTCGAGGCGGGACAGAAGGGTGTCGATATCGGTGCGGCGCTTGGCGATCATTACATAAATTGTGGTTAGATCAGTGTTTTTCTGGTTGATGGCGATCTGGGTCGCGAGCGTGCTCTTACCAGACTTACCATCGCCCAGAATGGCGATACGCTGGCCGCGGCACAGCGCGAAGAGTGTGTCGAGCGCCGTCACACCGGTTTCCAGCTGCTTGTCGAGCAGTTCGCGTTCGTACAGCATCGGTGCGGGCGCAAACACCGGCAGTACGCCGTCAGCGGCAATCGGCCCTTTGCCGTCCAACGGCTCGCCTGTAACTGACACCACGCGGCCGATAAAGTCTTTCCCGACCTTGGCCACCAGCCGTTCATATTGGATAACCACCGTCATGCCGACCTTTAAACCTTTGGTGCCAAGGTGCAACACCACCAGATAATCTTCAAAGATGTTATGCACGTAACCCTTGCTGCCATCCTCAAACATCACCAGAGCGTGAAGGTTACAAGGCTGCAACCCGCGGATCTTCACCATAAAACGGTCGATGGCGATGATCTCGCCTACCGGCTTGCCGCTGGCGACGAGCTGATCAAAGTGCTTATTATCGCTCACTGGGCGTGCCCCTCTGTCTGGAGCGGCGCACCGACTTGGGCGGGAACGGCCTGCTGAGGCTCGGCCGGCGCAACGGCAGCTGCTGTTGCAGGAGAATCGTTGATGGCGTCGAGCGCCTCAATCAACTTGGCGCGCTGGCCGGCCAAATTCTGACGCAGCGACATGTCGAACAGCTTGTTGGGAGTACGCACAACACAACCGGCGGCGATACTGGGCTGCAAACCTGTCTGCAGCAAAGTGGCGGGATCGATGTTGTTGCGCAGCCAGGTTACTAGTTTGGCGATAAACGCCGAGGACGGGTCGCTGGCGAAACTGATGTGAATGCTCGGCGCGGTTGATTCGATATGCTTCAGATATTCGTGCAACTCCTGGCGGTCTTCGTCCTGCAGCAGGTTGCGGCCGTTGTCCATTGCTAAAGCGTCCAGCACGCGGCTGACACGTGGCAGGGTCACTGGCCTGCCGGGTTCCCGGATCGAACTCTGGCGCATAAACTCATCCAGCAGTTCCAGCTCTCGCAGCAGACGGCGAACTTCAACAACGCCAAATACCAAAGTCGGCAGTTTCAGCTGCGGCTTGGCGTGGGCTTGAGCCTGGTGGTGCTCAGGTGCCATTGCGCACATCCTCCAAAATGGCTTGCTTGTGCGATTCCATCTCGGCCAAGATGTACTCCAACTGGTCGCCCAAGTCGATCTGGTTACCTATGGCCTCGAGTACGTAGTGATTAATTACCTGGCTCATGCGTTCCTCAAACTGTTTGATGCGGCGTTCTTTTTCTTCATTGACCTCTTGCTCAAGCTGGGCCACCAGCGACTTGCGCTCGTCGTCGATTGCCGTCTTGGTCTTTTCGATCGATTCGATAGCCAACTGCTTAGCATCGGTAATCGCTCCCTGGTAATTAAGGAAGGCTTCCTTCAGCTCGCGGCTGATCTCGCCCTTCATGTATTCGTTCAACTGGGAAGTAGTCAGGCGCAAGTCCTGCTGCAGGAACATGGCGTTTTCGCCCAGGATTTTCTCGAAGTGTAGGCGGCCGCGGTTGCGCAGCTCTTCGCGGAACTCTTCGTTGAAGATGTGCTCCACATCTTCTTCGGCACCCTCCAAGGTGTCCTCGGCAGTCCGGCCGCCCGGTTTACGTCCGCCATTACTAACCTGGACAGCCAGCCAAATAAAGGCCCCGCCCAGTGAGAAAATAGCAACCAGTATAAGCAGCAGCCACCAGATTGTCATCTTCGAACCACCGATTCAGGGCCAACGAGCTTGGGTACAGTTTGGTTCACAAAGGAGCACCGTAAAGGAGCCGTACTCCAGGTACGGCGAGTGCGGAGCGCAGTTTGTGGGCCAAAATGTGCCAAGTTCGTTGGTCCCCCTCTAAACACAAGCGTTATATCTTCAGTAGTAAATATACCGCAAATAGGCCTATGCTTACAACAATCAAAGACATCAAAGTGACGCCAATCATGTTGCGCATAATGGCATTCTTGGCTAACGGGTTGCGGCCGACCGAATTCATGCCGCCGTGGATACCTGAGTACAGCACCGCGCCAGCTACCAGCATACACAAGCCCATGATGAACAGGCCGGCGTAGATGCGGAAAGCGGTGACCGGCTTGTCGGTCACCGCGTAAGCCAGGCGCGATAAGGCGTGCGGCACGCCGGCGATAGTATCCCCGCTGAAGGCCGGGTTGCGCTTGACGGTGATATCCACAACAATCCGACCGACCGCCACCGTCCGGCCGTCGCTCAGCTTCACATGACCGTCAGCGTTGGAATTATCGGCGAACCCTTGCAGCGCCGTGCCAACCAGCAGGCGGTGCAGGTCGTCGGACTTCATGCCGACACCTTTAACCGAAGACACCACAATGCCGTCGCCCGGCTTTATCTCACCGTTCTGGGTGTTTACCAGTACGTTGTAGCGTCCCTGGGTGGCCACGAAGACCTCGGTCTTGTCCGGGTCAGAGAGCGACACCGGCGATTCGTTGGAAGAGATAACCACGCCGAACATGTCCGACTCTTTCTCTTGCGGCAAGGCTTCCACTTTCGCTTTGTCGCCCGGCTTGATGCGGACGATCTGGCCGTTCTGCAAAGTGTCGTCGGTTTGGTAGCCTTGGCTCACATCTTCGGCATGAGCACCGCTCATCCCGGAAACGACAAACAGAATACCGGCGACAATCAAACTGATATGCAACGCCCGTTTGAAATTCTTTTTGTTTAAATGCTTACGCATACTGGAGACAGTATAACGCTTATGCAACTACTCACCAACCGATGCCCCCTCTGTTGATTCAGCAGCCAGAGGGCCACTTCTAGCGCACTGCTCGCGGCAATATTCCAACTTCAGGCGCACCGAGCCCCTCGGCTATATACCGGACAGGAGTGCCCGCTGCTAAGGCAACTACTTCTCCGGGCATGTTTTGCAAGTTTGCGCCAAGGCGCATCGGCCCATCGTAGAGTGTCTCGACTGTACCCGCAATAAAGGATCGGACTACAGCCCCGAGAGCCTTGGAGTATTCCGCCTCGGTTATAATTGCCTCTCCGGATGGTTGTATTACGCTGAGCTTCACCGACTCTCCCTGTGCAGTAGCGGCGGCAATACCAATAGCACTAGTGCCGCTCCCACACGCCGTTTCATCAAAGCAGGTATCGACATCTTTTACCCACACCGAAAAATTTGCCCTTCCCGTGGGTTGGTCATAGTAACTTACGCCTACGGCAGGGCGCTCGGCCAAGCCGTACTTATTCTGGCCAAGCAAACCGGCCAGCAACTCTCTTGCCGAGCGGTCTTGCGGCTCGGTCACCACCAACTGGCTAATCCCCTCGAGGTTAACCAACATCCCCTCATCGACCCGGTCCACAAATCCGCTGCCCGGAATTGGCATTTCAACGGCGACTTCGCCATTCTTGACCTCAAACTGCAGGGGATACCCTACACCCGACACTTCTACCAGACCAGATGAATCTCGGCCTTTTGTAATAAACGCGATGGCGCTTCGAGTAGCATTGCCGCAAAATTCTCCGCCGAACATTTCCATACGAATAACCGCTTGCGCGTCAAGCGGCTCGGTTAAGTAACAGCACTGCTCAATTTCTGTGGCATTGCCATCGGCGCTCCATACCTGCATTATCTGCGCATTTAAATCCTTCAGGTTCGCACCCCTCGGCTCTCCTACGACAACTGCCGTCGTATTGCCTGACGGATACATCACCGCAACACGACCCAAAGCGTTTGGCTCCAGCTCGGTGCAATATTTTGGCACGGCCTCAAAGAGGCCTGCCGAATTTTCGGTAGACATAAAGATTCTCCAAATTAGTTGTTGCTATAAAAAATGCCAGCTCGCGCTGGCACTAGGATGTCACGACACGAGAAACTAGTCAGCGCTCACTGGCGATGTATGGCCGTGCAACTCGTCCAAGCGAGCCAGC
>DATJJV010000004.1:0-25115 GCA_035491975.1 Pristimantibacillus sp. | reverse complement strand
GTATGGCGTTAATCCGTTCCCTAAAAACCACAAATTGCATAAGGCGCTTGGGGGATTAAAGCCGGCGATGCGCCTGGTCAGCACGATTACGAAGGTGATCGACCTGAAAAAAGGCGACAAAGTCAGTTACAACTACACCTTTACCGCGCCCAAAAAGATGCGTATCGGCGTGTTGCCGCTGGGCTATTTTGAGGGTGTGAACCGCGCGCTCAGCAATGAGGGGGCGGTGAAGATTGGCAAGCAATTTATGCCGATTGTCGGTCGGGTGTGCATGAACCACACAATGGTTAGCCTGGAAGGTTTGCATGCCGCTGTCGGCCATGAAGTGGTGGTCTACAGCAACAATCCCAAAGACCGAAATTCTATCGATAGTATCGCCGCCGAGCACAACCTCTTCAATTACACGCTTCTAACATCACTTAGTAGCGATGTCCGCCGCGTTATGGTAGAGTGAGCATATTATGGCAGGGGCTCCAGGTGAGGCAAGTTCTTGGGCAGTGGCAGTAGCCAACGTGGTCGGCACGCACGGCAGCTCGGATTTTGCGATAGTAAATATATCTCGGTCCAGTAGTTCACTGCCGCCCGAGGCGCTGGATGCAGTCAGAAGAGCGGTCTATTCTCGGGAGGACAATACCGCGGCCCACATACCGGGGTATCTCGCCCGGGAAATAGGAGCAAGGATGCTGCAAGAGGGTCCGGAAGTGGCTGAACCGGATGCCCGGTTGGCCAGCGAAGCTGATTTCCTGGGCTTTGCCGCTAGCGTGATGCCTGATAGGGACGATCGGGAAGTGCGCAAACGGTCCGTGCCGGTATGGAGTGATCTCAGGCGTGCCGCTGACCACATAGAAGGCGCGCGCGAATGGCTGGCTCTTTTGCCGGTGCTTAAAGATCCGCCCAGCGCTGTACGGATAGGCGAGCAGTGGCGCACCCATGGGGAGCTTCAGAGATTCGCTGCTTTCCCGCTTCGTCTTGTGCTGCCTCATGACCACGAAGCTACCGGGATCTCCGAGCGATTAGTGGATCTCGAATCGCTTCATGCCACATTAGACAGTCTGCTAGCCGAAGGCTATCCGAAAGCCTCAGGATATTTCCATCGTCTTGGCCGGGTGGGGCTTGACCTGCTCGCGCGCTTCACTAACGACCGTTTCCCCGATCGTCCGCCGCTGCCCACTAGGCCAGAATAGCTTAGTGCCTAATAGCCGCCATCTGCGGCTCGAGCGAGACCAGCCCATCGGCGACAAATGATGGGGCTCCGTTCTCTATGAGAAAGGCCATCATCGGCCTCGATATACGGGCGGGGGTAGATCGCCGGACAAAGAGGTCGCCCATCTTGTACCAAGCGTCATCAGCGCCGCTTCGCGGCACCATGACATCGGCAGCCTCTGGCGATACATGCACCGTAACGCCGGCGGGAAGCTGGTTGGGGGCTAAAGCCTCGTCGAGAATCACTGAACTATCGGAAAAGGTGTTTGGGTCGGTCGAGGCATCTTCCGGCTGGAACAGCCGGCGCATAAGATGCGAAACGCCTAGTGTCGCCATTGCCCGCCGCCTCAGATGCTCGACCACAAACGGATTCGGTGCCTGTCCGACCCAAGTGTCGGGGTCCCAAGCATCGTAGTGCGGATGTTCGTCGGAGTCGAAATGCCAAAGGTCGAAGTATACGGGGTCAATGCCGGTGCGAATAGCCGTACCCAGTTCGCGGGAAAGTGTCGCGGCTATTGCGGCCTTCTCCGGGTCTTCAATCAGTTCGGCCTGGTCGCCTACATCGGTCCAGAAGTCCAAATGCTCCCGGAATTGAGCCTCATAATCGGCCGTGCGTGTCCGTATATCATGGACGGCCAGGTCTCTTAGCTGTGGTTCGCTGCAGGTTTCGAACGCCATATCGCTCCTTAGGTAAGTTAATTACCTCTGGCGTTTCCTAGTGAAGCAGCCAACCCACAAGGTTAACTTCATGATCTAATATCTGGCAGAACAATTCAAGTAGAAGTGTAGGTCCGACCGAGTTGATTATCGAATGAAGTAAGTGACGGTGACGGTGTAGTTCAGTTCGTTCTCGCCGGGCTGGACGGCCAGCGACGGGTTGCCGGCCATGGTGGCGTCCATTGGCATGGCGGTCTTGCCGTTTAAGGGGTAGATGCCGCCAAAGCCGACACCGTCGTCAACGGTCTTTACTCCAGCTAGTTTGAAGCCTAAATTCTTGGCGGATTGATCGGCTTTTTTGCGGGCGTCCTGACCGGCGGCGTCGCGGCCTTGGTCTTGTAGTTGTTTGAGTTTGGCGTCGCTAAAGGTGGCCTGCGGCGAGATACTGCCAGTCGGACCGGTCGATACCAGATAGTCCTGGACTTTCTGGGTCAGACTATCGTCGTGCGTGGTAACGGTCAGCCGTAAGGTGTAGACCGAGCCCTTACTGCCGCCTTCGGGCATGATGGTCGGGTACGACCACGAATCGGAGTTGGTCTTGATGTCTTTATCGGCCACGCCGAGCTGCTTAAGCCCTGCCACAATCTGGCCGCTCCTGGTGGTTAATTCGCCCAGTGCGGTGCCCTTGTCGATATTCGTGAAGTCGTAAGAAGGATAGAAGGCGAACTCGTCCGGCCGGGCCTTAATGGTCGACTGCCCGGTGACCTGCACGGTGCGGTCGCCGGTTCTGGCCGGCTGCCAAGGTTTCCAGATGAACAACATAGCCGCAATCACGGCCAGCAGCCCAACGGTTATAAAACGGTAATCTATACTGACGCTCAATTTTTGCGCTTTGGGCGCGGGTTCATTGCTCATGTCTCATACTCCTCATGCTTAGTCTCGGCCATTTGTAGCCAGGAGTCAATGAGCCTTAGAAAGTTTCATCCAGGCCGAAGATCATCCGATCTTGCGGTTCGCTGGCCAAGCGCGTGAGGTCAAGGCTGGCTCCGATGCTGCGGTCCAGGCACTTTTCGGCGATGCCCAGAACGCTGCGCGCCACTTCGTCCGACTGGTAGTCGCGGAAGCCGTTTATCGGCATCGCTTGAATGCCCTCAAGACAGTAGACCGGCACACGCAGGCCGTAAGATGTTAAGCCGAACATGCCATCCACTTCTTCAAACTCGAACTGCATACCGCCGCCCAATTCCCGGCCGGTGGCCTGATCGGCGTCTTCAAACAGAACTACCCGGCAAATCGCCAAGTCGGGCAGGGCAAACAAGCCGATGAAGCGGTCGCGGGCCATGCGGTACGCTTCCTCGACGGTTGCACCGCTGAGTTGGCCGGCAAAATGACGCTGAATATCGACCAATTCGCAGCGTTTCAGCATTGCGGCCAGGTCTAGGCTGTTCCCACCCGGATCATTGTCCGGATTGCTCATAATAATTTAATGGTAATTTCATCATTCGGTATCAGTATGCGATTTGCATCACGTTTTGGATGATTGTCTAAACAGTAACTCACGGGCAGCCGGGCGCTTTTGGTGTATACTTTCCCTCTGTGTTGAAGTTTGCAGATATAGCTGGAGCAATTTTTGATGTCGATGACACGCTGCTGGACAACCAGCCGCCTGGCGAGTCCGTGGGCCTGCACGAAAGGTCAAGGCTGTTGGCTACACATGAGGTCGGCAAGCGCCACAATCTGCCGGCGTTACAAGCCTTTACCGCAGAGCAGGCCAGGGAAGCCTTTCTAAATGCTAAAGTGCACAACTTGGACTCGACAGTCTGGCAAATGCTGGTGATCGCCGGCGAGGTGTCCGAAGACGAAGAAATGGACCCCCTTAACCCTTTGCTGCGGGAAATCGCCGAACTTAAAGAAGATTTGCATGAGCATATCTTACGCACCAGAGGCAAGGAAGTGCCGGATGCAACTCGTTTTGTTGAGCTGTTGGCCGGGCAGGGCCTTTCGGGCAAGTTGGCTGTCGCCAGTACGTCCGGCAGGAGGGACATAGAGGTTTTCTTTGAGATGACGGGTCTCGGCCGATTTTTTCCTGAGGACAAGATAATCTCTCGCGAAGATCTGACCCATGCCAAGCCGCATCCTGAGGCGTTCAATATGGCGTTTGCCCGGCTCGGAGTGCCGGAAAAGCTGCGGGGTTCGGTTATCGCCTTCGAGGACGACCCGCGCGGCGTGATGGCTGCCAAGGCCGCCGGATTGTATACGTGCGCGATCACCACCCGGGTTAGCCGGGAAGAGATGGCTCGGCTGGCTGTGCCGCCCGACTTGGTAGCTGACAGTTTCGCCGAATTCGCTAAGCTGTTTGACCTGCCTGATACACTAAATATATGAGCCAGCCCGGTAATTACGCCGCGGTTGTGATCTCACCAAGGGGGCGACATGGGCATGGACGATATACCGCAATCTGAGGTCCTGGATGACCAGGGACATGCCACCGGACAAGTTCTGACCCGCGGCGCGGTGCATGAGCAGGAGCTATGGCACCCAACCGTTAATGTGTGGATTCTCGATTCGGGCGGCGAAGTGTTGTTGCAGCACCGCGGCGAGAAAGTTGAACTCAACCCCGGCACCTGGGACATGGCTATTGGTACGCATGTGCGTCCGGGCGAAGACCCTACCGACGCAGCTTTGCGTTGTCTACAGACCGAACTGGGCATTGCAATTCCTAAGGACCAGATTAAGCACCTCTTCAACATCCAGTCGGCCAACCCGATCAAAGACGGTAAGATGCACAAAACTCTCGGCCACGTTTTCTTGGTCAAGCGCGATATCCCGCTCGCCGATTTCACCTACAACCAGAACAAAATCGCCGAATTGGCCTGGAAACCGTTGCTGACGGTAATGGGCGAAGTTGGCGGCACCGACACTTCAGCCAACTACTACCCGCGCCCCGGCAATTACTACCCGCAACTGTTCGACGCCCTCCAGGCCGAGATGCAGTAACCGCGTGCTACAATTCCACCATGAAAGATGATCTGGTATCACAAATCGCCGCCAAGGCAGTTGTCGTTAACAAAGACGGCAAGATACTGATTTTGAGGGAAGCGGCCACCTACGCCGATGGCACCAACACCGGCAAATACCATATGCCCGGCGGCCGGCTGGAGAAGGGCGAAACCTATTGGGAAGGCCTGGCGCGCGAGGTCATGGAAGAAACCGGCCTGAAGGCCGACCCGTTATACCCGTTGCACATTGACGAATGGCGGCCGGTTATCAGGGGCGTGCCGCACCACATTATCGCCGTATTTACGCTCTGTAAATTGCAAGGTTCGGGGAAGGTGAAAGTGAGCAGCGAACACGACGAAGCGCTGTGGATCGACCCTAGGCGCTACAAAGAGTACGCTCTCTTGCCGGCCGAGCTGAAGGCCGTTGAAGCTTACATCACTCGCGCGCTCTGAGCCAAGAATTGCAGTAAAGGTTAAAATATGTTATCATTCGGCTGTTCCTAATAGGTGTAGTAATGAAATATTTCCTCGGATTTTTAGCAGCAGCCGGCCTGATCGTCTTGGTCTTCATCCTGATCTTGCGCGGCTTTGGCGGTGGACGCAACGCGTCTGTACAAAGCCAGCTGACCGATTACGCAAAAACCGAAACGGTCATGCGCCTGGTAGAGTCCGGCCCGGTCAACGCCGACCAGGACCACCGCTCCATTAGCGTCGTTATCGGCCGCTCGAAGAACACCATTAAGTTGGTCCAGGGCTACGAAGGCCACGTTTTGCAGAGCAAAGACTACGACAGCAACGAGAGCGCCTACACCACTTTCTTGCGCGCCATACAACTCCAGGGCTACACCCGCGGCAACACCGACCCGGCTAAGGCCGACAGCACCGGTGTTTGCCCGCTCGGCAAAGTCTATACTTTCGAGATTATCACCGGCTCGGACACCGTCCAGAGCTTCTGGACTACCTCTTGCGGCGGCGGCACTTTCCGCGGCAACCGCAACGTAATCTTGCAACTATTCCGTGCCCAAATCCCCGACTACAGCACCATCATCCGCGGCACTCAGCTGAACTAGTAAAGCGAGCGATTTCGTTTTTTGCTCAGCCGATCCGGAACATAATTTTCCGTTTGGTATTGGCGGCTTTTTGCAGAGAAATAATCCGCAAGCGCAGAGCATTGGCCAGGGAAGCGCTGCGAACGGTGATCACTAGTGTTTCGCCGTGCAGCCCGACAGTGGAGTCGGCTCCGAACTCATCGGAAATATAGCGCTTTACGGCGCCGATTTCGTCCGGTTCCTGCGGTGTATATTTGCCCAATATGTCGGCGATGCTGTCCATAGTTGTTCCTATTGTACCCCAGATTGGTTGACGCGCAGCCGGTGTAGGAGTATGTTATCGTTAATTCTTATTTAATTTTTCATGGCTACAATAATCGGACAACAAGAATTCCTGGGTGCGGGCGTCGCTGTTCCTTTGGCTCAACCTCCTGAGGCCGCAGCGGCCTTTAACCCTAACGTCCCGGCTAGCGAAATCGATGACTTGCGCTTTGTGCGTCTCGCAATGGAAGCTCATGCCGCCAAGCTCGGTTCACCCTTTCGCAACTGGAGAGTAGCCTTCGCCGATCATTCGACGGCACAACAGCTCGAGGCCGTTATCGGAGAATGGACAGACCCGAGGGGCGATGCCGAACAGGTGCTGGCAACCGTTCTTGCCGAATGTATAGACTCCCGCGAAGCCCAACGAGAACTTATTGTCCATCAAGCAGGTGATAGCACGCTGCCGCCCGAAGCTTTTAAGCCTCTGGATCCTTGGGATGCCAAGATCCAGGAAACCCAGGAACTCCTGGCTGACCGCCGGGCCAGGCCAGCGCCGCCGCGTCCGCGTATCTCTCCCTTTTGGCTGGGGCCGGTCCGCAAAGCAGTCATGATTGAAGCGAAGACAGCGGAAGATCCGGTCACTCGTGCTGCCGCCCGCGATCTGGCCGAGCGCCGGATCCCACTTTCCACGCCGTACATTGCCCGCAGAGTACGCGGCGCTCGCATCGCCGCCGCCGTGTTCCTGAACACCTTCCTGGCCATGCATTAAGCAGTTTGCTATACAATGTTTATATGCCTGAGTTACCAGAGGTAGAGACTGTGCGAATGGGCCTGTCGGCGCTGTTGCCGGGTCGTCATGTTGCAAAGGTGGAGTACGATTGGGCCAAGAGTTTCCCCAACTCCCAGACCGATGTTGAGCAGTTTTTAGTGGGCGCCAGCGTGAGCGGCTTGCGCCGCCGCGCCAAAGTGCTGATCATCGATCTTAGCAGCGGGTATTCACTGGTCATCCATCTTAAAATGACCGGCCAACTGGTTTTTCGCAGCCCGGCTGCCAATTTTGGTGCCGGGCACCCCAGCGACAGCCTGGTCGGCCAGCTCCCAGATAAATCGACGCGGGTGACCTTTACTTTTGAAGACGACAGCAAGCTCTTCTTCAACGATCAGCGCAAGTTCGGCTGGGTGCGGCTGATGCCGACCGTAGAAGTAGAAAACCTCGATTTCTTTAAGAAAGTCGGGCCGGAACCCTTGGCTGCCGACTTTACGGCTGCCGATTTTATCGTCCGGTTGCAGCGCCGTAAGAGCAGCGGCATCAAGGCTGTGTTGCTTGACCAGACGGTCGTCGCCGGCATCGGTAATATCTATGCCGACGAGTCGCTGTGGGCGGCCAAAATCCATCCCGAAACCAAAGTACAGGCTATCTCTAATCCCAAACTAACCAGACTGCATGAAGAGTTGCGCCGTATCATGCATCTTTCAATAGAGAAGGGCGGTTCAACCGACCGCAATTACGTAAACCACGAAGGTAAGCGCGGCAGCTACCTAACGTTCGCGAGCGTCTTCCGCCGTGAGGGCCAGCCGTGCCCGCGCTGCGGCACCACCATCGTCAAAACCCGTGTAGCCGGCCGCGGTACGCACATTTGCCCGCACTGCCAGCAGCCCTAAGGTGTTATCATAGCTCTACATGATTGTGACCATCACGGGAGCAAATGATTTTGGGCGCAAGGCCTGCTTAAGTAAGCTAGTGGCTGATTTTGTGGCCGCCCACACCGATATGGCCGTGGAGCGCTACGATGGCGACGAGGCCGAGCCAGCGCGCATGCGCGAGAGTGTTAGCAGCCTGCCGTTTTTGACTGAGCGCAAGCTGGTTGTGCTGTACGAGCCGGGCAAACAGAAAGTGTTTGCCGAACACATTGATGATGTCCTAAAAGATGTGGCCGACAGCACAGACCTGATTATCGTCGAGCCCAAGCTGGACAAGCGCCTGAGCTATTACAAGACGCTCAGGAAACTCACTGATTTCCGGGACTTCGCCGAGATGGATGCCAATGGCCTTGCCAGCTGGGCGGCTGCTTACGTCAAAGAACAGGGTGGCAACCTGAGCTCCAGCGATGCCCGGTTTCTTATCGACCGCGTCGGCCCCAACCAGCAGTTGTTATCCGCAGAGCTGGGTAAACTGTTGGGTTACGACCCCCAAATTACTAAGACCACGATTGAACTGCTGACCGAGCCAACGCCGCAGAGCACGGTGTTCGAACTGCTAGACGCCGCTTTTGCCGGTAACGCGAAGCGAGCGATCGAGCTCTACCACGAACAGCGCGCCCTGAAGGTCGAGCCGCAGGCCATCATCGCCATGTTGGCCTGGCAGTTGCACGTGTTGGCACTGGTAAAGACCGCCGGCAACCTTAGGCCGGAGCAGATTGCGTCCCAGGCCAAGATTAACCCCTTCGTGGTTCGTAAAACCCAGGGGCTGGCCCGCCGGCTCAACTTGGAGCAGGTAAAGGAGATGATTGCCGAATTGCTCGGCCTGGATATCAAGCTCAAAACTGATTCTTTCGACGCCGACGAAGTGCTGCAACTCTATATCATCTCCTTGGCGAACAAAAGCTAAACTTACCCCATTCGATTGACGTTATTGCAACAATGTGCTAATGTTTAATTACTATGGGTAAACATTCGCTGCCCGATTCCCAAAACGCCACCGAATTATTTGCCATTCCGCGCTACTACGCGCAGTTGGCTGAGCTAAAACAGCGCGGCGGCTGGGTCTATAACCTCGGCGACGGCCAAAGTCTGGACATTGCTATCGGCGATGACACGCATTGGCTGACGCCGCCCAAGCACAGCAGCGCTGGCGATTTCACCATTCAGCTGGCTAATGTATTCGTTGCGCCCAGCGGTACTGCGTTTGGCTTGTCCGAAGTAGTACGACTGCACGGCCCAGGCGCGGACCGCATGTTGATCCTGAGCCGCTTATCCGGTCACGAGGGAGAAGCGCCCGTGTTGTCAGCGCCGCTAGTACCGGGTCATCCGATCAGCGCCGGCTCGGAAAACGAGGGCTGGCGTCTGACGGCTGTCGATGCGGTTAATCCGGCCGACAACAGTACGCATTTTGGCATCAGACACGAAGGAGCCGGTGCGACTGAATGCATCGGCACGGCGAACGGCATGCTTGAAGTGGCCGACACGCTGCCGACCAGCCTCTGGGCGCCGCCGGCCGATCAGATTCGCGCCGCGCTACGAGCAATGCCTTTCCAGGAAGCTACATAAAAAAGAGAGCCCGCGGGCTCTCTTCGTTTTAACGGGGCAGGGACACTACTTTTTCTTGGCAGCAGCCTTTTTGGCAGGAGCCTTCTTGGCAGCCGGTTTCTTGGCAGCGGCCTTCTTTGGGGTGGCAGCCTTCTTGGCGGCGGTTGGCTTAGGAGCGCCGGCAGCTTTGGCAGCCTTGGCCAGCTGAGCCTTCTTGCGGGCAACCTTGTTCTTGTGCATCACGCCTTTTTTGGCAGCCTTGTCCAGCTCGCTCTGCGCCTTGGCATGAGCTTCGCTAACCTTGCTGCCGCCGGCTAACGACTTGGCAAAGGCTTTGACAGCTTCCTTGAGGGAGCGCTTGGTCTTAGAGTTGCGGACGGCCGCCTTAGTGCTGACACGAACGCGCTTTTTGGCTGATTTGATGATGGGCATTAAATTTACATACCTTTATTAACTTAATAACGATTTATTCGTCTAATATACAAGAGGTCACGCTGTTTGTAAAGAGTAGGCAGGGCGGTTGTTCATAAACGGCTCGACACGCCATAGTGTTTATGCTACGCTGACTTTACAGATAGTATCCAAACAAAAACATGGAACAAAAACAAGAAATAGCCGATCGCCTCAAGCAAGCCAACAATGTGTTGGTGACCATTAGCAACAATCCTTCAGTTGACCAATTCGCTGCGGCCATCGGTTTAACGCTGGTCCTGAGCAAGCTGGGCAAGCATGCCACGGCTGTTTTTAGCGGCGCCGTACCTTCAACCATCGAGTTCCTGGAACCGGATAAGACCATCGAGCCCAACACCGATAGCTTGCGCGATTTTATTATTTCGCTTGATAAAACCAAGGCTGACAAGCTGCGCTACAAGGTAGAAGACAAGGTGGTAAAGATTTTTATTACCCCGTACCGTACCTCGATTAGCGATAAAGATTTAGAGTTCAGCCAGGGCGACTTTAATGTCGACGCAGTGGTTGCCATCGGCGTGCACTCCCAGACCGACCTCGACCAAGCGATTACCGCCCACGGGCGTATTCTGCATGACGCTACGGTGATCACCATTAACGTCCGTCCGCAGGCCGATCTTGGCAGCATTAACTGGCTGGTGCCTGGCGCCAGTAGTTTGTCTGAGTTGACTGTCGAGCTGGTTGACGCCATCGATAAGGGCGTACTCGATTCTCAGATTGCAACCGCCTTCCTGACCGGCATTGTGGCTGAAACCAAGCGCTTCAGTAACGAGAAGACTTCGCCCGATACCATGAGCATCAGCGCCGAGCTGATGGCCGCCGGTGCCAACCAGCAATTGGTCGCCACAAAGCTTGAAGAAGCTGCGCCGCCTCCGGCTCCAGCTCCGGCACCCGTGCCGCCGGCCGCCCCGGCAGACCAGCCCGCCCCGATTCCTGCTGAACCTCCCAAACCGGATGACGGTACACTCGAAATCACTCACACCGACCAGCCCGCCGAAGAAGCCAAACCGGACGAAAACGCCGATGAACAACCCAAGCTTGAAGGCGAAGACGAAATAAAAGAGCCCGGCACGCCGCGTATCCAGATCGACGAACAGGGTAGTCTGCGCAACATCGAAGAACTCGAGGCCGAGAAAAAGGCCGACGAAGAAAAGAAGAACGACGAGACGCCCGACCCCAATCAGCACATGGCCAGTTCGCACATGCTGCTGCAGCCGCCGAGCAGTATGGGTGGCGCCATGAACGGCGGCGATTCCTCGGAAGACGGTTACCACGACCCATTGTCCTTGCCGCAGCCCCAAGACCCGCAGCAGGGAGGTGGCGACCCGGGTAGCGGATCATTCGGTTCGTCAGCCTCAGCTAACATTACCTCGCCAAACATGCCATTTATGCCGCCAAGCATGACTCCTGGCGGCATGTCGACCGATTCGGGCTCCACGCCTAGCTTTAGTGGCGGCGGCAGCTCCAGCAACGTCATTATGCCTCCGTCGGCTTCGGATTCGCCCAGTACCGACAGCCTGACATCCCCGGCACCTTCGGACACCGCTCACGTTGACGACGCCCGCGACGCAGTTTCGCAGGCTTTTGCGTTCGAGAGCGACCCAGCCCGGCCCGAGCCAATCCAGGCGCTCAACGCCCAGCCGTTGGGTGATCCCCTGCACGACTCGTTTGTTTCTTCCAACGCGCCGCCTGACCTCACTACTCCCGTTCCGGCCGGCACTTCCCAGCCAGCGGGCTTAAGCATGCCAGCTCCGGTTGGCGCTCCGCCGCCCGTCCCGCCGCCGATGATGCCGACGTCTCCGCAGTAGTGTTATACTGCCGTACGTGAACGGAATTCTTCTCGTCGATAAACCTGCCGGTTGGACCAGTTTTGACGTGGTCAACAAAATCCGCCGGATGGTCGAGGCCTCCGGCCTCAGTAATACCAACAGGAAGCGCTTCCCGGTGGGGCACACCGGTACGCTTGATCCGTTGGCAACCGGCCTGCTGGTCCTGATGCTCGGCACTTACACCAAGAAGGTGCCGGAATACACCAAAATGGATAAAACCTACGAAGTGACGATGCGTTTTGGGCAGACGAGCACAACCGGCGACGAAGAAGGTGAGAAGACTTTCGTATCTGATGTTAAGCCTTCCAAAGAAGAAGTGCACATCGCCCTGGCTCGTTTCGAGGGCGATATCATGCAGACGCCGCCGGCCTTTTCGGCAATCAAGATCAACGGCCAGCGGGCATACAAACTGGCGCGGGAGGGCAAGCAGCCCGAGTTACAGCCCCGCCCGGCACACGTTGAGCGGATGATTTTGACCAAATACGAATACCCTGATGCGCATTTCGCGGCGCACGTTTCCAGCGGCACGTACATCCGTTCGCTGGTGGAGGATATGGGTGAATATATCGGTTGCGGCGCGTACATGGCGGCACTCCGGCGCACCAGGGTGGGAGCATTTCAGCTAGAGAATGCCATGAGTATGGACGACCTCTCGCCAGAGGCTATTCAAAGCCACCTATTGAGCTAGGGGAGCTGGCGGGTGCTTCCGGAGCACAACCGCATCCGGCTGCTCAAACTCCCGAGTGTTCATAAACTCATTGTAAACACGGATAGTGGCTGGTACGTCGAGATTCCTTTCAATCGTAGCTGTGATGCCATTTTGGGCGCAGTACTGATTGAACGCTTCGTTACTCCTCAGAATAGGGCGATTTATGATGTCATTAGATGGGCCAAGGCGGGCTTCGCCATTGTCGGCCAGGACTCTGCCGACCTCTTGCAGAAATCCGAAGAAAGAGGTCTCATCACGCGGCAAATGATCCATCACCCGAAGGGCGTACACGCGGTCGAAAATACCGTCAGGGAAGGGCAGGTTGTTGCCGGTACCAGTACTCATGACACCTTCGGGATGTGCCCGGCGGGCACGTGTGTAGTGCCGTTCATCAGCAAAATCTGGGCTGAGCGAGACGACCTGGGCAGTGCTTCCGGCGTCGTGTAGTTCTCTGGCGAACTTTAGTTCAGGCCCGGCGCCTAGGTCTAGAACTGTTTTACCTTCCAGCTCGCTTCTGTCAAAACCTAGAAGCCGCTCGTAGTCCGCGACCGGGCGCCCGCCCTCGGGCATGACCGGATCGACAATAGTGTCAGGGGTAAAGGCTCTGGGCTTTTCCGGGGCTGCAGGAGCCGGAGCAGGGGTTCCACGACGGGTTAATCGGGCGAGAAGACTACCAGCCCTGGCCACGCGTCTGCGGCTGTCGATATCAGGGGAGGAGACTGGAGTTTCCATACGTTTATTATAGCATAAAGCTTGTGCTTTGTACAGTGGTAGAGCGCCGTCTGGGGTGACCCTTGTCTTACGCCACGGTATCTGATACAATCAGCTAAGTATGATTTCAAGTGAGAAGAAGCAGGCAGTCGTTAAAGACCTGCAGACCACCAAGAACGACACTGGTAGCGCTCGCGTACAAGTCGGAATCCTGACTGAGCGCATCAAAGAGTTAACCGAGCACCTGAAGGCCAACAAAAAGGACTTCGCTGCCCGCCGCGGACTCTTGCAAATGGTTGGACAGCGCAAGCGCCACCTGCAGTACATTGCTGCTCAAGACTCCAAGAGCTATCTGGAACTCATCAAGAAGCTCGGCATCCGCCGTTAGTGCCCAGACTATTGGCCTCGGACATTCCGAGGCCCCAAGCTTGTGCACATTAAGCTACTAGATTAGATGCGTAGCGGCCAAAGCAACAGATATATGCGCCGTTTCAAGCACAAGGACGTCATATATTTGCACTGTGTCCGTTACCACCACTAGAGAAAGGTCTGAATTACAGATGGGACAGACGATAAATCCATACGGAAAAGAAATAGTAAAAGTAGAAATTGAGTTTTTGGGGCGCCCCTTAAGCCTGGAGGTTAACCGCGTAGGTTTCCGCACCAGCGCCAGCGTGGTTGCCCGCTACGGGGAAACTGTAGTACTCGGTACGGCGATGGTCAGCGACAAGCCGATCAGCGGTTTCGACTACTTCCCGCTCAGCATTGACTACGAAGAGAAGTTTTACGCCGCCGGCAAAATCAGCGGCAGCCGCTTCATTAAGCGCGAGGGCCGCCCATCGGAGGAAGCTATCCTGATTGGCCGCCTGATTGACCGTCCGATTCGTCCGCTGTGGCCGAAGGGTTACCGCCACGAAGTCCAAGGTGTAGCCAGCGTGCTGAGTACCGACCCGGCCTTCCGCCCTGACATGGTGGCTATGCTCGCGATGAGCACTGCCTTTATGCTCACCGGCGCGCCGTTCGAGGGCCCGGTAGCAGGTCTGCGTATCGGTTTGGTCGACGGCAAACCGCAAGCTTTCCTGTCGCTCGAGGACATGACCAAGAACGAACTCGACCTCGTCGTTGCCGGCACCGAAGGCGGCATCATGATGGTTGAAGCCGGCGCCAGCGAAGTTTCTGAAGAAGTCGTGGCCGACGCCCTGGCTTGGGCCCACGAAGCTATCCAGCCGATTATCAAGCTGCAGAAGGATCTGATTGCTAAAGTTGGCGTCACTCCTCAGGAATACACCCTGTCGTTGCCTGACGAAGAGATTCAGAAGCAAGTCGACGAATTCCTGAAAGGCAAGATGGGCGAGAAGCTCCGCGCGCCAATGGCCGAGCGCCACGCCCGCATGCACGCTTTGCGCGAAGAAGTGATGACTCACTTTGCCGAACAGCTCGGCGATGCGTGGGACGGCGCTAAGCAGCAATATGACGACGCTTTTGCCTCTGCTGCTAACAAGGATGTCCGCAAAGGCATTTTGAGTGACGGCGTCCGCCCGGATGGCCGCAACTTTACCGAGATCCGTACCTTGTCCAGCGAAGTCGGCCTGTTGCCGCGCGCTCACGGCTCCAGCCTGTTTACCCGCGGCCTGACCCAGGGTATGAACATCGTTACGTTGGCTCCGCTGAGCTATGCGCAGCTAGTTGACACTATGGAGCGCAACGAAGAGAAGCGCTACATGCACCACTACAACGCGCCGGGTTACACGGTTGGCGAGATTAAGCGCTTGGGCAGCCCGGGCCGCCGCGAAATCGGCCACAGCGCCCTCGCTGAGCGTGCGCTGCTGCCGGTCATGCCGACCGAAGCTGACTTCCCGTACACCATTCGTTCGGTGACCGAAATTATGAGCCAGAACGGTTCGACCAGCATGGCTGCGACCTGCTCCAGTTGTCTGGCGCTGATGGACGCCGGCGTGCCTCTGACGGCTCCAGTAAGCGGCATCGCCATGGGCCTTATGGTTGACGGCGACAAGACCGTTATCCTGAGCGACATTGCCGACGCCGAAGATTTTGCCGGCGACATGGACTTCAAGACTGCCGGTACCAGCAAGGGTATTACCGCGCTGCAGATGGATATGAAGGTCCACGGCTTGCCGGTAGAAATCCTCAAGAAGGCATTGATGCAGGGCAAGGACGGCCGCGCCTTTATCCTCGACCACATGCTAACCACTATCGCTGAGCCGCGTAAAGAGATGAGCCCGTACGCCCCGCGTGTCGAAGCCATCAAGATCAACCCGGACAAGATCCGCGAAGTGATCGGTAAGGGCGGCGAGACCATCCAGAAGATTACCGGCGAGACCGGTACCGAAATCGACATCAAGGACGACGGTACGGTGATGATTGCCAGCCCGGACGGCGAGAGCATCCAAAAGGCCAAAGACTGGATCTTGAGCATCGTCGAGGATCCGGAAGTCGGCAAGATTTACTTCGACAAGCCTGTGGTAAGCGTCATGGACTTCGGTGCGTTTGTGCAGATTATGCCGGGCAAAGACGGCCTGGTGCACGTTTCTGAAATGAAGGAAGAGCGGGTCAACAAGCCCAGCGATGTAGTAAAAGAGGGCGATAAAGTAACCGTCAAGTTGGTCGCCATTGACGATAGGGGTAGGCTGCAGTTGAGCATGAAAGCTGCTGCACGCGAGTTGAAAGATGGAAAAACGAAACAAGCCGAACAGGTTTAACCAGTTATTCGAGAACCGGGCGTTCCAGGCCGCATTTGGCCTGGCCGCCTTGGCTCTGGCTTACGTGTTCGTCAGTTGGGCAATCGATAGCGGCAGCCTGCTGGACTACGCAATCACCCTGGTGTTGCTAGTCCTGGGCTTGCGCGAGACCGGCCTAGCCCTCTTTAAAAAGCGAGTATGAGCAAAGCCAAGCAGATCAAGCTTGACCAGATTGCAGCAGAGATTATCAAAAAGAATGTCTGCCCGGATTTGGCCAAACAAGCCAAGCACCTTGTACCCGGCGAAGGGAACCCGAACGCGGACGTTATGTTTGTGGGCGAGGCCCCGGGGCGGAACGAAGACGAAACCGGCAAGCCGTTTGTCGGTGCGGCAGGCAAATTCCTGGACGAATTGCTGGCCAGCATCGGGCTGAAGAGGGAAGATGTCTTCATCACTAGTATTCTGAAATACCGTCCGCCAAAGAACCGCGACCCGAAACCGGCTGAGAAAGCGGCCTTTTGGCCATATTTGCAAGCCCAGGTGGAGGTGATCGAGCCCAAGTTGATTGTGACGCTTGGGCGCCACGGCACTAATTCGTTCCTACCGGAACTGCAGATCGGCCAAGCCCACGGCCAACCGCAGCAATGGCAGGGGCGGACGATTTTGCCGCTGTACCATCCGGCAGCCGTACTGTACAACCGCAGTATGCGGCAAACATTATTCGATGACTTTGAGGTCATCAAACAATTCATTTCGTAATTAACAACAATCTCTAACTAAGAAAAGAGGAAACATGGATAAAAATCCGAACAAACAAAACAACCGGCCCCCCCGGCGTCAGCCTGGAGGCAACCGGCCCAAAAATCAGGGCAACCAACGCCGGCCTAACCAAGGTCCGAGCCAGGTTCGCAGCCCGTTAACCGTACAAGGCGCGACCCAGTCGCGCGGTGCTGCGGTGCGCGCCCAAAAACGCGCCCAAACCGATGCCCAGCGCATCGCCAACCAGTACATGCCGGCGCCGGAGCAGCAAGAACAACGCCGCGCCAATGTAATCACCGACGACTTCAACAAGCTCAAGATTACGTTCTTGGGCGGCCAGGAGGAAATTGGTGAAAAGAACATGCAGGTTATTGAATGGCAGAACGACGCTGTCGTTATCGACTGCGGCAACAACTTAGGTGTCGAATTGCCCGGTGTTAACTACACCATCGCCGACCCGACGTACCTCGAAAGCATTAAGCACAAACTTCGCGGCTACCTCATTACCCACGGTCACCTTGACCACCTCGGCGGCCTAAAGCACATCGTGCCTAAGATCCCGGCGCCGATTTACGGCTCGCGCTTTACGCTCGGCGTCGTAGAGAAGACTTTTGATGACGCTGCGGCCGAGACCGGTCTGGAATACAAGCCAGACCTCAAGATCATGAACATGGACAACCACGAACGGCTCAAGCTTGGCGTGTTCACTGTCGAGTTTGTGCGCATTACGCACTCTGTTCCAGAATCGAGCTGTGTAGTCGTAGACACGCCTATCGGCCGGATTATCAACACCGGCGACTGGCGCCTTGACCCGGAACCGCTCGACGATATGCCTACCGACGCCGCTCGTTTGCGCGAACTTGGCGACGAAGGTGTACTGCTGCTGATGAGCGACAGTTGTAACACTAGCAAGCCGGGCCGCACGCCCACTGAGCACACCTTGCAGCAAAGCTTCCACGACGCCATCGGCCGCGCCGAAGGCCGGGTGTTTACGGCGATGTTCTCTAGCAACATGAACCGGGTACAAATGACGGTCAACGCCGCTGTAGCAGCCGGCCGCCGCGTGGCGCTGGATGGCCGCAGCCTTATGAGCTACGCCGAAATCGCGGTACGCCAGGGCATCCTAAAGATCCCCAAAGGCACCGTACTCCCCATGCGCGACATGCCTAATATCCCGGACAACCAAGTCCTGGTGATCTGTACCGGCGGCCAGGGCGAGCCGGGCGCAGCCTTACAGCGAATGGCCGAAGGCGAGCACAAGTATATTAAGTTGCACGAGGGCGACACGGTTATCGTCAGTTCCTCGCCGATTCCGGGCAACGAAGTCCGTTACCAGGCGATTGGCGACGACCTCGCCAGGCGCGGCGTACATCTGTACCGTCACCCCACCCACGAAATCGACGGCTGCGGCCCGTTGCACGTCTCTGGCCACGCTGCCCGCGACGAGTACCGCGAGATGCTGCACATCGTCCGTCCTAAGTTCTTCCTGCCAATCTACGGCGGTGCTTTGCCCCGCAAGTACCACGCCGAAATGGCGGTGGAGGAGGGTTGGCCCCGCAAGAACGTCATTATGGCCGACAACGGCAACCAGCTAGCCTTTACGGCCGACAGTTGGGAGCAATTACCCGATGTGCCGTACGGCAGCCTACTGGTCGACCAGACCGGTGCCGTGGTTAACAACGTGGTCGTTAAAGACCGTGTGCTGTTAAGCGAAGCAGGCTTGGTCGCCGTAGTTGTGACTATCGACAAGAAGACCGGTCAGCTGCTCACCAGCCCAGATATCGTTTCCCGAGGCTTCATCTACATGCGCGAGCAGGAGGAGCTGATGAACGGTCTGAGGAACGAGCTGCGCCGCGCGGTGCAGCAACGCTTTAAGCGCATCGACCTCGATCGCTTTAAGGCTGAGCTCAAAGACCACATTACGCATTACCTGTTCGAGCAAACCCAGCGCAGCCCGATCGTCATTCCGGTCGTGAATGTCATCGGCGGCAAGGGCGAAGTTAAGACCAGCAGCGGTGGCCGCACCAAGACTGGCGAAGAAGTCGCTGCCGAGCAAGAGAAGCGCTTCCAGGCCATGCGCGCCCGGCTCCTCGGCCAAGACGCCCGCGTCGACTAATCTGGCGCACGCACCGCATTTCGTCCCAGCCCGGCAAAGCCGGGCTTTGACGGAATGCTCTCGGCACATCGCGCCGCCGTCAACTCCGGTGCTCCTCCACGGTAGTACAATACCGTTCCGTTCGCTCCTCGCTGCCGACGCCACGATGTACTCGAGTGCGAGCCCCAAATCCGCTACGAGCACGTTGCCCTAGCGTGTCGCGTATCTTACAGACAGCCGGCCAACTACCAAGAGACAATACCTCAGTTTTCAGCGAACGGAGGGTAGTATGGTGGAAGTTGCCGCCGGCAAGCATCGGGCACCCGATGAACAGCCCGAACAGCCTGAACAAGTCGTACAACCAGAGCAGCCAGAGGAACGGCACGCGGCGCCAACCCTGCCGATTCCGGCGGAACTTACTTCACGTTTTGAGGAAGCCGAGCGGCTGCTAAACGCGGCCGAGGCCCCTGGCGCTCTACGCTTCGGCGACCCGATAACCAACCTTCGCTTGCCCAAGCCCGCCAGCCCGCATTACGATCGGACCAATAGCGCCGTGGGCGTTGCAGAATTCGTCAAGCATGTCTGGGGGCACGTCAGCATAGACGAGGCTTGTAACGCCGTCCAGGGCTTAAGCCAAGGAGTAGCGCAGTACGGCGCCGGCCCGATACGCCGCCGGGTTTTTGAAGCGCCAATTGACTCCTGGCGGGAGAGCAGCAGTTTATGGACATTCGTGGAAAGTCTGCGGGCTTTTTACGGCGCCAGTGATGCAGACCACTGCCTGCGCAACGACCTCAAAAATGGCGACGAGTACGGAACCAACATATTTGTCGGCCATAGCCGGCGCGAACGATTCCTGTTGGTCGATCGGGCGGCCATGCTGCGCACGCTCTCCGGCCGGCCCTACATCGGCCGGGTCATTGATTTCGTAGATATTATGCGGCGCCCTTTGGACATCGCCCGCCGCCAGACTCAATTGCATACCGCCCTGAACGAGTTTTCGCTGCCAGAGGAGTTGGCCGTCCAGGCCGCGCTCACTCAAAAGGGCCTCGATGAGGAAACCAGGACCCGGCTTATGAAGAACGCCACCCGCCTCAACGTCCGTTCGCTCGGCGATCTGGAAATCTTAATCCGTACCAGCCAGGAGCGGGAAGCGCGCGAACAAAACGGCCTGCGCGCCAAGCTAGCCTCGCTAACCACTTGGCGGACGGTCGAGCCTGATCCCAACTGGCCGGACGATATGCTGCGCCACGACGAGTAGCAGGATTGTAGCTTTTCTAACAGACAGGGGCGCGCAGCCCGGCCCACAATTGAGGCGGAATTAATGAGGTGGGCAGTATGGGCGTGCTTGAATATACAGGAGAACAGCAGCTGTATATTCCAGATCGGGACCGAGCTGAACCGGCATTTGTGCTGGGCGAACGGGGTGATGTGCCGCGCGCCGGCTATGGCATGGATTATTTGCGCGCCGCCGTCCAAGCCCGCGACGGCTGGTTTACCTATGGCGCGCCGGTCGACAGCTTTTTTGTCTACCAGCCGGAGCTGTATATCCACGCCAAGCTGCCGGCCGATCATATGTTTGAGTTTTGGCGCGATACCATGTCTTACGCGCCGCAGGAGGCTCTGGCCGCCGTCGAGGCTATCCGCGAGTTCGGTTGGACCGACCTCGGCAGCAGCCAGATCATTTTTGAAGCGCCGTTTGAGGAATGGGATACCCAAACCTGGCCGTCGCAGTTGGCGGACGATCTGCAGCGTTTGCTTTCGGCGCATCGCGAGGCAGACCTTATCCGCGACGACCGCCAGGACGCCGGCGGCGATCCAAGCAATCCGCACTACACCGAAATCCGACAGGGTTTTTTAGGCGTCACCAGCGTTATGTTGGTGACCCGGTCGCGCGTGGCTTACGACGAACAGGGCCGGGAAGTGGTGACCAGGCTGGTAGAGCTGGTCAAACCTGACCCGCAAACCGTGCTCAAGGTGCTCAACCAGTTATCATTGACCGAGCACCTCCGCGTGTTAGAGCTATTGATCCGCATGCCGGACGTGACCGACGCAGAGTGGGACCACGCCATGAGTCATGCCGATCGCAGCAACATGCAGCGTGATCATCATAGCCTCATGGAGCTCATTGAGCAGTTCCATTATGTGCCCGAAACGCCGCGTTGGCGCCGAGTGGTGCAAGCAACCGGCCGTCTCATTGGCCGGATTGTTGATTCGCCGCCCGTCGACCGTCTTGAGCGACGGGTTTTTAAGAATAGGCAAGTCAGTTCCGATTTTTGACAAAAGTTGTAATTTTTGCTATAATTCGAGTTGTAGGTAGGGGCGCGGGCGCTGATCGTGCAACAGGTGATATCCGTCGTCGCTACGCTCCTTTGGGATAACAGTATCACGTGCTCGATGCAAGCATCTGCGCGCGTTCCCTGTTATAATACAAAAACAATGGCCAAAAAGAAAAAACACACAAAGAAGCACAAGGACGAAGAAGTCCAACGATCACCATTTTGGCCGCTGGCCGGCGGGATTGTCTTGTGTGTATTGGCGCTGTTCCTGCTGCTCGGCGGCTTCGGTACCGGCGGCAACTTCCCGGTAACCAGTTTTAAGGGCGGTTACTGGGCGTTCGGCTGGGCGGCCTATTTGCTGCCGGTGGCCTTTGTCTACTGGGGCGTCTATAAATTTATTGGTGAGGATAACCGTATCCCGAAGGCCAAACTTTTCAGCATGCTCGGTGTGTTGGTATTTGTGTCAGCCTGGCTATTTACCGGTTTTGCTAAAAACCAGAGCGGTCTGGCCTGGACTGGCGGCCACGGCGGCTATATCGGCCATATGCTAGGCGGGGCAGTGTTGCAAGCGCTGGATCCGTTCCCGGCCTCGCTGTTGTTTGTTATTTTTGCAGTCCTTTCCGGCTTCTTTGCTTTTGGTATTTCACCGCGGGTGATCTTGGCTCTGGGCGGGATGTTTAAGCGGGCACCTGTTGATTCCGAGCTTGGCGATTTGCGCGCCAAGGCCGAAGCCAACGGCTTCCAGCTGAACGAAGGCGTGCCCACAGTGCACCACAGCGGCCGGCCGTTTGCCGGTTTGCGCGGCAGCGCCGAAAAGCTGGCGCCCGCCGAAAACCACGAAGCACTCACCTTAGCCAGCGACCCGAACTGGAAATTCCCGGGTATTGAGCTGCTCGACCAGAAACAGGATAAAGCCGATGCCGGTAACGTCCAGGCCAATGCCGAAACCATCAAGGACACCTTCGCCAACTTCAACATCGACGTCGAAATGGAAGGTGCCAATGTCGGCCCGCGCGTTACCCAGTACACACTAAAACCGCCAGCCAACGTCAAGCTCACCAAGATCACCGCGCTGGAGAACAACCTGGCACTCGACCTGGCCGCACACTCGATCCGTATGGAAGCGCCGATTCCCGGCAAGCGGGCCGTGGGCATCGAAGTGCCAAACGTAAAGTCGGCCACCGTACGGCTAAGCTCGATCTTCCAGTCGCCGGAGTGGACGAACGAACTCAAGGGTCCCTTGGGCTTTGCCATCGGCAAGGACATTTCCGGCAAGGCCGTAGTGGCCGATCTGGACCGCATGCCGCACTTGCTCGTCGCTGGTCAGACCGGCTCCGGTAAGTCGGTGATGATCAACGCCATCCTGACCAGCTTGCTGTACCGCAACAGTCCGTCGGACCTCAAGCTGATTCTGGTCGACCCGAAGCAGGTGGAGCTCAAGCCCTACGACGGTATCCCGCACCTGTTGGCGCCGGTGATTACTGAGCCGGAGAAGTGCATAAGCGCGCTCAAGTGGGCCGTGGCCGAGATGGAGCGACGCTACACCGCGCTAGCCGAGGTGAGCAAGCGCAACATCGGCGAATACAACTCGCTTAAGAAGGGCGAGGGCATGCCTTACATTGTGATTATCATCGACGAGTTGGCCGACCTGATGATGATGGCCGCTCGCGACGTTGAGGCCTTGATTGTGCGTATTGCCCAGAAGGCCCGCGCGGTCGGTATCCACTTGGTATTGGCCACGCAGCGCCCGTCGGTGGACGTTATCACTGGTTTAATTAAGGCTAACGTGCCGGCCCGCATTGCTTTTACCACTGCCAGTCAGGTTGACTCACGTACTATCATCGACCAGATCGGCTCCGAAAAACTGCTGGGTATGGGCGACATGTTGCTCTTGACCGCCGACATGCCGAAGCCGAAGCGCGTCCAGGGTGCCTTTATCAGCGACGATGAAACCAACAAAGTGACCGACTTTATCCGCATGCAGCGCCCGCCGCAGTACGACAACGAAGTTATCAGCCAGCCCGTCCAATTGAACGGCAAGGGCGGTGTGGTCGCCGACATGGGCGGTGGCAGCGGTTCCGACGACGACATGTTTAAGGACGCAGTACGCTGTGTCATCGAAGGCCGTAAGGCCAGCACGAGCCTGCTGCAACGGCGACTGCGTATCGGCTACGGCCGCGCTGCGCGCCTGATCGAAGAAATGGAAGAGCAGGGCATCGTTGGCCCGGCCGACGGCGCCCGCCCGCGCGAAGTGCTCGTACGATCACTCGATGAAGTCTTTGGAGACGGCGCTCCGGTCGCTGAAGGCGCCCCAGAACAATAGTTATTTCGACTTGTTGAAGAAGACCAGTTTGTAGCCGCTGGGGTCGCGTAAGGAAAACTCGCGGTTGCCCCATGGCCAGTCGCGCGGCTCGCTGGAGGGCTTGAGCCCTTTGGCCAGCAGACCCTGGTAAAACTCGTCGACGTCGTCGACTTTAACGTAAACAAACAGGCCAGCGCCCTTGGGCTCTAGCACGGCTTCCTTCTGGAAGTCGGGCTTGTCTTCTTTATCCTGCGGGTGGAAGTCCATCCAGAACCAGTTAAGGCCGACAGAGAGGTGGTCGGGTTCGTTTTTATCGATCCGAAAGCCGAGCGTCTTGTAGAACTCGGCCGTTTTGGCCATGTCTTTGGCGTAGAACACAATGCCGGAAACACTCACCAGTTTCATATTTTCAGTATACGCTAGTAGCGGTAGTGCTCGGGTTTGAACGGGCCTTCGGGCGAGACACCGATGTATTCGCCCTGATCTTTGGTCAGTGTAGTGAGCTTGCCGCCGAGGGCTTCAACGTGCAGCCGGGCGACCTTTTCATCCAGCTCTTTGGGCAGGCGATAGACGTCGATTTTATACTGTTTGGTCCAGAGTTCGATTTGGGCCAGCACTTGGTTGGAGAAGCTGTTGCTCATCACAAATGACGGGTGGCCGGTGGCACAGCCGAGGTTGACCAAACGGCCTTCGGCCAGCAGGATAATGCGGTGGCCGTCGGGGAAGGTGTAGAGGTCGACTTGCGGTTTGACCTCTTCTTTTTTGATTCCTTTCATGTGCTCAAGCGGTTCGACCTGGATTTCGACGTCGAAGTGGCCGATGTTACAGACGATGGCCGTGTCCTGCATCTTTTTCATGTGCTCGAGCGTGATGATGTCTTTGCAGCCGGTGGTAGTGACGAAGATATTACCTTCTTTGACAGCGTCGTCCATGGTCACGACCTCGAAGCCTTCCATCATGGCTTGCAGGGCGCAGATCGGGTCGATTTCGGTGACCAGCACGCGGCAGCCGTAGGATTGCAGGCTCTGGGCGCAGCCCTTGCCGACATCGCCGTAACCAGCGACCACGGCGACTTTGCCGGCCAGCATTACATCGGTGGCGCGCTTGACGCCGTCGGCCAGCGATTCGCGGCAACCGTACTTGTTATCGAATTTACTCTTGGTGACTGAGTCATTGACGTTGATGGCCGGAATGCGCAGCGTGCCTTTGCTTAGCATTTGGTAGAGGTGATGGACGCCGGTGGTGGTTTCTTCGGACACGCCCTTGATGGCGTCGATCAGCTCAGGATGTTTCTCGTGGACCAGTTTGGTGAGGTCACCGCCGTCGTCGAGCAGCAGGTTAGGGCCTTTGCCGCCGCCGAACTTGAGGGTTTGCTCGGTACACCACCAGTAATCTCCTTCACTTTCGCCTTTCCAGGCAAAAACCGGGATGCCGGCAGCAGCGATGGCGGCCGCGGCGTGATCCTGGGTGCTGAAGATGTTGCAGGAGGCCCAGCGCACCTCTGCGCCTAAGTCCACCAGCGTCTCGATGAGCACTGCGGTTTGGATGGTCATATGCAGGCTGCCGGAGATACGCGCACCCTTCAGCGGCTTCTTCCCCTTGTATTCTTTGCGCAAATGCATCAGGCCGGGCATTTCTTTCTCGGCTAAAGTGATTTCTTTGCGGCCCCAGTCGGCTAGTTTAATGTCGGCAACTTTGTAGTCGGCCATAATTCCTCCTTGGTTAGTTCGCTTGGTAAGTCTTCGTTGAATGCGCTGCGGTAGCGTTCGGTGATTTCTGCAGCCGTGAAAGTATGCGACTGGGTGCCCATGGTTTCAATGGCGTAGGTGCTGCAGACGGCGCCGAGCTGGGC
>DATJJV010000003.1:0-5298 GCA_035491975.1 Pristimantibacillus sp. | reverse complement strand
AACATTGCGTAGCAATGTTATATAACTCTTACCAAAATCTGCTATACTCATCTCTGTTAACCGCTTTCCCGCACGATGAGAAAAACCGTAGGTTTTGTCTCATTACCAAGGGGGTGTAGCTCAGTGGTTAGAGCAGAGGACTCATAATCCTTTGGTCGATGGTTCAAGTCCATCCACCCCCACCAATATTCGATTACAAAAACACCGCCTGTATAATACGGCGGTGTTTTTGCGTAACGCCTTGGTTACTGGTGGTGCGAGACCATGAAGCTCACACAGTCGCCCTGGTTTTTGAATACCGGTGCGTTGAACTGCTTCCAGCCGTTGTTTTTACACTGGTCCTTGGTGCTCGGGGTGAGCAACGTCGGGCCGGAGCTGAGGCTGAGGTTGTCGAACAGGAAGCCGTTGCCGGCGTCGGCCGGAACTGCTGTGCCTGCCGAGCGGAACAAGACCGTCTTGACGATGCGCGGGCTTTGCTCGGCAACTGATTCGCTGTCGTAGCGGTAGTAGTTCTCCCAGCTGGTGCCGGTGTGCACTAAGGTACCGTCGACCCAGACTTTCACCACGTCGTTGGACGGGCCGTCTACAGCGTCGAGCGTCAGCTTGACAGTGTGCGGAACAGTCCGGTCAAGACCGGTAGCGACCTGGGTTTCGACAAAGTTGGCCGGGTTGGTCGTGCCCTGGACGTCGTCAAAGAAGACGTCGATACCGTTTGCACCATCCTCGAAGCGCAGGTAGCTCATGCGCGAGCCGTCGCCGCGGTCCGGTGAGACCGATACGTGCAGTCCGGCTTGCTGGGCGTCCTTAACCGTCGAAGCGATATCGAACTGCATCTCGAAGTGGCTCTGAAGTGTACCGCGCGAGAACACGCCGTCTGTCGAGTCTGCCTCGCCCACCGCGTTAGTTAACGGCTTGGCAAAGGCCTGGTCGCTAAAGCAGCCGCTGGTTACGGCGTCCGAAACCCGGAAGCTTTGCGCGCCAAAGCTGGCATAGCCGTAGGTGTTTGCCACCACGGCTTGGTCGTACACGGCACAGCCATGTCCGGCCGCGCCCATACTCACCCAGCCGTCCTGACCATCGATAACACCGGTAGTATAGGTCGGACTCTCGAAATTAACCATGGCGCTGTCGGCAGTTGCCAAAGCAGGCCACAGCCCCACGGTTATGCTAGCCGCCGCGCCGAAAAGCACAGTAGCCGCACGTTTGATTGTTGACATAGGTTCCCTCCCGTTTATGCTTATATATTCCCACATGCTTGCTTAAATACAAAATTAAATGTGAGATCACTCACTGCACCGGCCGCTGGCTTACGCCACAGTTACATAGTACGAGGAGGAATCTTATGGCAGAAAAAGCACCTCTAACACCGGATTTTTCTGACGAGCCTCAGGGCGATCCGGAAGCCGCAGCCTTGGCGGGCCACGACCAGGTCGAAATGCCAATGAGCGGCGACCAGATTGCGCCCGGCATGTTCCCGCCCGACGAGGGTCACCTGCTGAACGAAAGCTGGTTCCCAGGCCGTGAAGACGACTGGTGGGGCTAAGCCGCTGCCAGAATCGCCAGCAAGTTGTCGGCGCTGCCGGCCACCATCAGTTGCTCGCGCAGTTCTTTGGCGCCGTCAAAGCCGTTGATGTAGACTTTGCAGAATCTGTTGAGCGTCACGATCCGGCGCTCATTGTTCTTCCAAGTGTCGTCGAACAACCGGACGTGCCGGGCGTACAGCTCAACGCGTCGTTCTTTGGTGTAGGTTGGCCATTGGCTTTCCTGGGCGAACACGAAGGGGTCGTGGAAGACGCCGCGGCCGATCATCACGCCGTCCAACCCGTACTTTTCGGCTAATTTGAGGCCTTCTTCGCGGGTCTCAATGTCGCCATTGCCGACGATTAAAGTCTGCGGGGCAATCTTGTCGCGCAAGGCGCGGACTTCGCCAATCACATCCCAATGCGCTGGCACTTCGCTCATCTCTTTGCGCGTTCGGCCATGGACGGTGAGCATGTCTAGCTTCAGACCGAGCAAAAACTCCAACCAGGTAAGGTCAATCTGGCTGAAACCAATGCGCGTCTTCACGCTCACCGGCACGCGGCCGGCGGCGCCTTCTTGAGTGGCTTTGATGATCTCGGCAGCCAGCTCGCGGTTGTTGATGAGCGCACTGCAGCAGCCATTCTTTACAACCGTCTTTTCCGGACAGCCCATGTTGAGGTCGATGCCTGCAAAGCCCATCTCTACCAGTTCGTTGGCTGTTTTACGGAAATTCTCCGGATTTTTGCCCCAAATTTGGGCGATCACCGGCTTTTCTTTGGCGGTAAACTGCAATTTTTTGATGAGTTTGGCACGGCCCGGGCTTTGCAGGCCATCAACATTCACAAACTCCGTAAAAAACAGATCCGGCGCGGCGCAGTCAGCCACGACCTGACGGAAGACAGTGTCGGTAACATCGTCCATCGGAGCCAACACAAAGAAAGGCCTGGGCAACTGTTGCAAAAAATTCATAAATATTATTATACCAATATTAATCATCCCCGACCAGATTGGGATGCGGAACAAAAAGAGTCTCTTATGAACTTTAAGAGCCTATGGCGCCCGGCGCACCGCCCCCTGGCGGTTGCTGTAGAAGCTTTTGTGCGGCAGCAGTCGCCATAGCTATGGGATCTTGCTCGGCTAAGTAAGCTTGCTGAAGGCCTTCAGGTGTCATCGGCTTCGCAGGATCAAAATAAGCGTGGGTTAGCGTAGAGAAACGGCCGTTCGCAATCGCCGTAGGATCAAAATTCCCTACCGCACTCTCCTCTGGAGGGCCGTACATGAATGCAGCCACGACTGATCCGTTCGACGTCTTTGGTTTTGACGAATCTCCACCTTTGGGCACAAACGCATAGGGCTGGCCAGTGGTAAAGCTCTGAGGAAGACCATCGGCAGGGTACTCGTGCTGATTCGGCTCCCCTGGGTTTGTGATTACTCTCTTGCTGGGGTAATCGATTAATACCCGCTGCCATACTTCTCCGCCTTGTCCATCGGGCCTACTAACAACGACAAACACGTTGCCATATGAGCGCCTTGCGTCAGCACCTCCCTGTGCCACGATATCCGTAGCGTCGCTGACCACTCCTTTAAGATCAAGAGTACGGGGGCTACCTCCAGGCTCTTGAGAAACGCCAACTATAAGTCTTCCGTCCGGAGCCACAACTGTGTCCAAACCTCTGTGCACTGTTCTAACCAGCGCAACGTTGCCGCTGCGACGAATATCGCCCGTACCGAATACTGATAATGCTTTTTCAGTCATAAGCGTCAGTATAACACGCTATTCCCAGCGGAAGACACGGAAAGCGATGATATAGATAACCACTAACCAACCGGCCATTAGGCCGAGTTGCGGGCCGAGTTCGAGCAGACCCTTACCCTCGGTGGTAATCAGACGGATACCGTCAATAACCGGTGTCAGCGGCAGGTAATTGGTAACACCTTGCAGCCATTCCGGCATTAGGAAACGGGGGAAGAAGGTGCCGGACAGGAAAAGCATCGGGAAAACGACGATGTTTGCCAGCGGCGCGGCCTGGCGCTCGTTGCGCGCCCAACCGCCAATGGCCAGACCTATGCCCAGGATCATGATGATGCTAAGGATCAGCCAAAGCGCGATAACCAGCCAACTACCGACCACATGCAAATGGAAGACGGCGATGGCTACGGCGAACATAATGCTCAAGGACACCAACCCGATGATTGCTTGCGAAATCATGGTGGAGGTAAAGTACTGCCAGACACGCAGCGGCGTAGTGTGCAGACGGCGCAGAATACCTTGTTTCTTGAGTTCCGGGAAAACGTTAACCGGGCCAAAGATGCCGAGGCCGATGATTGAGAAACCGAGTAGCCCGGCAAAGGTGTAGTCGAAACGGCTAAGACTCTCGTTGGCAGTCCGCACGCCCTCGACGCTAAATGGCGCTGTAGTACTTACATACTTACCGTTCAATTGCTTGAATTCGGAGTCGAGAATTGAGGTCAGGGCCTGGCCGGCCTGTTCATTGTTGGAAGTGTAGATCACCTGAGCTTTACCGGACGGGAACTGTTGGCCGGCCTGCTTCTGGCCGAAGCTGGACGGCAGAATAATGGTGGCATCGAGCTGCGAACGAGTCATCTTTTCTTTGGCTTGGTCGAGCGTCGTCACTTTTTCGTCGATCTTGAGCAGCTTGGTGTTGGCCGCCTGCTTAGAGAAAGCCTCGGCGATTGGAGTGGTCGATTGGTTCAAGAAGGCCACCTTAAATGAGGTGCCGTTGTTGCCGCTGCTAGTCCCGCCAAACACGAACAGGAAAATCAGCGGGAACAAAATCCCAAAAAACAGGGCCAGGCGGTCACGGAAAAAACGGCGGGTGTTGAGCCGGGCGAAAACCTGGACGGTAAACAGGGCGCGATTTTTGATTGGTTTGGCGCTCATATTAATCCCTTAGGCCCTTTCCGGTCAGATCGATAAACACATCTTCCAAACTGGCCTGCTCAACATGCTGTTCCTTCTTGAACCCCTTGGCCAATAACTGTTTGATAAGTTTTTTAGGAGTATCGAGGGCGATAATGTTGCCCTGGTCCATTACGGCCACGCGGTCGCAAAGCATTTCGGCCTCGTCCATATAGTGGGTAGTCATGATTACGGTGACGCCCTTCTTACGGACATGTTCCACCAGTTCCCAGAGGTTCCGGCGGGCCTGGGGGTCAAGGCCGGTGGTCGGCTCATCCATGAAAAACACTTTAGGGCTATGCACCAGAGCGGCGGCAATACTGAGGCGTTGCTTTTGGCCGCCAGAAAGGCTTTCTACGAAACTGTCGGCCTTTTCGCCAAGTTTCACATCTTCTAAAAACTCCATTGGTTTGACCCGCTCACCATAGGCAGCAGCAAACAATTCGATAATTTCGGTTAATTTGGTCTTGTCCTGAAAAGCCGGAGCCTGCGGCTGGACACCGATAATGCGGCGAACCTGCCATGGGTTGGCGGCAACGTCGATACCAGCGATGGTGGCTTTGCCGCCGTCGATCTCGCGCATCGCTTCAATCATTTCCAGGGTAGTCGTTTTGCCGGCGCCATTAGGGCCGAGGATGCCGAAGATTTCACCTTCTTCGACTTCAAAGCTAATGCCTTTTACAACATCGCGGCCATTATAAGTTTTGCGTAAATTTTCTACTTTGAGTATGGGTTTTGGCATAACTGAACCATAGTAACAGATCAGTTTGCCAAAGGCTAGCTTACTCCCAGCGGAAAACTTTGAAGGCGATGAAGTAGATGACGACCGTCCAGACGCCGATGATAGCCAACTCCGG
>DATJJV010000002.1:0-6661 GCA_035491975.1 Pristimantibacillus sp. | reverse complement strand
CGCCAACCCGTTCGACGTCGGCGGCCGGCAGATCGATTTTGTTCATCACCGGAATGATCGTCAGGTCGGCAGCCAGCGCCAAATACACGTTAGCCAGCGTTTGGGCCTGCATCCCCTGGGTGGCATCGACCACCAAAATCGCCCCTTCGCACGCTTCTAGGCTGCGCGAAACTTCATAACTGAAGTCGACATGCCCGGGCGTGTCGATCAGGTTGAGCTGGTATCCCTGATAGGCCATGCGCACCGGCTGCAACTTAATAGTAATGCCGCGCTCGCGCTCCAGATCCATGCGGTCGAGCAACTGCTCTTTCATCAAACGCTTTTCGACCGTGCCGGTAATCTCCAGCAGACGGTCGGCCAGCGTCGATTTACCGTGGTCGATGTGCGCAATAATACAAAAGTTTCGAATATGGTCCTGGGTCATTACCGAGCCATTATAACAGAGGTGGCGGTTTTATTCATCAGATTATTCTGCTATAACGGGTCCAGAACTTATGTCGCACACGAAAGCCAGATCAGCTGTTTCCGCAAAGCAGCCGCCGGCCGACCGGTCGCCGTACGCCCTTGCTTTCGAAGCAATAGCCCAGCGTCACTCCTGGACCGGCCGCAACGCCCGGGCGATGATGAGTGCGAGCAGACTGCTGAATTGTTTACAAGCCGCCGATGACCCCCGGTTACACGGCGAACCGTTCGAAATCTACCCCTACCACGGCGAGGCATACATCGACGTTACTGAGCCCTTCGACACCCTACTAGTCGGCAAGCGCCGCGTCCCGCACACCTTGAATTGGGGTGTCTTTAATGGCGTCGACCCCAGAACCAACCCGCTGATTGTGGCAAAGGTAATGATCACGCCCCCGGACGGCGTCATCATACAGAAGCCGGAAGGTATTTACGTAGCCCACCATCGTGAAAGTGACGCAATTATACCTTTCGAGATAGCCTCGACTGGCCGCGGACCGGTTGTTCTGCCACTCGGCGAAATAATGGCTAAAAATACCCTCGACCTGCTGCTACAGGCCGATGAGGTGCTGGCGGCGCAGCCGCTGGTGACAAGAATGGGCGTAACCATTATTGTCTAGGGGAACGGTGGACGCCTCTGTTATGATGAGATAGTTATGCATAAACTGAAGAAACTCCTGAAGAGCCTATTGCCTAAAACGGTGCGGCAGCCGATCCTTAATTTCTACCATCTGCTTGTTGCCGTCGCCGCCAACCTGCGCTACGGTTTCCCGGCGCGCGGGCTCAAGGTCATCATGATTACCGGCACGAACGGCAAGACCAGCACGGCTACGCTCATCGCCGGCATGCTGGAACACGCTGGGCGCAACGTGGGAGTAAATACCACCGCGTTCTACCGCTACGGCGGCCAGACAGTCAACAAAAAGAGTAGCCGCACGCTGGAAGACATTTTTGTGCTGCAAAACATGCTGGCAAGCATGAAAAAGGCTGGCTGCGAATACATTGTGCTCGAGGCCACCAGCCAGGGCCTGGACCAAAACCGGCTGTGGGGCATCCCGTGTGAAGTGGCGATTATGACCAACCTGACCCAGGATCACCTGGATTACCACGGCACTATGGAACGCTACGCCCAGGCCAAATTCCGCCTGTTTGAACGCCGTCCGAAGTTCATTATCTTGAACCGAGACGACCAATGGTTCGATTTTTTCAACCGCTCCCGTGCCGTTGAACGCAAACTGAACTACGGCCAGTACAAATCCGCCGATGCCCGCATCACCAATGTTAAGTTACAGCCGAATGGCAGCGACTGTGCCCTGGTAGTCGACGATAAAACACTCAACCTCCACACCAGGCTGGCCGGCACCTTCAATGTCTACAACGCCGTAGCCGCCGCTCTAGCTGGTTACGTCCTTGGCCTCTCAAACGAAGAGATCCTGGCTGGAGTCGACTCAGTCGCCGCCGTCCCCGGCCGATTAGAGCGGGTAGACGAAGGCCAGCCTTTCGACGTGGTTGTCGACTACGCCCACACGCCCGACGCGCTCGAAAAAGTGCTGAGCGCCATGCGCCATCTGACAACCGGCAAACTAATGCTGGTTTTCGGCGCTACCGGCGACCGCGACCGCGGTAAACGGCCGATTATGGGCGAGACTGCCAGCACCTATGCCGACCGCCTGTTCGTTACTGACGAGGAGACCTATAGCGAAGACGGCGCCGCCATCCGTGCAGCCATTATCGAAGGAATCAAAAAAGCCGGCGGCCAATCCAAAGTGACCGAGATTGCCGACCGCCGCGAGGCCATCGCCGCTGCTTTCAAAGAAGCCAAGAAAGGCGACAGCGTCATCATCACCGGCCTGGGACATGAGCTGACCCGCAACATGGGCGGCAAGGCCATCGACTGGAACGACAGCGATATAGCACGTACGCTACTAAAAAACTGAGATTGGACGAGGGACATGGGCAAAGCAGGGGAGAAGACATACTTTAAACAGATTGGCCAGGACGGCGTAAGCTTTACTCTCGGCAAACCGTTTTCCGATCCCGTCAATGTCGGCTCGTTGCTGCACGACATCGCCGCAGTATTTACGTTAATGCCGGTTGAGCCGCCTGCCAAAATCATTGACTTGGGCTGCGGCTCGGGATGGACGAGTAATTTCTACGCCCGCGCCGGTTACGATGTGCTGGGCGTTGATATCTCACCGGACGCCGTCCGCGCCGCCCATCAACGTTTTGCCGACCCGAAGCTAAAGCTGGACTACCTCTGCGCCGACTACGACAAAATCGGCCGCCGCCACAAAAACACGTTCGACTGCGCTATCTTTTTTGATTCATTGCACCACGCCGAAGACGAGCGGGTCGCGCTAAAGGCCGCTTTCGACAGCCTTAAGCCTGGCGGCTACCTTATCGCCTGCGAGCCGGGCCGCGGCCACAGCAAGACACCCTCTTCAATCGAAGCCATGAAAAAATATGGCGTGAACGAACGCGACATGCCGCCAAAACTGGTGCGCCGGCAAGCGCTGAGCGTCGGGTTCTGTGATGTACGGATTTATGCCTATCCTGCCCTGGTCCACCGCAGTTTATACAAAACGCACGTCGCCGGACCGCGCAAATTCTTCAACACCCCCATCCTGCGCGGTACCACCACTTTCCTGCTGGCCTCTTTTCTGCGCGGCCAGCATGGTATCGTTATAGCCCGCAAACCTACATCCTAAACGGTATACTTAATCCACATGCAATCTGAGGCGAAGATTTCTGACTTCCAGGCGACCGTCTGGCGCTATTACCGCGAGCACGGACGGCACGATCTGCCCTGGCGCTCCTCCGAGCCGGACGGCAGTTTTGATCCATATAAAATCCTGGTTTCCGAGATCATGCTGCAACAAACCCAGGTGCCCCGGGTCATTCCCAAGTATCACGAGTTCTTGGAGCGTTTCCACTCGTTTACCGCCCTGGCTGGCGCACCTTTAAGTGATGTGCTGCGCGTCTGGAACGGGCTGGGCTATAACCGCCGGGCCAAATTTTTATGGCAATGCGCTCGCCAAGTTGTGGCCATACACGGCGGCCAGCCGCCGCGAACCACGGCCGGGCTGGTTGCGTTGCCCGGCATCGGCCCCAATACCGCCGGCGCCATCCTGGCCTATGCCTTCAACCAGCCGGTCATCTTTATTGAGACCAACATCCGCACCGTTTTCATCCACCATTTCTTCAGCGGCCAGCAGGGCGTGGACGACCGCCGTATCCTGGATCTCGTTGCTCAAACGCTGCCCGACAATCCCCGCGAGTGGTACTGGGCATTGATGGATTACGGCAGTTCCCTCAAACAAAAACTCGGCAATCTTAACACGTTAAGTAAACACTATGTCAAACAGTCTCGCTTTGAAGGTTCTAAACGCCAAATCCGCGGCCAGGTCCTTCGCGTGCTCGGCGAGCAGCCGCGCACCGCAGCCCAACTTTCCTCTGAAATAGCAGATGAACGCCTGGCCGGCGTTCTGAACGACCTAGTCAAAGAAAGTCTAATCACCTGTATCAAAGGCCGTTACCGCCTGGCCGGCGAGCCAGACTAATACGCGCCGCGGATTGGGCGGAGCACCACGCGCTTCACCCAGGCAAAGATCGGCCGCACCTCTTCCAGCCCAAACAATCCGGAAATAGCGATATGTACCGCGAATGTCGCACCCACAATAATAGCCAGTTTGCTGCCCAAGGTGATGATGCCGCGGTCCTCGAGATTAAGTTGCAGCGACGACACTGTTAGATAGCAGGCCAGCATGCTGAAACCGCCCACTGAAATCGCCCGGCCGACGCCGCCCCAGAATTCCATGTTCAGCAATCCGCGGTCGCGGTACACCATGATGCCGCTGAGTACTGCCACTTCGGCCGCAGCAGCCAGCGAAACCGACAACGCCAATCCGGCGGCGCCGTAGGTTGTCGGCCGCCCCAACGTTACGGCCAGTACGACGTTCAAGGCAATGGTAAAAATCGATACAAACAGCGGTGTCTTGGTGTCTTTCTGGGCGTAGAACCAACGCGAAATAATGGCGTACATCGTCCGGAAGAAAATGGCCATCGCAAGGTAGCCGAAAATCAAAGCAATCTGCTTAGAGCCTTGAGCAAAGATCAAACGCGCCAGGTAACCGCGGCATAGGTAGGCGATAATAACAATCGGGATGGTTACCCAAATCATAAACCTTAAAACGCGCAGGAAATCGCGCCGGAACAAATCTGGCCGGCCTTGGCTGAGCCGGGCTGTCAGCCGCGGAAAGGCAGCCGTAGCGATTGCCGTGCCAACCAGCATCACGGGCGCTGTTTGCAAAATGTACGCGTTGTTGTAGTGGCTCACTACACCCGGGCCCAGACGGTTGGCGACATTGGTCTCGACAATCGTCTGCACCTGGTCGATGCCCTGGTCGATGGAGCGGGGAGGCAACTGCCGAAGCACCGTACGGAAATCGCCGCTGCGCCACATAATCTTCGGCCGCCAGCGGAAATGCGTGCCAAACAGCCCAATAATCACCACCAGCAACTGGATCACGCCCCCGGCAAAAGCCCCGATACCCAAGGCCTTCAGCCCCAGACTCCCCGGTTGGCAATAGCCATTGGACTGGTTACAGGGGAATAGGTAAATACTGGCAATAATCGCAAGGTTATAAAACATCGGCGCAATGGCATAAAAGAAAAAACGCCCCAGCGTTTGCTGCACCGATGTCAGAATACCGGAGATGGTGAAGAGCATCGGGTTCAGGGCCAGACAGCGCATGATAAATACCGTAGTATGCAGCTGTTCACCAGTCATTTTGGGCGCCACGATGTGATGCACCAGCGGCTCCGCATAAATAAAGATAATCGCCCCGACAGCACCCATAATAATGGTTAACAGGTTAAGCAAACTGGAAGACAAATCCCACATCCCTTTGCGGTCGCGGTGTGCCAGCCGGTCGGACAATACCGGAATGAAGGCCACGCCCAGCACGCCGGCGGCAATCGTATAAAAGAAGAAATCGGGGATGTTAAACGCGGCGAAGTAAGCGTCGGTACTATCCGGCCCGGTCAACGGATAGTTGGCGTTCACCAGTTTGGTGCGCAGGAAGCCCAGAATCTGGCCAATGAAAGCCGCGACGATCAAAAGTAACGCCACATTGGCCAATGGAATGCGTTTCTTCCGTTTTGTCGTTGGCTGGTTTTCCTGCATGCTGTTTGGTTTATACTCTCTGACCCTAAGTATACCCTCAAAGGTGATGAAACCCCATATTTTCTGGCGATTTATTCGTCAAAAAGATGTTCTTTAAAAAGGATGAATCCCGGGCCGAAGGCAAGGCTAAAGAAGAAAGGCCTTTCCTTTATTTGCCTTCTTCAGTTTAGTACAGTGCGGCAGCTTTGGGCATGTGCGTGCCCTCAAGGAGGTGCTTCACCTCTTCAGCTTCGAGTGTTTCCTTCTCGAGCAACTTGTCTTTCAGCAATTTCAGTTTCTCGAGGTTGGCCTTGATGACAGCCCGGGCACGTTCGGCAGCCTCTCTAATGAGCGATTCAACCTCGTCGTCAATTAGCTTGGCGGTATCGTCAGAGTACTGGCGCTCGTGCACCATCCGCTCCAGCATCATACCTTCTTCTACGTGGAAGACTTGGTTGCGCAGTTTGCCGCTGCCCATGCCTTGGTTGATGACCATGTCGCGGGCCAGTTCGGCGGCCTTCGGCAGGTCAGAGCCGGCGCCGGTAGTAACCCAGTCGTGGCCGTAAATCAGCTCTTCGGCAATGCGGCCGCCCAGCATCCGGGCAAGCACATCTTTAAATTCAACGATCGAATGATAGCTCTTGTCCTCCGGCGGAATCGCCCAGGTTACACCACCGGTGCCGCCGCGCGGAATGATGGTAACTTTGTGGATGGGGTCGCTGTCTGGCAACACGTGGCCCACCAGAGCGTGGCCGGCCTCATGGAAAGCGGTTAGCTCTTTCTCTTTGTCGCTCATGATCTTACTCTTGCGCTCCGGACCGATGGCGACTTTCTCGAAGGCCGAGGTCAGATCATCATTGCTGATCTCTTTGCGGTTATGGCGGGCAGCGATAATCGCCGCTTCGTTGGCAATGTTAGCCAGATCTGCTCCCGACGAGCCGGCCGATTTGGCAGCAAGCGCGTCGAGGTCGACATTATCGGCAACCGGCTTCTTGGCAAAATGAACTTTCAGGATCGCCTGACGATCCTTGCGGT
>DATJJV010000001.1:0-5493 GCA_035491975.1 Pristimantibacillus sp. | reverse complement strand
CCATCATTTCGTCCGGGGCAATCTCCAGCGCCGCTTCGACCAAGTTGCGGTAGAACAGCATGTGTAGGTTTTCGTCGGCGGCAACCCTGGCCAGCATGCGGTCGGCATCCGGATCGTTGCAGATTGCGCCGGTATTGCGATGCGACATACGGGTGGCTAGTTCTTGGAAAGTAACGTAGGCCAGCGTTTCGAGCGGCGTTTTTTCGCGCTCAGTTTTGTAGCCGCGCGTCATGTGCTCCATGCGCATCTTCTCTAAATCGACCGGGTCAACGGCGCGGGTGACGACTAAGAAGTCGCGGATGACGATGGCATGACGGTTTTCTTCGGCGGTCCAGCGGCCAACCCATTGGCCCCACGGGCCGTCGAGACCGAATTGTTCGGCAATGATGTGGTGGTAGGAGGGAAGGTTATCCTCGGTTAACAAGTTAAGAATCAAGGCCATCTGGGCGTCGTCGCTTAAGCGTGACTGGCTGGGGTCCCAGTCCTCACCGCCCATTGCGGCGAAGTTTCTGCCCTCGTCCCACGGCACAAAGTCGTGCGGGTGCCAGAGCTTGGCGGTCGCTTCGTGGCGGTTGAGGTTGGCCGCGACGACAGGCTCTAGTTCGTGCAAGACACCTATTTCAAGGGGAGATACATTCGGCATTGCAGACATTTAACCATGAGTTAAAACACATGTCGATGTTGGCTGCGCGGCCGGGGATTAGCAACAGGGCGCTGTTACCGGGTCTGCAACTCTGGGATGGGCATTTGTTCTAAGACGACGATTTCGCAGTCGTCGGCCCACTGCAGATGATGATGGTCTTTTACCATGTCGAGTGCCTTGTCCATGTTTTCGGCCTGAATGATCGACATGCCAATAATCTTGCTGTCGCTTTTGGTAATGCCGGACTTGGTGACTTTCATGGCGTTACCAAGGGGTTTGCCCATATCGACCAGCCCGTCGCCGATTTTTTCTTTCCAGTCCATCCAGAGCTTCATGCCTTGGGCGGCTTCTTCCGGTGTTGCTTGTGCGAACCGCTGCGCGACTGCGAGCGGGGCGTAATAAAGAACAATGTACTTAGTCATTGATGTCTCCTTAAATAATGAGGTTACTGTTCGTCTTGTTCTAGCGTTTCTGCAATCGCGTCCATGGCGTCTGCGACGGCTGCAAGCTGCGCAGTACTGAGTTTGGTCAGGATGTGTTTTGACCAAGCGCCGTACTGTTCATAGATTGCCGCCAGCACCTTAGCGCCGTCCGGCGTTAGCTCTAGCAGCTGTGTCCGCTTGTCGCGCGGGTTGTCTGTATAGGCGGCCAAGCCTTCCTGTACGAGCACGTCGGCAATACGTTGGACGCTTTGGCGGGCGTGGCCCATGTCGCGGGCCATTTGCGCCACCGTCTGCGGTTGATAGCCAATCCGGCCAAGCACCTGCCAGCGCGCGCTGCTCTGGCCGATTGATTGCGTAATGCGATCACCATTACGCATCAAAAATCCGTTCAGGCGGAAAACGCCGAACGAAAAGCGGCTGAGCGGGTCGTCTGGTATGCCTGCAGATTGCATGAGAGTAGCTTACCAAATTGACAGTATGCTGTCAATATTTAAAATCCACAGGCCGTGCTCAAAACCGCTTAACTTGTGGCATGATAGATAGAGTGAAACGCTTTCTGACTTTATTCGACTGGTTGTGGTTGCCGGTTTTCTTGCTGCTGTCTGTTTCGTGGCTGTTTGCGCCGGGGTTGTATCATGCACACTACGGATCGTTGGCGGTGATTAGTTCCTACGAAGATGTTAGCCGCAATTGGAGTTGGATTTTTAGGGGCTGCGATGTGCTGGCGGCAGCGGTGCTGGCTGCGGCCGTTTGGCGGTTCCGGATTTTGCAGCGCGACCGTTGGCTAGGGTTGGCGCTGGTATTGATTGCCGGATTGTCGGCAATCGACGGCTTGTTCCCCATTGGCTGCCGGGCGGTCTGCACGGCTGCGGAGCATTTTAGCTGGTCGCTGCATGATATCGAGTCGGCGGTGCTGGCAGTAGTGGTGGCACTCTCCGGCCTGCTGGTTTTTTGGCGGACGCGCAGCTGGTTGAGCATCATTTTTATAGCGCTGCAGATTAGCATGGCAGTGGTAGCGGTGAGCGGGGTAGCGTCGCATCAGCAGCTGGTAGTCATCGAGTTTGTCTATGAGCTAATCCTGGTCGCCTGGGCGGCGTGGTTGGCTTACGGCTTTGCGCCGGCCCATGCCATCTCTAAGCCGGCCCAGAAGCGAGTGCGCCGGGTGTTTATGTGGTTGACGGTCTTTAGCGGTGTGTTGGTATTGGCGGCTACAGCGGCGCATCATCATATTTTCGGGCCGTTGCTGGGGTTGGCGTCGCTTGAGCCGCAGATTCCATGGCTGGCGCAGCACGGCATAATCTCCGGCTTGCTGCTGCTGTATATCGCTCGCCAGGTAGGCAAGGGCCAGAGCCGGGCGGCGGTGCTGATGGCCGTGATCGTTTCCAGCCTATTGGTTTCGTACGCGTTGTACCGGCCGAGGCCCATCCTGCTGGCCTTCAGTTTGTTATTGTTGGTGGCGCTGTGGTTGTGCAGCGAGGCCTTTGGCCGCAATGTCGGGCCGCCGCCGCTGGCAGCCCGGTTCAAGGATTTTACTACCGTGATGCTGGGCGTTTTAGCTGCGGCTTGTATCGTGTTGGCCGCCGCGCTGGTGACCGGCCACCAACAACAACTTTATCGGGATGTCGGCCGGCTCTACCATCGCAGCGAGATGCCTTTAGCGCGAGGTGAACAGCGGCTGCCGGAGCGGTATGAGACACACCTGCGACAGGTTACCAACACGCTGGGCATTGGTCTGATTGCGTTGCTGGCCTGGACCATCTTCCGGCCGAGCACGAGGTCGCACGAGACCGGCGAGGCCGACCGCGAGCGGGCCCGGCGCTTGCTCAATCGTTACAGCAACTCCAGCGAAGACTTTTTTAAGCTATGGCCGCCCGACAAGCAATATTTTTGGGGTGCTAACGGGTTTGTCGCTTACAAAGTAGCCGGTGCCGTAGCCTTTGCCTTGGCTGATCCGATTGCCGGCGGTGCCGAACGGGCTAGCCTAGCTATGGAATTTACCGAGTATTGCCGCAAGCATGGCTGGCGGGTGTGCTTTTTGTTGGTCCCCGAAAAATCCAGGAAAATTTACGAGCCGGAACTCAAACTCTTTAAGATTGGGGCCAGCGCCGTCATCAGTGTGGATGAATTCGCCGAAAAAACTGTCCGCGAAAAATGGTGGCGCTGGCAAGCCAACCGCGCCGCCAAAGCCGGGTATGTGTATGAAGCGCTCCAGCCGCCGCACAGCGCCGAACTGCTGAACGAGTTGCGCGCCGTTTCCGACGCCTGGCTTAATCGTCCCGGTCATACCGAGCAAGGGTTTGCGTTGGGCTATTTCGATCAAGCGTATCTTCAAAATTGCGATGTCCACACGCTGCGGGACGCCGACGGCCAGTTGATAGCCTTTGCCAACGAACTGCCGGTTTTTGGCCGCCGCAGCCAGCGCACGGTGGATTTAATGCGCTTTCTGCCGGACGTCGACGGCGCGGTTTCGGTGCTGCTGAGGCACGTGCTCAACCATTGGCACGAGCAGCAAAGCGCTAAAACGTTCGACCTCGGTTTTGTGCCGTTGGCCAAGCTTGACTCAACTTTGGCCAACATCGCCCGCCGCCTTGCTGCCAGCCGTTTCGCGGCTGCCGGTCTGGAGCAGTTCAAAGGTAAATTCCAACCCGCTTGGCAACCCAACTACATCGCCTACGACGGCGATATGCTGGACTTAGTGGTGGTTGTGGCCGCCCTCGAAAGCGCGCTCAAAGCCCACTAAAAATAATTGATTACCAGCTTGATGCCGGCCAAGACAAGGCAAGCTAACACAATCCTGGTAAACACCGCCTGCGAAATCTTGCTCGCCGCTCTCTTACCGGCGTACGAACCGGCAACGGCCACTACAAATAAGACCGGCAACATCCAGTAATAGTTGCTGGCCAGCAGGCCGTCCTTTAGATAGATAGGAATACGTGCGCCGTCCACCGCAAGGGCGATGACGCCGGAGGTGGCAATGTAGCGCAGTTTGGGCATGCGGTAGGCGGCCAGGAAGACTGTTCGAAGGGCCCCGCCGGTGCCGATCAGGCCAGCCAGCACACCGGAACTAAGTCCGCCAGCCAGCATATTGAACGGAGCTGGCTTCAGCCTGAAAGCGGGTTCGAAAAAGGCGAAAATGCCGTAACCAATCAAAAAGATACCTAGTCCAGCCTGTAACTCGGCCGAGTTGATATGATTGACCAGCAACGCTCCCAGCAAAGTGCCGGGAATGCCGATGGCGCAGAAATACAGGGCCACCCGCCAAACCACTCGCTTATGGAAAAAGGCCAGCCGCCCCAGATTGCTGAACAGGTGCGTAAAAGCCACTAGCACCAGAGCGGTCTTAAAGTCGAAAAACAGCAGCGCAACCGGCAAAAGAACCGTCGCTGCCCCAAACCCGGCAACGGTACCAACAATCCCCGCCAAAAACGCAGCCACAAAAAACCAGACATCCATAAGCATAATCATAGCACCGAAGTAGCTGTGCAATAGTTAACTGTACAGAACAGCGTATTTTTTTATAGTGTTTGCTTGTCTTGGCTGTAACAAGGGGGCCGAGGATGGCGAGTACTCTTACACCGGTTGTTTTTATCCATGGGCTGTGGTTGCACTCATCCAGTTGGGATCCCTGGGTGAAGTTGTTTCGACGCCTCGGATACGAACCGATCGCGCCTGGCTGGCCGTATGAGCCTGATGATATCCACGAGGCACGGTTGCAGATGGAAGCCGTGGCCAGCGTTGGCCTCGATGACGTTACCGAGCATTACGGCCGGATCATCCGGCAGCTCGACAGTATGCCGATTTTGATCGGGCATTCCACCGGCGGGTTGGTGGCTCAAAAATTACTGGGTAACGATTTGGGCCGCGCGGCCGTAGCTATCGATTCGGCGCAATTTAAGGGAGTTTGGACGCTGCCGCCGAACCAGATCCGGGCGGCCTGGCCGGCGCTGAAGAATCCCGTAAAGATCAACCGCGCAGTGCCGTTGACCGCCGACGAATTTCGTTATGGCTTCGGCAACGCTTTATCTTTGGAGGAGTCGACCGAGCTGTTCACCCAGTATTCGATTCCGTCGCCGGCCCGGCCGGTGTTTGCCATCTCTTTCGCTAACTTCAACACGCATTCCACGGCAGCCGTGAATATCGGTAATAACGAGCGCGGGCCGTTACTATTGATAGCTGGCGGACGCGACAACACCGTGCCGGCCTCGGTGGTCCGGGCGCAGCATAAACTCTACGAGAAGTCATCGGCGGTAACCGACATCCAGGAATTCCCGGACCGCGGCCACTCCATCACCATAGATTCCGGCTGGCGCGAGGTGGCCGATGCCACTCTCGATTGGATCAAACGTGTCTCTGCTAGAAGACGGAAGTGACCGGGCTGCCTAGGCCGGTGACGGTGTCGTAGCCGGT